>NZ_CAJQZK010000021.1:0-59501 GCF_907164655.1 Acidocella sp. C78
CGACAGCGCGCAGGCCGAGGCGGTGCTGCGCGCGCTCTACCGCCCGCTCAACCCGGCCGGGGTGACGCTGCTCCGCACCGGGCTGGAGACGGCGGAGCTGATCAAATACGCGACCAACGCCTTCCTCGCGATGAAGATCACCTTCATCAACGAGATGGCGGATCTGTGCGAGCAGGTCGGGGCGGATGTTCACGAACTCGCCCGCGGCATGGGGCTCGACCGGCGGATCGGCCCGAAATTCCTGCATCCCGGCCCCGGCTTCGGCGGCTCGTGCTTCCCGAAGGATACCCAGGCGCTGATGCGGATCGCACAGGATGCGCACGCGCCGGCGCGGCTGGTCGAGACCGTGGTGAATGTGAACGAGGCGCGCAAGGCGGCGATGGCCGGGCGGATTCTCGCAGCCTTCGGCGGCACGGTGCGGCGGCGGCGGATCGCGGTGCTGGGCCTGACCTTCAAGCCGGAGACCGACGACATGCGCGAATCCCCGGCGATCCCCATCGTGCACCGGCTGGTCGAGCTTGGCGCCGAGGTGGTGGCCTACGATCCGGCCGGCATGGAGCAGGCGCGGCGGGACCTGCCGGACGGGGTGGTCTATGCGCCGGGAGCCGCGGCGGCGCTGGCCGGCGCGGATGGCGCGGTGCTGGTGACCGAGTGGAACGAGTTCCGCGCCCTTGCGCCGGACTGGCTGCGCGCGATGATGCGCGGGCGCGTCGTCGTCGATCTGCGCAACGTGTTCGACCCGGCGGCGATGCGCGCGGCGGGGCTCGACCATCACGCGATCGGCCGGCCGGCGCCGCACCGGGCGTTTGCCGGCGAGATGGCGGAACTGGCGCTCGCCGCCGCGGATTAGAGCGGTTTCCGATCAGATGACTCCATCCGATCGGATGATGCTCTAGTGCCCTGTTCCTGAAATTCGTTGGGGGAATTTCAGGGACAAGCGGGCCACTAGATTATTGCTTTTTCTAGTGTCCACGTTGAATCTGAAATCCACCGGATTTCAGGTTCGGGACGCTAGGCTCCGGCGGCGCCGACCGTCATGCCGCCGCAGACATAGAGCACCTGGCCGGTGACGAAGCCGCTGCGCTGGTCGAGCAGATAGGCGATCGCGTGCGCGACGTCCGCCGGGGTGCCGACCCGGCGGACCGGGATGGCCTCGATGATCGCCGCGGTGCGCGGATCGTCCGGCGGGTTTGCCCGATCGAACAGCTCGGTGCGGATCGGGCCGGGGCCGACGGCGTTGGCGGTGATGCCGAAGCGGCCGAGTTCCAGCGCCCAGACCTTCGCCATGCCGATCAGCCCCGCCTTGGTCGCGGCATAGGCGGTGCGGTCTTCCTTGCCCAGTGCCGCGCGCGAGGCGATGTTGACGATGCGGCCGAACCCCGCCGCCTTCATGCCGGGCAGCAGCGCCTGCACGCATTGCAGGCTGCACCGCAGGTTGAGCGAGACCACGGCGTCGAGGTCGGCGACGGTCTGCGCCTCGACCGGGGCGGGGCGGACGGTGCCGACATTGTTGACCAGCCGGGTGATCGGCCCGCCGCGCAGCGCCTCGGCCAGGGCCGCCTCGGTCGCGGCCGGGTCGGACAGGTCGGCGACGATGCCATCGCCCACCCGGTCGATCACCACGACCTCGTAGCCCTCATCGCGGCAGCGGGCGGCGGTTGCCGCCCCGATGCCCGCTCCCCCTCCGGTGACCAGCACGCGTTCCTTGGTCATTCTTCCTCCCGACAGCGAAAAGGCCGGCGCCGTGATTCCGGCGCCGGCCTCTCTTCAAGCCGTCATGCGGCCGCCCCCGTCAAGGGGCGGCGGGGTCGCGCTCAGGCGGCCTTGGCCATGTTGCGCAGCACGTAATGCAGGATGCCGCCGTTCTGGTAGTAGAGCACCTCGTCGGCGGTATCGACGCGGCAGAGCAGCGAGACCTTGTCGGTCGTGCCGTTGGCGCGGCGGATGACCATGTCGAGATCCATGCGCGGCGAGAGGGTTTCGAGGCCGACGATGTCGATCGTCTCGTCGCCCTTCAGCTCCAGCGTCTTGCGGGTCATGCCATCCTTGAAGACCAGCGGCAGCACGCCCATGCCGACCAGGTTCGAGCGATGGATGCGCTCGAAGCTTTCGGCGACGACCGCCTTGACGCCGAGCAGCACGGTGCCCTTCGCCGCCCAGTCGCGCGAGGAGCCGGTGCCGTATTCGCGGCCGGCGAAGACCACCAGCGGCACGCCCTCGTTGCGGTAGCGCATCGCCGCGTCGTAGATCGACAGCTGCTCGCCCGAGGGGAAGTGCTTCGCGTAGCCGCCCTCGACATTGTCCAGCATCTCGTTGCGGATGCGGATATTGGCGAAGGTGCCGCGCATCATGATTTCATGATTGCCGCGGCGCGAGCCGTAGGAGTTGAAGTCCTTCTGCTGGATCTGGCGCTCGAGCAGGTATTCGCCGGCCGGGGTGGTCTTGCGGAAGGAGCCGGCCGGGGAGATGTGGTCGGTGGTGATGGAGTCGCCGAGCAGGGCCAGGATGCGCGCGCCCGCGATATCCTTCACCGGCGCCGGCTCCTTCGTCATGCCCTCGAAATAGGGCGGGTTCTTGACGTAGGTCGAGCTGTCGGACCAGCGATAGGTGTCCGACTCGCCCTCGACGGCGATCGCCTGCCACTGCTTCGGCCCCTTGAACACGTCGCCATAGCGATCGAGGAACATCTCGCGGGTGAGCGAGGACTGCACCATCGCGGCGATCTCGACGGTGGTCGGCCAGATGTCCTTCAGGAAGACGTCGTTGCCGTTCTTGTCCTTGCCGATCGGGTCCTTGGTGATGTCCTTGCGCATGGTGCCGAGCAGCGCGTAGGCGACGACCAGCGGCGGCGAGGCGAGGTAGTTCGCCCGCACGTTCGGATGCACGCGGCCCTCGAAATTGCGGTTGCCCGACAGCACCGAGACGGCGACCAGCTTGTTGTCCTCGATCGCATCGGCGATCGCGTCATCCAGCGGGCCGGAATTGCCGATGCAGGTGGTGCAGCCATAGCCGACCGTTTCGAAGCCGAGCGCGTCGAGATCGTCCTGCAGGCCGGCGCGGTTGAGATATTCGGTGACGACCTGCGAGCCGGGGGCGAGGGAGGTCTTGACCCAGGGCTTCGGCGTGAGGCCGAGGGCGCGGGCCTTGCGGGCGACGAGGCCGGCGGCGATCAGCACCGAAGGGTTGGAGGTGTTGGTGCAGGAGGTGATCGCGGCGATCACCACGTCGCCATGGGTGATCGAGAAATTCTTTCCCTTCACCTCGGCGGTGGCGCCGACATTGCCGGCGGGAACGCCGAGACCCTTGGTCAGCTCGGCGTCGAAGGCGGACGAGGCTTGCGACAGCGCCACCCGGTCCTGCGGGCGCTTCGGCCCGGCGAGCGAGGGCTCGACGGTGGAGAGATCGAGTTCAAGCGTGTCGGAGAAGACCGGGTCGGCGCCTTCGCGCCACAGACCCTGGGCCTTGGCATAGGCCTCGACCAGCTTGATGCGGTGCTCGTCGCGGCCGGAGAGGCGCATGTAGTCGAGCGTGATGCCATCGACCGGGAAGAAGCCGCAGGTGGCGCCATATTCCGGCGCCATGTTGGCGATCGTCGCGCGGTCTGCCAGCGGCAGGTGGTCGAGACCCTCGCCGTAGAATTCGACGAACTTGCCGACGACGCCCTTCTTGCGCAGCATCTGGGTGACGGTGAGCACCAGGTCGGTCGCGGTGATGCCCTCGCGCAGGCTGCCGGTGAGGCGGAAGCCGATCACGTCGGGGATCAGCATGGCGATCGGCTGGCCGAGCATGGCGGCCTCGGCCTCGATGCCGCCGACACCCCAGCCGAGCACGCCGAGGCCGTTGACCATCGTGGTGTGGCTGTCGGTGCCGAACAGCGTGTCCGGATAGGCATAGCTCTTGCCGTTGGACGCCGAGGTCCAGACGGTCTGGGCGAGATATTCGAGGTTGACCTGGTGGCAGATGCCGGTGCCGGGCGGGACGACGCGGAAATTGTCGAACGCCTCCTGGCCCCAGCGGAGGAATTCATAGCGCTCGCCGTTGCGCTCGAACTCGATGTCGACGTTCTTTTCCAGCGCGTCCTTGCGGCCGAACACGTCGACCATCACCGAGTGGTCGATGACGAGATCGACGGGGACCAGCGGGTTGACCTTCTCGGCCTTGCCGCCGAGGCGCAGGATGCCGTCGCGCATCGCCGCGAGATCGACCACCGCCGGCACGCCGGTGAAATCCTGCATCAGGATGCGCGCCGGGCGGAACGGCACGTCCTTGTCGGAATGGGCCTGCGCGGTCCACTCGACCAGCGCCTTCGCGTCATCGACCGTGCAGGCCGAGCCGTCCTCGAAGCGCAGGACGTTCTCCAGCAGGATTTTCAGTGTCCGCGGCAGGCGGGAAATGTCGCCGAGCTTTTCAGCGGCGGCATTGAGTGCGAAATAGGCGTAGTCCTTTCCATCGACGCTCAGCGTCTTTTCCACTTGCAGACTGTCCCGTCCGATCATGCTCATCGCGTTCGCTCCTCTTCGCGCGCCACTGCGGCGCGTTGCGCCGCAGCAAAACCCGGTTTCGCGCCGCTTTAATCACGGCGTGGCCCCCGCGTCCATGTCCTGCGCCGGTCGCTAGCCATGCTGGAAGCGAAGGGCCTCGCCGCGATCCGCGGCGAACGTCTCGTGTTCCGCGACATCTCGTTCCGGCTGGAGCGGGGCGGGGCGCTGGTGCTGGTCGGGCCGAACGGGGCGGGGAAGTCATCGCTGATCCGGCTGGTGGCCGGGCTGACGCCGCCGGCCGCCGGCGCGCTGCTGTGGGAGGGGGCGGATGCGCTCGACGATCCGCCGCTGCACGCGGCGCGGCTGTGCTTCGTCGGCCATGCCGACGCGATCAAGCCGGGGCTGAGCGTGGCGGAAAATCTCGGCCTCGACCGCAGGCGCCCGCGCGCCGAGGTGCTGGCCGCGTTGGCCAGCGTTGACCTCGAACGGTTCGCCGATCTGCCGGCGCGGCTGCTCTCCTCGGGGCAGCGGCGGCGGCTGGCGCTCTCGCGCCTCGCGCTTTCGGCCGCACCGCTCTGGCTGCTCGACGAGCCGACCACCGGGCTCGACGCCGCCTCGGTGCGGCGGCTCGAAGCCAATATCGCGCGGCATCTCGGCCTTGGCGGCATGGTGATCGCGGCGACGCATCTGCCGCTCGACCTGCCCGGCGCGCGGCCGTTCGACCTTGCGGGGCAGGCGGCATGAAACCCTTTCTCGCGCTGATCCGCCGCGAGCTGATCCTCGCCCTCCGCCATGCCGGCGACTCGGTTGCCTCGCTCCTGTTCTTCGTGATCGCGGCGAGCCTGTTCGCCTTCGCGATCGGGCCCTCGGCCAATGTGCTGTCCGGCATCGCGCCGGGGGTGGTCTGGGTGATCGCGCTGCTGGCGGCGCTGCTGCCGCTCAACCGGCTGTTCGCCGCCGATTTCGAGGATGGCTCGCTCGACCAGCTGATGCTCTCCGGCCTGCCGGCCAGCGCCGTGGCGCTCGGCAAGATCGTCGGACACTGGCTGACCACGGGGCTGCCGCTGCTGCTCATCGCCGGGCCGGTCGCGATCATGCTGCGGCTCGGCGGCGATGCGGTGCCGCAGCTGCTGGCGACGCTGCTGCCGGGGACGATGCTGCTCTCGCTGGTGGGCGGGATGAGTGCGGCGGTGACGCTGGGCGCGCGCGGCGGCACGGTGCTGCTGCCGCTGATCGCCCTGCCGCTGATGATCCCGGCGGTGATCTTCGGCGCGGCGGGGGCGGTGGCGCAGTCGCCCTTCGCCGAACTGGCCATGCTCGGCGGGCTGCTCGCGCTGTTCCTGCCGATCGCCCCGCTGGCCGCGGGGGCGGCGCTGCGGGCCTCGGTCGGCTGAGTTTATCGCGGCATTACAGCGGCGCGCAGGCGGCTTCGAGCCAGGCGCGCGCCGCGGCGCCGAGATCCGGGCCGATCGTCGCCAGCACGCGGGCGTGATAGGCGTCGAGCCAGGCGCGGGCGGCGGGGGTGAGCAGGGCAGGGTCGATCAGCCGGCGGTCGAACGGGGCGAGGGTGAGCGGCTCGAATTCGAGGAACGGTTTCGCACCCTCGACCGGCGCCGGGACGACCAGCAGCAGGTTTTCCAGCCGGATGCCGTAGCCGCCGGGTTCGTAATAGCCGGGCTCGTCGGACAGGATCATGCCGGGGGCCAGCGGCACCGGCTTCGCCAGCCGGTGGAAGCTCACCGGCCCCTCATGCACCGAGAGATAGGAGCCGACGCCGTGGCCGGTGCCGTGATCGAAATCGAGCCCCGCCTCCCAGAGCGGCGCGCGGGCGAGCGCGTCGAGCTGCGGGCCCGACGTGCCTTGCGGGAAGCGCACGCGGGCGAGGGCGACATGGCCGGCGAGCACGCGGGTGAAGCGGTCGCGCAGCGCCTGCGGCGGCGCGTCCGGCCCGGTCCAGAGCGTGCGGGTCACGTCCGTCGTGCCATCGGGATACTGGCCGCCGCTGTCGATCAGGTAGATCTCGTTGCGGCGGATCGGCCGGTCCGAGGCGGGGGTGACGCTGTAATGGATGATGGCGCCGTGCTCGCCGGCGCCGGAAATGGCGGGGAAGCTCTCGCCGTGAAAGCCCGGGGCGGCGGCGCGGCAGGCGAGCAGCTGCGCCGCCGCGCTCCGCTCGGTCTGGCCGCCTTCGGATGATGTTTCGGCGAACCAGGCGAGGAAGCGGCAGAGCGCGATACCGTCGCGCCGGTGGGCGGCGCGGGCGCCTTCCTGCTCGGTCGGGTTCTTGATCGCGCGCGGCAGGACGCAGGGATCGCCGCCGGAAACCGTGATCGCCCCGGCATCGCCGAGCAGCTGGCTGAAGCGGATCGGCGCCGTCGCCGGGTCGAGGCGGACGCGCTGGCCGCGCAGCGCGGCGAGGCCCTGTTCCAGCGCCGCGCGGGGGACGATCTCGACGCCGGCGCCGAGATGCGCGCGCGTCGCCGGCGGCACCCGCGCGGGGTCGATGAAGATGATCGCCGTGGCGTCGCGCCGGAGCAGGGCGAAGCAGAGCACGATCGGCGTATGCGGCAGGTCCGCCCCGCGCAGGTTGAACAGCCAGGCGACGGCGTGCGGGTCGGTCAGCATGACCGCGTCGGCCCCGTCCTGCGCGATGGTTTCGGCGATGCGGGCGCGCTTGGCGGCGGCGGACTCCCCGGCATGTTCCTGCGGATGCGCGAGGGCGGGCGAGGAAGGCGGGGCCGGGCGGTCGGTCCAGAGCGGGTCGATCGGGTTGGCCACCGGCACCATGGTGAACCCGGCATCGGCATAGACGGCGACGGCGTTGGCCGTCATCAGCCAGGGATCGTAGCCGATCCGCGCGCCGGGGGCGGCGGCTTTCAGCCATTCGACCGGCGGGGTCTCGACGATGTGACGCCGCTCCCAGATCGCAGGATCGGTCTGCTCGGCGAGTTGCAGCGTGTAGCGGCCATCGGAGAAGACGGCGGCGCGGTCGGCCAGCACGATGGCGAGGCCGGCGCTGCCGGTGAAGCCGGTCAGAAAGGCCAGCCGCGCCGCCGAGTCGGGCACGTATTCACCGAGGAACTCGTCGCTCCGCGGTTGGATGAAGCCGTCGAGCCCCTGTGCGCGCAGCGTGTTTCGGAGGGAACCGATCTGCGTTTTCATCATATCTTAATAAAATTCCCATCGATTTTACGCATGGCTGACAAAGCAACGTATCGCTCCCCAAACCAAGTCGCCGCCCTTATGTTGCACTGCGAAAACACGGTGACGGATGGCACGGCAATGACTGTCCGCATCGAGGTTTGGCTCCTTAAACAACGGTGAAGTATCATGTCTTCCACGACACACAACAAGCGCACTGTCCCGGCCGCCAACACGATGGCGGCCCATACCGCAGCGATCGACGCGGCTCTGGTCGACAGCGCCCGGCTGGCGGCGAACGGGTTCGCCCGCATTGGCGCCTGGTTCGCCGAGCGCCGCGCCGCGCGCGAGGCCTATCGTGAACTGCAGAGCCTGAGCGACCGCGAGCTGGCGGATCTCGGCATCGGCCGCGCCGATATCCGCGCCGTGCTGAACGGGACGTTCAAGCGCCCGATCTGATCCATCGCGCTCGAATGACTGGAGAAACCCGGGCGGGCGGCCAGCCTCAGCCCGGGTTTCTGCTGTCCGGGGCCAGGCGGCCCTTGCCGAGGATCAGCGTTGTCCATTCGCCGTCGTCGATCCGGCCCTTGAGGACGAGGCCGTGGCGGCGATGCGCCGACATCACCCAGCGCGCCTGACGGCCGAGCAGGCCGGCGAGAATGGCGGTGCCGCCGGGGGCGAGATGCGCCGCCAGTTCATGCGCCATGGCGACCAGCGGCCGGGCGAGGATATTGGCGAAAACCAGATCATAGGGCGCGCGGCGGGCGAGCAGCGGCGCCGACCAGCCCTCCGAGCGGATGACGCGCAGCAGCGGAGCGACACCGTTGAGCGCCGCGTTGGCGCTGGCGACCCGGACCGCCCGCTGGTCGATATCGGTGGCGAGGACCGGCTTTCCCCAGATCTTTGCTCCGGCGATGGCGAGAATGCCCGAGCCGGTGCCGAGATCGAGGATTCGGCCCGGCGCGCGCCGTTTCGCGAGCCGCTCCAGCGCCAGCAGGCAGCCGCGCGTCGAGCCGTGTTCGCCGGTGCCGAAGGCGAGGCCGGCATCGAGCAGGATGGTGATGCGGCCGGGCACGTGCGGGGTTGTGACATGGGTGCCGCGAATGGCGAAGCGGCGTCCGATGAGCTGTTCGGGGAAACCTTCGTAGCTGCGGGCGAGCCAGCCGCCGGCCGGCACCAGCGCCCGCTCGACCGCGGGGCTGACGCCGCTCGCGGCCGCGGCCAGCAGCAGGGCGGCGGCGAGGTCGCCATCCGCGCCGCCTGGCTCGCGCAGCCCTTCGACGATCCAGGTATCGTTCGCCTCGTCGAGAAAGAAGCCGACGCTGCGGCAGCAGGAAGCCAGCGCCGCCTCGAAGGATTCGAGTGCTGACTCCGGCACCGTCACGGTGACGCGCTCGAGCATTTCCGCGCTCCCCCGCGCCATCACGCCCGTTCCACGAAACGGTCGAGCACGCGTTTTTCGCCCGCATTGTCGAACCGGATGTCGAGCCGGTCGTCTTCCGCGTCGATCACGACGCCATAGCCGAATTTCTGGTGAAACACGCGGGTTCCTTCGGTGATCCTGTCGGTGCGGGGTGGGCGCGGGGTGGCGGCCCAGGCATCGGCGTGCTCGCCGCTCGCCCGCCGTGCGGCGACCAGCGGGCGCGCGGTGGCGAAGACGGGCGGCGCGTTGCGCTGCGCGAGTGACGCGGAGCCGCCGGTGCGGATCGCGTCCTCCGGTAGTTCCTCGATGAAGCGGGATGGCACGCTGCTCTGCCAGTTGGCGTAGATCCGGCGGTTGGCGCAGTGGGAGATGATGGCGCGCTGCTTCGCCCGCGTGATGCCGACATAGGCGAGGCGCCGTTCCTCCTCGAGCGCGCGGCCGCCGCCCTCGTCGAGGGAGCGCTGGTTGGGGAACACGCCCTCTTCCCAGCCGGGGAGGAACACGCTGTCGAACTCCAGCCCCTTCGCCGCGTGCAGCGTCATCAGCACGACCTTGTCGTCGTCCGGCTCGTTGTCGTTGTCCATCACAAGGGCGACATGTTCGAGGAAGCCGCCGAGCGTCTCGAACTCGGCGACGGCGCGGACCAGCTCCTTCAGGTTCTCGATCCGGCCGGCCGCCTCGGGCGTTTTCTGCTCCTGCCACATCGCGATGTAGCCGCTCGCATCGAGCAGGGTGGAGAGGGCGACGACATGGCCATCGAGCCGCAGGGTCTCGCGCCATTCGGCGAACTGGGCGAGCAGGTCGCGCAGCCCGTCCCGCGCCTTGCCGCGCAGCCCGCCCTCGGCGACGACGCGGGCGGCGGCCTCGGCGAGCGGGACGCCATCGGCGCGGGCGCGGTCGTGCAGCGTGCGCAGCGCGGTGTCGCCGAGGCCGCGTTTGGGCGTGTTGACGATGCGCTCGAAGGCGAGATCGTCCGCCGGCTGGGCGAGCACCCGCAGATAGGCGATGGCGTCGCGGATTTCCGCCCGCTCGTAGAAGCGCAGGCCGCCGACGATGCGATAGGGCAGGCCGATGGTGATGAAGCGCTCCTCGAAGCCGCGGGTCTGGAAGCCGGCGCGGACCAGCACCGCGCATTCGGCGAGACGGTGGCCGTCGGCGCGCAACGCCTCGATCCGGCTGGCGACGGCGCGGCTTTCCTCGTCCGAATCCCAGAAGGCGAGCACCTCGACCTGCTCGCCCTCGGAATCGTTCCGCCCGGCATGCAGCGTCTTGCCGAGCCGTCCCTCGTTATGCGCGATCAGCGCCGAGGCGGCGCGCAGGATCGGCGCCGTCGAGCGGTAATTCGCCTCCAGCCGGACAATTTTCGCACCTGGGAAATCCTGCTCGAAGCGCAGGATGTTCTCGATCTCCGCACCGCGCCAGGAATAGATGCTCTGGTCGTCGTCGCCCACGCAGCAGATGTTCTTCGAGGCCTGGGCCAGAAGGCGCAGCCAGTAATACTGGACGAGGTTGGTGTCCTGGTATTCGTCGACCAGGATGTAGCGGAAGCGGCGGTGATATTGCGCGAGGATTTCGGGCTCGCGCTTCAGCAGGTCGGTCGCGAGCATCAGCAGGTCGCCGAAATCCATCGCGTTCAGCGCCTGCAGCCGCTCCTGATAGGCGGCGTAGAGATCGCGCGCGGATTCGGCGCCCCAGTCGATATCCAGCTCGCGCGGCACCTGGTCCGGCAGCAGGCCGCGATCCTTCCAGCGCTGGATCGTGCCCATCAGCCCTTGCGGGGTGAAGCGCTTCACGTCCATCCGCCGCGCTTCCATCACCTGCTTGAGCAGGCGGAGCTGGTCGTCGGGGTCGAGGATCGAGAAATTCGCGGTGCGGCCGACAAGCTCGGCGTGGCGGCGCAGCATCCGCGCGGCGAGGGCGTGGAAGGTGCCGAGCCAGAGCCCCTCCGCCGGCTCGCCGAGCAGGGCGGAGACGCGCTCGCGCATCTCCCGCGCCGCCTTGTTGGTGAAGGTGACGGCGAGCACCTGGTTCGGAAAGGCGCGGCGGGTGAGGAGGATATGGGCGAAGCGGGTGGTCAGCACGCGGGTCTTGCCGGTGCCGGCGCCGGCGAGCACCAGAACCGGCCCGTCCACCGCCTCGACGGCTTCGCGCTGGGCGGTGTTCAGCCTGTCGAGATAGTCGCTCACCTGGCCGGCTTCACACCCAGGATGCGCGCGATCGCGTAAGTGAGGTCGGCGCGGTTGAGGGTGTAGAAATGGAACTCGTCGATGCCGTTGGCCTGCAGCGTGCGGACCTGCTCGGCGGCGATGCTGGCGGCGACCATCTTGCGGGTCTCGGCATCGTCGTCCAGCCCGTCGAACATCTCGCCCATCCAGGCCGGGACATGGGTGCCGGCCATCTCGCTGATCCGCTTCGCCTGGGCGAAATTCGAAACCGGCATGATGCCGGGGATGATCGGCGCGGTGATGCCGGCGGCCAGCGCGCGGTCGAGAAAGTCGAGGAAATGGCCGGTCTCGAAGAAGACCTGGCTGATCGCCCGCGTTGCCCCGGCATCGAGCTTGCGCTTGAGGTTGTCGAGATCGGCCTGCGGACTTGCCGCCTGGGTATGGGTTTCGGGATAGGCGGCAACCGAGATCTCGAAATCGGCGACGCGGCGGAGGCCGGCGACGAGATCCGCCGCATAGGCGTAGCCCTCGGGATGCGGCGCATAGGCGGTGCCGCCCGGCGGATCGCCGCGCAGGGCGACGATGTGGCGCACGCCGGCATCCCAGTAGCGGCGGGCGACATCATCCACCTCGCCGCGCGAGGCGCCGACGCAGGTCAGATGCGCTGCCGGAACAAGGGTGGTTTCCCGCACCAGGCGGGTGACGGTGGCGTGGGTGCGCTCCTGCGTCGAGCCGCCGGCGCCGTAGGTGATCGAGACGAAGCGCGGCGCCAGCGGTTCGAGCCGGCGGATGCAGGCCCAGAGCTGGGTTTCCAGCGCCTCGGTCTTGGGCGGGAAGAATTCGAACGAAATCGCCGGGGCCTGGGCCGGCTGCGCGCGGGCGGGCAGCGGGGCGATGCGCGGGCCGGACAGCCAGCGTTCCAGGACGGCGCGGGGCGGGGTGTGACTCATCGAAAACTCCTCGGTCGTCTCGTGGCAGCAAGTGCCGCCGGTGGCAAGGCTGGCCCGCGGCGAGAGGCGCTGTTGATCCGCCCGGCCGCGACGCTACATACCGGCGATATAGAGCGTGCGCGCCGGTCGGGCAGACCCCCGGGCGGACGCCACGCAACGATGCGGCGCCGTTCCGGACGCCGAGACAAGGAGAGGCTCGTGGGTATCGTCAAGACATCGCTGCTGTCGTTGCTGGCCGTGCCGGTTCTGCTCGCCGGCTGCGCCACGCCGCCGCCGCGGAGCAACCAGGCGGCCTACGAGGCCTATCGCCAGCAGAACGATCCGCTGAAACCGGCGAACCAGGCCTTCTACCGGTTCGACAACGTGCTGGATGCCTATGCGCTGCGGCCGGTGGCGGTGGGCTACAGCCATGTCACCACCCCGGCGATCCGCCAGCATGTCGGCGATTTCATGAACAACATGGATGCGCCGGCGCAGCTCGTCGAGTTCATGGCCGCCGGCAAGCCGCGCGACGCCGGAACCACGCTGGTCCGCTTCCTCCTCAACTCGACGGTGGGGATCGGCGGCATTTTCGACCCCGCGGGCGCGCTCGGCTACCGGCGGGTCTATACCGATCTCGGCCTCACTTTGGCCGGCTATGGCGTGCCGGAAGGGCCGTATCTCTATCTGCCCTTCGCCGGCCCGTCCGACCTGCGGGATGCCGCGGTGCTGCCCGCCGGGCTGTTTCTCTCGCCCACCGCCGCCGCCCCGCCCTCGACCGGCCTGACCATCTTCAATTATGGCTCGGACGGGCTCGGCGTGGTCAACACGCGGGCCAACCTGATCGGCACGATCGGCAACATCAAGAAATCGTCGCTCGACCCCTATGCCACATTCCGGAGCCTTTATCGCCAACATCGTGCCGCACAGTTGAAGACAATCAACGAGCGCGACATCGCGACTCCGCCGGCCTGGTATCCGGCGAAAGAGCGGAACGCGATGCATCCGCGCCCCTACGGCGCGCCGTAGGGCTTCAGGGACGACCCACAGCAGAAAGGATTTCCCCTCATGGCTGCTTCCTTCCGCCGCGTTCTGCTCGGCGCATTCGCCGTGCTGCCGATGCTCGGCGCGCTGCCCGCGACCGTCCTGGCCGCGGCACCGGACGCGACGACGGCCCGGGACTTCATCAAGCAGTCCGGCGACCAGCTCGTCTCGATCGTCAACGGGCCTGGCTCGAACCAGGCCAAGTCGGCCAAGCTGCGCGCGCTGGTGGACCGCATCGTCGCGGTCGACCAGATCGGCCGCTTCGTGCTCGGCCGCTACTGGCGGGTGGCGACGCCGGCGCAGCAGCAGGAATACCTGCATCTGTTCCACCAGACGCTGGCCTACAACATCACCAACCAGATCCGCGCCTACAAGGGTGTGACCTTCGCGGTGGACGGGGCGAAGCCCGGGCCGGAGGGGCAGATGGTCGCCACCACCGTCACCCGGCCGGGCCAGTCGCCGGCGGATGTGCAATGGGTCGTGGATACGGTGGGCGGCGCGCCGCGCATCGTCGATGTCGTGGTCGAGGGCACGTCGCTCAGGATCACCGAGCGCTCCGATTATTCCAGCGTGATCAACGATCATGGCGGCGAGGTGAGTGCCCTGCTCGACGCGATGAAGCAGCAGATCAGCCGCATCGCGGCGGGCTGAGCCGCCGCCGGACGATCGCCGCCCTTGCCCGGGGGCGGTGATCGGTCTATATTGAGAGAAATCAAAATCTCCAGCGTTATGGAGGTGGCCCTTACCGGCCGCCTTTTTTGTTTTCCGGATATGCCGAGAGTTTCCTGTGAACGATACCAGACCCACCCATAGCGGCCTTGAGGGCCGGATCGCCGAGCTGATCGCGCCGGGCCTCGAATCGATCGGCTACGAGCTTGTGCGCGTCGCGATCATGGGCAAGCAGACGCCGACCGTGCAGATCATGGCTGACCGCGCCGACCAGACCCAGCTTTCGCTCGATGATTGCGAGCGGATCAGCCACCTGGTTTCGGCGGTGCTCGACGTCGATGATCCGATCAGCTCGGCCTGGACGCTGGAAGTCAGTTCCGCCGGGATCGACCGGCCGCTGACCCGGGTGAAGGACTGGAACCGCTATGCCGGCCATCTCGCCCGCATCGATCTCGACGTGCCGACCGCCTCGGGCCGCAAGCGCCTGACCGGCACGGTGCTTGGCGCCGATGCCGCCCATGCGCGGGTGAAGCTCGATTCCGGCGAGACGGTGGAGCTGCCGCATGGCGATATCCGCCGCGCCAAGCTCGTGCTGACCGAAGACCTCATCAAGGCGACGGAAACCCCGCCGTCTGCCAACTGACCCACGATCCGTGAACAGAGCGAGATGACCATGGACACCGCCATAGCCCGCCCCGAACTTCTGCTCGTCGCCGACGCGGTCGCCCGCGAGAAGCAGATCGACCGTGAAGAAGTGCTCGAGGCGATGGAGCAGGCCATCCAGAAGGCCGGCCGCGCCAAGTATGGCCACGAGAAGGACATCCGGGCGACGATCGACCGCAAGACCGGCGATGTGCGCCTCTCGCGCTGGACCGAGGCGGTCGAGACGGTGGAGAACGAGGAAACCCAGATCCCGATCCATATCGCGCGGAAGTTCAAGCCCGAGATCGAGGTTGGCGGATTTCTGGTCGACCCGCTGCCGCCGATCGATTTCGGCCGCATCGCGGCGCAGACGGCGAAGCAGGTGATCGTTCAGCGCGTTCGCGAATACGAGCGCAAGCGGCAGTTCGAGGAATACAAGGATCGTGTCGGCGAGATCATCACCGGCGTGGTCAAGCGGACCGAATACGGCAACCTCATGGTCGATCTCGGCCGCTCGGAAGCGTTGCTGCGGCGCGACGAGACGATTCCGCGCGAGAATCTGCACAATGGCGACCGGGTGCGCGCCTTCATCTACGATGTGCGCGAGGAACCGCGCGGGCCGCAGATTTTCCTCTCGCGCACCCATCCCGGCTTCCTCGCCAAGCTGTTCGCCCAGGAAGTGCCGGAAATCTACGAGGGGATCATCGAGATCAAGGCGGTTTCCCGCGATCCGGGCTCGCGCGCGAAGATGGCGGTGATCAGCCGCGACAGCTCGATCGACCCGGTCGGCGCCTGCGTCGGCATGCGCGGCTCGCGCGTGCAGGCGGTGGTGGCCGAGCTGCAGGGCGAGAAGATCGACATCATTCCCTGGAGCCCGAATCCGGCGACCTTCGTGGTCAACGCGCTGGCGCCGGCGGAAGTGTCCAAGGTCGTGCTCGACGAGGAGGCCGGCAAGGTCGAGGTCGTGGTGCCCGACACCCAGCTCAGCCTCGCCATCGGCCGACGTGGCCAGAATGTCCGCCTCGCCAGCCAGCTTACCCGCTGGGACATCGACATCCTCACCGAAGCCGAGGAAAGCGAGCGCCGGCAGGAAGAGTTCCGCCGCCGCTCCGGCCTGTTCGTCGAGGCGCTCGATGTCGACGACGTGATCGCCGGCCTGTTGGTGACGGAAGGCTTCGAGGGGGTGGACGACCTTGCGGCCACGCCGGTCGATGAGCTGGCCTCCATCGAGGGGTTCGACGAGGGGATCGCCGCCGAGCTGCAGCGCCGCGCCGAGGCCGCGCTCGAACGCAAGGCGAACGAGCTTGAGGACAAACGCCGCGCCCTCGGCGTTGCCGACGACCTCGCCGGGACGGAGGGGCTGACCGCGCCGATGCTGGTGGCGCTCGGCGAGAAGGGGGTGAAGACGCTGGACGATCTGGCCGACCTCGCCTCCGACGAGCTGATCGAGATCGTCGGCGCCGAGGCGATGGACGAGGATGCGGCGAACGCCGTCATCATGGCGGCGCGCGCCCACTGGTTCGAGGGAGAGCAGGACGCTGGCTGATCCCGACACACTGGCCGGGCTTGCGGAAGACGACGCGGCCGAGGACGGGCCCCTGCGCCGCTGCCTGGTGACGCGCGCGCGCCTGCCGCGGGAGACGATGCTGCGATTCGTCGCGCCCCCGGAGGCGCTGGCGTCGGATGCGCTGGTTTTCGACGCCGCTGCAACCCTGCCCGGTCGCGGGCTGTGGTTGAGTGCGCGCCGGGATGTGATAGACAAGGCGGTGAAGGCCAACGCATTCTCCCGCGCGGCGGGGCGGCGTCTGGTGGCACCGTCTGGCTTGGCGGAAATCGTGGCCAGCACGCTGGAACAGCGGATTGCAGAACGTCTCGGGCTGGCGCGCCGCGCCGGTCAGGCCGTGTGCGGTTTCGAGAAGGCGAAGGAAAAGATTGCCGCCGGGCAGTGCGCCCTGCTGGTCGAGGCGTCCGATGGCAGCCTGGCCGAGCAGGAACGGCTGGTCCAGCGCCGCGAAACCAGGGTGGTGCGGCCGCTGGACGCGGCGCGGCTCGGGGCGGTGTTCGGGCGGGAACGCTCGGTGCACGTGGCGATCGGGCCGGGACGGCTCGCCGTCCAGATCGAGGCCGACTCCGTCCGGCTGGCGGGGGTGACCGATACCGAACCTGCGGCCTTGCGATTGCAACCGCCGCAGGGAGCGGGCAGAGAGAAGACCGACCGGGGTGGCCGGCAGATCTGACCGCCCGCCGACAAGATGCTGATGAAGACACAGAATTGATTACGGACCGGATTGAATGAGCGACGAGCAGGATCAAGGCGAAACCAAGGGGCGGCTCTCGCTGCGCCCGGCAAACCGGGGCGAGCTGGGGCGGACGGTCGATGCCGGTTCCGTGCGCCAGAGCTTCAGCCATGGACGATCCAAGGTCGTCCAGGTGGAGGTGCGCAAGAAGCGGGGCGCTGCCGGCGCCGCCGAGCAGGGACGCCCTTCGGGGCAGCCGCGTTCGGGCGGTGGCGCCGCCGCGCCGCGGGCGCTGACCGCGGCTGAGCAGGCCGCGCGCCAGCGCGCCGTGGTCGAGCAGCAGCGCGAGGCGGCACGGGCCGAGGCCGAGCGGCGCGAGCAGGAAAAGATCTCGATCCTCTCCGCCGCCGAGGAAGCCCGGCGCAAGGCCGAGGAGGAGGCGCGCGCCGCCGAGGAAGCCGCCCGTCTCCGCGCCGAGGAGGAAGAGGCGCAGCGCCGCGAGCAGGAAGACGCCGCGCGGCGCAAGGCCGAGCAGGAGACTGCCGCCGCCACGACGCCGGCACCGGAAGCGGCCGTAGCGCCGGTTGCGCCGAAGCCCGCCGCCGCTGCGCCATCCGCCGCCCGCCCCGCCGCGGTGCCCCCGCGCCGGCCGGCGGCCGCGCCCCCGGCTGGTGCTGCATCCGAAACCCTTCGCCTGCGCGCCGGCCGTGGCGGGCGCGAGGAGGAAGAGGAAGCGCCGCGCCCGGCGCGCCGCCCCGGTGGCGGTGGCCCCGGCGGCGCCGCGCCCAGTCGCAAGCCTTCCGTGCCGGCGCCGAAGAAGGCCGTCGACGATCGCCGCCGCGGCGCGCGGATCGACGTTCAGGCCGCGCTGTCCGGCGATGACGAGCGCGTCCGCTCGCTCGCCTCGGTGCGCCGCCAGCGCGACCGCGAGCGCCGACAGGCCGAGCTGGAACGGCTGCGTTCCGATCAGGTGCGCGTCGTCCGCGAGGTGATCCTGCCGGAGACCATCACCGTTCAGGAACTCGCCAACCGCATGGCCGCGCGCGTGCCCGAGGTGGTGAAGTCGCTGATGAAACTCGGCGTCATGGCCACCGCGACGCAGACGATCGACGCCGACACCGCCGAACTCGTGGTCGAGGAATTCGGCCACAAGTCGAAGCGCGTGTCGGAATCGGATGTGGAGCAGGGGCTTGAGGGCGAGGAGGATACCGAGACCGATCTCAAGCCGCGCCCGCCGGTGGTCACCATCATGGGCCATGTCGATCACGGCAAGACCAGCCTGCTCGACGCGCTGCGCTCGACCGATGTCGCGGCCCGCGAGGCCGGCGGCATCACCCAGCATATCGGCGCCTATCAGGTGACGCTCGATTCCGGCGCGAAGATGACCTTCATCGACACGCCGGGCCATGAGGCGTTCACCGCGATGCGTGCCCGCGGCGCGTCGGTCACCGACATCGTCGTGCTGGTCGTTGCCGCCGATGACGGCGTCATGCCGCAGACGGTCGAGGCGATCCGCCACGCCAAGGCGGCGAACGTGCCGATCATCGTCGCCATCAACAAGATGGACAAGGGCGATGCCAACCCCAACCGCGTGCGCAGCGAGCTGCTGCAATACGATATCGCGGTCGAGTCGATGGGCGGCGAGACCCAGGATGTCGAGGTTTCGGCGCTGAAGCGGCAGGGGCTCGACGCGTTGCAGGAGGCGATCCTGCTGCAGGCCGAACTGCTCGACATCAAGGCCAACCCGAACCGCACCGCCGAAGGCGCGGTGATCGAATCCAGCCTCGATCGCGGCCGTGGCCCGGTGGCGACGATTCTGGTGCAGAAGGGCACGCTGCGGCAGGGCGACATCATCGTCGCCGGCACCGAGCAGGGCCGCGTGCGGGCGATGATCGACGATCGCGGGCAGACGGTGAAGGAAGCCGGCCCATCCACGCCGGTCGAGATTCTCGGGCTTTCCGGCGTGCCGGGGGCGGGCGAGGTGTTCGTCGTGGTCGAGAGCGAGGGACGGGCTCGCGAGATCGCGGAGTTCCGCCAGCGCCGGATGCGCGAGCATGCCGCCGCCGCCGGGGCCGCCGCGCGCGGCACGCTCGACCAGATGCTCGCCCGCATCCAGGCCGGCGAGCAGAAGGAAGTCGCGCTCGTCATCAAGGCCGATGTGCAGGGCAGCGCCGAGGCGATCCAGGTCACCATGCAGAAACTCGGCAACGAGGAGGTGCGCGTGCGCGTGCTGCTCGCCGGGGTGGGCCAGATCACCGAGAGCGATGTGCAGCTTGCCAAGGCGTCGGACGCGATCATCGTCGCGTTCAACGTGCGCGCCAATGCGCAGGCCCGTACCCTGGCCAGCCGGGATGGTGTCGATATCCGCTACTACAGCATCATCTACCAGGTGTCCGACGACATCGAGACGATGGTGAAGGGCAAGCTCGCGCCGATCCAGCGCGAGAAGTTCCTCGGCTACGCCGAAATCCGCCAGGTGTTCAACATCACCAAGGTGGGCAAGGTCGCCGGCTGTTATGTCACCGAGGGGCAGGTCAAGCGCGGCGCCGGCGTTCGCCTGCTGCGCGAGGGCGTGGTGATCCACCAGGGCGAGCTGTCGCAGCTCAAGCGCTTCAAGGACGATGTGCGGGAAGTCGCGCGCGGCTATGAATGCGGCCTGTCCTTCGCCGGCTTCTCCGATCTTCGCGAAGGCGACGTGGTCGAATGCTACGAGACCGAAACCGTTCCGGCGTAAAGGGCGGCGCCGAGGGGCCCTCGCAACGGCAGCGCCGGGTGGCGGAGGATCTCCGCCACCGGCTTGCCGAACTGTTCGCTCGCACCGAGTTCCGCGATCCCGACCTTGCGGGCGTGCATGTCACGGTAGCCGAGGTGCGGATGAGCCCGGACCTCAAGCACGCGACGGTGTTCGTCTCCCGGCTCGGCGCCGCGGATATCGAGCGCTATCTGCCGGCGCTGCGGCGCGTCGGCCCGTATCTGCGCGGCGCGATCGGCCACGGGTTGCGGATGAAATTCGTCCCCGAGCTGCATTTCCAGCCCGATCACGCGCTGGATGAGGCGACGCGGATCAACCAGTTGCTGCACCGGCCGGAAGTCGCCAGAGACCTGCTGAAGCCGGACGAGGAATGACCGAGCGCCTTGCCGCGGATGCGGCCGGAATCGCCCGGGCCGCGGCGCTGCTGGCCGCCGGCCAACTCGTCGCGTTCGCCACCGAGACCGTCTATGGACTGGGGGCGGACGCCACCAATGCCAGCGCGGTCGCCGCGATCTACGAGGCCAAGGGCCGGCCGCGCTTCAACCCGCTGATCAGTCACTTGCCCGACGCCGATGCGGCGTTCCGCCATGCGCAGGCGGATGCGCGGGCGGCGCGGGCGGCGGCTTCGTTCTGGCCGGGGCCGCTGACCCTGGTTCTGCCGCGCCGCGACGAGAGCGACATCGCCGCCCTCGTCACTGCCGGGCTCGACAGCCTCGCCGTTCGGGTGCCCGACCATCCGGTGGCGCGCGCCCTGCTTGCCGCCACCGGCCGGCCGGTGGCGGCGCCTTCGGCCAATCTGTCCGGCCGGCTGAGCCCGACGCGCCCTGCGCATGTTCTCGCCGGGCTGGAGGGGCGGATTGCCGGGATTCTGGAGTCCGGAGCCTGCGGTGTTGGGCTTGAGTCCACCATTCTCGACCTCACCGGACCGCGTGCCGCCATTCTCCGCCCCGGCGGCGTGTCCCGCGAGGCGTTGGAAGCGGTGCTTGGCCCGATCGATCTCGCAAGCGGGACGGGGGGAGACGTGAAGGCGCCGGGAATGCTGGCGTCGCACTACGCGCCGGTGTTGCCGCTGCGCCTCGATGCCGAGACGCCGGAGGCGGAAGAGGCCTGGCTCGGTTTCGGGCCGGAGCCGGGTGGTGCAGCCGCGGTCAGGCTCAATCTCTCGCCGGCGGGCGATCTGGTCGAGGCCGCCGCCCGGCTGTTCGATGCCCTGCATGAGCTGGACGATACCGCGATCGCCGCCGGGCTTCGGCGCATCGCGGTGGCGCGGGTGCCTTTGCGGGGGCTTGGCGTTGCGATCAACGACCGGCTTGCGCGCGCGGCCGCGCCGCGGGGCTGAGGCGCTGCGGCGGACAGCGCGGGGCAGCGTAGGGAGCATCATCCGATCGGATGTAATCGTCGAATTGGCCGAACCGGATGCCAAGGGCCTGCCAGCGGCGGGTGAATGCGTACCGTGTCTCCTGCATCGCGTGCCCTGCGGGCAGCGACAGCACGATATCGCCATCATGCGCCTCGACGTGATCATCGGTGAAGCCGGCGCGGGGCAGGTCGAGCAGGTCCATCGTCCAGCATCTCGCGTAGCGGCAGGACGCCGCCTCGAAGCGGATCGGCTCGACCCGGAATCCCGCTGGCGGCGCGCGCAGCAGCCTGGCCAGCAGGCTGCGCTGGGCGGCGTCGGGCCCGGGTTCGGGCGGGATTTCAACGAGCAGCTGACGCAGTCCGCCGTGTTCGCGGTTCTGCGCGAGGCATGCGGCGGCCTCGCCGAGTTCGGCCCGCGATAACGGGGGGGCGAGCTGGCCGATCCGCGCGATCGCCCCCTGGACCGACATCAGCGCCCGCCGCCATGCCGTCTCGATCGCCTGATGATAGGCCTCGGCGCAGGCGCGAGGTGCGTGGTGGTGACGGACATGGTCGCGCGCATGGCCGCCGAGTGCCTGCCGTGCCGCGGTGTCGGCGGCGAGGCGTTCGAGGGCGGCGGCCAGACTTGCCGGTTCGAAATCCTCCGGCAGCTTCACGGCGATGCTCTCATCGAGTTCGGCCATCGATCCGTTGGCGTTGACGATGGTGGCAATGCCGCTGTTCAGACAGTCGAGCGCCGCGGCGGAGGTTTCCCCGCGCGAGGCGGCGCGCAGCTGCACCGCGATGTCCGCGGCGGCGAGATAGTCGCGATAGGTGGCGGCGTCGGTCCATCCGGTGATCGCGATACGCCCGGCAGCGGGGCTGCCGGCGATGCGGTCGAGCAGGGCGGCGGTGTAGGCATCGCTGCTCGATTCGCCGACGAAGACGAGCAGGGCGTCGGGGTTTTCGGCCAGCCCGCTGGCGAGCCAGGCATCGAGCAGGGCGTGGTTCAGCTTGGTTTCCGCCAGGATGCCGAAGCTGCAGGTGAGCAGGGCCGAGGCGGGCAGGCCAAGCCTTGCCCGCGCCGCGCCGCGCGGGATCGGTGGCGCTGGGGTGCGCAGCAGCGGGATCACCTGCCAGTCGCGCACCATCGCCGGGCCGTGGATCTCCGCGGCCAGCCGCGCCGCGCCGGCGCTGTGGACGATGACCCCCACCGCGTTTTCGAGCACGTCGAGATTGCAGGCGTAGGGGGCGAGTCCCTCGCCGGCGTCGCGCGTGCCGCGCGCGACGGCGGCATAGCCGTGGCTGCGATAGAGCGCGCGGGCGAAGAATCCGGCGCTCTGCCGGTTGTCCTCCAGCCACCGCATGACGCCGGAGAGACAGACGTCGTGCAGCACGACGACGCCCGGCACTTCGGCCAGCAGGTCGAACATGTGCTCGTGGAAGGCGGAATTGCCGACATGATATAGCACGCGATCGTAGCGGGCAGGGGTCTCGCGCAGCGTATCCGGCGTGCGAATGGGAAACTGGGTGCCGAGCCACGCGGGCAGAACCTCGTCCTGCCGGACGATCAGTTCGATCTCGTAGAACCGGGCGAGTTCGGGCAGGAGTTCGGCGCTGTACTCGCTGATGCCGCTGCGCTCGGGCGGGAGCGGCGAGACATAGGCGAGGCGCGGGCGCTGTGGCGTGGGCGCCGGAGCCGGCGGGCGGCGTGGCAGGGCGTCGATGGCATCGAGCGCGCGACGGGCGGTGGCGTGCCACGAGAAGGTCGTCGCCTGGCGAAGTCCGTGCGCGGCAAGGCGGCGGCGGAACGGCTCATCGTCGAGCGCCTGTTCGAGTTTCGCCGCGATCGCCCCGGTCTCCATCGGGTCGAACAGCGCGTCGTCGCACCCGACGACTTCGGGCAAGCTCGATGTGTTGCTGGCGATCACCGGCGCGCCGCAGGCCATGGCTTCAAGCGCCGGCAGGCCGAAGCCCTCGTGCCAGCTCGGGAACACGAAGAGGGTGCAGGCCTGGTAGAGCGCGATCAGCTCGTCTTCCGGGACAAAGCCGGGCAGCACCAGATCGGCCGGCCCCAGCCCTTCCCGCCGGGCGAGGGTTTGCAGCCGCTCGCGCGCCGCGGCGTCGGCGGCGCAGACAATAACGAGCTGGTGCGCCGCGCGCAGGTGCGCCGGCAGGCGGGCGAAGGCGGCGACCAGCCGATCGAGGTTCTTCCGGTGGTCGATGCCGCCGGTATACATCACGAAGCGCTCGCGAAGCCCGTGCCGGGCGCGGACCGCCTGCACCGCATCCGCCGGCAGCGCCTCGCGGTGGAACGCCTTGTCGGCGGCGGCGCCGATGGCGGCGATGCGCGACGCCGGCAGGCCGAGCATGGTTTCGGCCTCGCGGCAGGTCGAGCCGGAAATGCCGAGCACGAGATCGGCACGCCGGAGATGCGCGAGCTGCGCCTCGTACCAGGCTTCCCGTGCGGGGCAGGGCGAGAGGTAGATTTCACGGTGGATGAGCGGGATCAGGTCGTAGAGCACCACGGCGGTGGGGATGTCGTGCAACATGCCGATGCTGGCGACGCAATCATCGTCGCCGCCTTCGAACAGGCTGCAGATCAGGATCGCGTCAGGCCTGAGCGCGGCGAGGAAAGCTTCCCTGACCATTTCGGCGGCCCGCCTGCGGGCGAGTCCGGCCGGGGTATGCGGGCTCAGACCCCGTGGGCACTGCCAGACCCGGAAGCAGCCCGGTGGCAGCAGATCGGCGATGCCGTTGCGCAGCCGGGCGAGACTCTCGGGGAAGGCATCGCTGGCGACGACGATGATTTCGTGGTTGCCGCGCAGCTGAGCGATCGCCTGTGTCAGTGCCAGGGTATAGCGGCCGATGCCGCGTGTCGCGCTGCCTTTGGTCTGCGCGCCCTGAACATCGATGACGAGGCGCATCAGCCCTGCCGGTTGGCGCTGGCGCGCAGCATTTGCAGATACAGTCGTCCGGCCGTGGCGCTGAGGTTTGCGAGATCGCGGCGATGGTGGAACTGCCTGGCCCGGATCGTGGGGCGCGGCCGTCGGGGCTTGCCGATTACCCGTTCGCCGGCGGCGCCGGCCAGCGATTGATGGCGGAGACTGCGCTGCCACCTGTCGAGCCAGGGGGTGGCGTGCAGGCAGGCCAGCGCCAGACGCCGCAACCGCTGATGGGGACGAACCAGATCGGCAAGCCGGTTGAGGCAGGAACCGGCGATCCGCCTCGCATGGCTCTTCTTGATCATGGGTTGATAACGGGAGTTCTGCGGAAGCCGGGCGATGTGCAATCTTTGTTCATCTGTCAGGTTCCTGTGGTCTGAACGCATGACCGATAAAATATGAAAATACATAATACAAGTTTGAATATCGGGTGAACGAAGGAATAAATTCACTATCTATATAAAAAATATAATATGTATTATATGAAATAGATAAAATATATTTGATTGATTACAATTTTATTTATTATTCAACTTGTTTCAATAAAATCTAAAAAATAATTCTGCTTTGCAGGGTCGCTGATGAGGACAATCGCTCTCCCATCGGGCTGGGGGCTGACAATTTGCCCCGGCGGAGATGCACGGCGAGAACGTGCAGACCTCCGCGCGCGATCCGTCATCCGCGCGGAGGCCGCCTCTTTGCTGTTCGCAAACGTGGGGCGTGATTACCAGTCGGTATCCGATGATGGTGTTTCGGGGTCGTGGGGATTCATGCCCGCGTAAATCTGGGTTTGCAGCGCGTTGTCGAGATCGGCGATGAAGTTTTCGCCGCCGGAGATGAAGTGATAGCCAACGGAATTGAAACTGCGGATCTTGTATTTCTCAAGACCAAGGTTGCGGAGTTTCTTGCGGATACGCGACATGAGGTTGTCGATGCTGCGATCGTTGTAGCCGACGGCTCGGCCCTTGATGGCTGAGGCCATGTCGCCGCGTGACAGAATCTTGTCGGCATTGCGCACGAGGAGGCTGAGCGCCATCAGCTCATAGGGCGTGAAAATTTCATGGAGCACCGCACGGTTGCGGATGTTGAGAAACAGGAAATCCGCAATCGCGACGCTGGGCGTTTCCATGTCTCTGGGGGCATGTTTGGCCTGCCGTCTGACCATGTTGCCGATGCGGATTTCCAGATCGTGCATGCCGATCGAGGCATCGAGAACCTCGTCGGCGCCGATCCGGAACAGGGTCACAGCCACCGCCTCGCTGTAATTCTTTACAAGGACTATGATCGGCCTACGCGTCAGGTCACGAATCTCGGTTATACTGGCCAGAGAGGAAAAATTGTCACCGTTTAGCACAAATATAAATACGTCACTTACAATTATGTTGTCTTTGATATTCTTTTGGATATTATTTTTTATTTCAAAATAATTAACGTTAAATAAATTATTAGGAAAATCGATATTGATATCTTCAGATTCACAGAACAGAGATATGTTGTATTTTTTTATATCAATTTCCATATCAAATTTGCCGTTCTGGGAGAGCGAGTTCATCGAGGTATCCTCATTATTTCGTAATCAAAATTATCCGTTTCGTTTCGATTCAGATAATTCACTCGGTTTTACATAAACGAATACTCTAAATGCACAAGAGATGGGACAATTTGATTCTGTAAGAAGATAAATATTAAGAAAGAAAATATTGTAATCGTATATTTACAATTTATAGAATAATTTACACTTTGGTAAATAATACGAATTATTTTTCGTTTGATTGTAAAAATAAAAATACGTCATGTTTTCAGAGATTTAGAAAATTTGGAGCAGAAAAACCACCATAATCAGTCCTCGACCTGTCGCGCCCGTTGTGAGGGCATTGTGGCCGGCTCGTCTGTCCGTGGAGTGATATGCGATTTTTGAAATACAGCGCGGCGCTGACGGGCTCAGCCGTGCTGCGAAAGCATCACCCGATCAGATGGAGACATCTGATCGCGTAAAGATGCTTTGTTTATCAATATTATAGCGCACTGAATCCGATCCGGATGGATCGGAAAGTGCTCCGGTGACAGGGGACGGTTTTTATGTCAGTATTTATGACGCAATAAGACCAATGCGCGAGACCTGAGCAGCATCCGATCCTTCCGGCGCGGATGATTCTCTTGCTTGGCCCCATTCATATTCACGACCTGCCTGAGAGGGCGCTTCCCCCGTCAGGGAAAACGGAGTTGGCCCGCGGGATGGAGATCGGGGGCTGGCGCCGGTCGGGCGGGGAACCGCCCGGCCGGTCGTATCTCATTTCGTGACGTTGGTGACAGCTGTGAAGGGAATCGCGACGTTGCCGAGTTGCAGCGAAACGCTGTTGGCGCTGCTCGTCACGCCGGTGGCCGTGCCGGTGATGGTGAAGGGGAGGGTGGTGGTGGCGCCATTCGCCCCGCCTTCGACCACGGCGACGTTATAGGCACCGTCCGGCATCTGCGTGCCGGACGCGTCCTTGCCATTCCAGGTCCAGGAATTGCTGCCGGCGGTGGCGTTGATCGCGCTGTCGAGAATCTGCTGGCCGGCGCTGTTGTAAACCGCGACCGCCACCGGGCCGGATGTGGGCGCATTGAAGTTGAGCGTCGCCGTGCCGTTCTGCAGCGGCAGCTGGCTCGATGTTGCGGTGACCTTGCTGCCAAGCATCGCGCTGGCCTGGGTAAGGTCGCCCGCCTGGGTGAGTTGCAGCAACTGCGTCAGGCTCTGGTTGGTGTTGATCTGCTGCTCGACCTGCGAGAACTGCACCAGCTCGGAGGTGAACTGGCTTGAGCTGACAGGGTTGGTGGGGTCCTGATTGCGCAACTGCGTGGTCAGCATGGTCAGGAAGTTGTTGTAGTTCGAGGAGAGCGAACTCAGGGCGTTCGCCGTCGAACTGCCACCGGTGCTGGACGCGGCCGCGCTGCTGGCGGCGCTCGTGCTGGAGCTTGCGCCGCCGATCCCGGCAGCGGCGGCGTTGGCGGCGGCGGTCAGCTGGCTCTGCTGGTAGGCGACTGAGGCGACGCTGCTGGTCATCATGGGCTCCTTTGGGATCGAATTCGGAACGGCGGGTGAAACAAACGGTCAGGCCATGACATTCACGCCGAAGCGGCGCAGCGTCACATTGGCCGGAAGCCCTACGGCTTCCGCAACAGAGGTTGTGGCGGGGCCGGCGGCAATGGACGGGACCTGGTAAACGGGCGCGGCGTTTCGCGCCGAACCGCCCCCGGAGCCCCCTCCAGAGCCCCCCGCAGACCCACCTTGGGGCGCGCCGCCGGAAAACCCGAAGCCGCCGCCGAATCCGGGTTGCGGCTGGCTTGCGGTGCTCGCGCGCGGCTCGATCAGGTTGAAGCTGATGCTCCGGTTGGCTGCTGGCAGGCCGGCCTGGGTCAGGACCTGATCGAGAGTCGTATGGTCGTTCCGCAGGTCGAGCAGCGTTTGCGCATGGCTGGCCCCGATTGTGACCGAGGAGCTGCCATCGGAATGACGGTCGATCTGCAGCGTGACGGTGCCGATAGCCGGCGGCGCCAGCGCGATGGTCAGGCGGGTGCCCGATGCCGCGCCGGCGGCGCCGTGAGAGGCGTCGAGCTTGCTGACATTGACCAGGGCCGCGGAAATCTGGCTCGACGCCGAAGCCGGGCTGGCGCTTGCGGCAGCGCCCGAGGCAGTTGCGCCGCCAGTTTGTGACGGGGCCGCGGCCGATGCGGCGAGCAGGGGCGAGGAAACGGTTCCGGGCGATACGGTCGTACCGGGTTGTCCGGTTGTCCCGGCCGCTGAGGACGGTTTCGCATGGGCCGGCTCGGCGTGCCCGGGCGTGGCGGCGGCGAGCGCCATATGAAACCGCGCCGCGGCCTCATGCGCCAGGGCTGTTTCGGCAGGTGTCGGTCCGGCGGAGGGTGGGCTGCCGGCGGAACCGGCCGCGGCGGAGGACGCGGCGCCGGCGGACGTGTTGCCGGAGGCCGAGGTCGTCGCGGTGCTGCTGGCCGCCGGCTTGCCGGAAATCGATGGCGCAGCGTTCCCGTCGGCTGCTGCGGGGGTCGTTGGGCCGCTGGCGACCGCGTGCGCCGCCGTGGTCACGATCGCGATGACGGGCCCGGTTGGTGCTGGCGGCGTTGCAGGCTGGGCGGCAGGGAGCGCGCTTGCTGGAGCCGCGCTTGCGCCAGATGTCGAGGCGGTGTGATCGGATTTGTGCGAATTGTCCTTCGCCTGTCCGGTAGAGGCACTTGCCGGCGCCGCTGCGGCTGGCGTCGCCGGCTGGGCTCCCCCAGGGTCGGGTTGCGCGATCTGCAACGGCGCGCCCGCTGCATCGACGGCAGGGCGAGCAGCCGTTTTGCCGGACGTTTTGCCCTTGGGATCTGCGCTCGCACTGGATGCGGCCTGGGCCGTGCCGCCAGCGGCGGTGGATTTCGCCTCACCGGATCCTTTGGCCGCCCCGGCCAGCGCGGCGCCGAAGGAAGGCGCATGGCCGCTGCCCGCCGTCGTCTTTGCATCGGCCTGTCCATTTGCGACCGCCGATAGGCGTGGCGCGGTGGACGGTGTCGTCGAGGAGGGTTGGCTGCTGGCGGTGCCGGAGGCGGTGGCGGCCGAGCTTTTGTCCCTTCCCTCAGCGCTGGACGGCGCCGAGATCTGGCTGCCGCCCTGAGGCGGCGGTGGAGCGGGCAGGCCGGGCGCGACGGAGATGACGGTTCCAGAGGTCATGCGAGCTAATAAGCAAAAAACTTGCCAAGACGCGCCTGATGAAAACGCACGGCGATCGCGGCGCAGACTTGCGGTCGGGCGGCAAAAACTGCCGGGTTGGACCGAATGGGCCGGCCGTTTCTGCCGGGTTTCTTCTGCCGGGCGGCGTTGAAACGGCGGCAGGGCGCGCTCCTGCGTCTTGGCATGGTTCGTGCAGCAGCGGGGTGAGCGCGTTTCCTCTCGCCCACAAGGCGACGCTGGCGGCGCGGCGGATGAGCCGTCAACCATTTGGAGCTGAGGACAGGATGTCGATTTTCGGTGCTTTGGATACTTCGGTCAGTGGTCTGCAGGCCCAGTCTGCCGCGTTCACCAATATCAGCGACAATATCGCGAACGCCCAGACGACCGGCTACAAGGGCGTCAACACCCATTTCATCAACTATCTCGTCCAGAGCACAGCTTCCAGCAACGGGCCTGACTCGGTGGTGGCCAACCCCGAATATACCAATACGGTCGAGGGGACGATCACCCAGTCGAGCAATCCGCTTGCCATGGCGATCAACGGCAACGGATATTTCACAGTGTCACTTCCGGGCGCCAGCACAACAGTTGGCGGCAAAACCACCCAGACCTTCAATGCCCAGCAATATTACACGCGTGCGGGCGACTTCAAGCTGAATGCATCGGGCTATCTGGTGAACGGCTCCGGCGCCTATCTCGACGGTTGGTCCGCTGATCCCACGACAGGAACCATCAATACCTCGGCGCTCGCGCCGATCCAGGTCTCCCAGGGGGCCTCGCCGCCGGTGCCGACCTCGAATGTGACGATTTCAGCGACATTGCCGACCACGCCGACAACCACGCCGGTGACGACGCAGGTTGATACGTATGATTCGCTGGGCAACCTGCAGCAGCTGGATCTCCAGTTTTCCTCTCCAACATCAACGACTACCGCGGGTCAGCCAACAACAACCTGGACGCTGACGGCGTCCTCGCCGAATGATACGAGCGGGAAGACCTTCACGGCCAATGTCGTGTTCAATGGGAACGGCACGCTGAATTCCATCACCCCCGCTACCGGCTCGAGCGCCACCGCAACGGGCGGACAGTTGCAGATTTCGCCGACATTCAGCGGCACATCCCAGCCCATCACTCTGGATTTCGGTACGCCTGGCAGCACCACCGGGCTTACCCAGTATGCCGGGACGACGCTGAACCTGCAGGGGGTTACCCAGAACGGATCGCCGTCCGGCAATTTCAGCAATTTGTCGATCGACACGCAGGGCAACATCACCGCGAATTACACCAACGGGTTTTCCAAACTCGTGGCGCAGGTGCCGCTGGCCTCCTTCGCATCGCCGGATGCGCTGCAGAACCAGAGCGGCCAGCTCGAAACAGCCACGCAGGCTTCGGGGTCTGCCACGGTCAACGCCGTTGGCGGGAGCGGCGGATCGCTCGTGACGGGGTCGATCGAGAATTCCAACGTGGATATTGCGACGCAATTCACGGATCTGATCAACGCCCAGCAAGCCTATACCGCGAATACGAAAGTCGTCACCGCGGCACAACAGCTGCTCCAGACAACGGTTAATATGGTTCAGTAATCGTTTACCTTTCCGTAATCATTTCACCGGATAATAAGAGATTATGAGCATCGGAACCGGACTCGCGATCGCCAGCAGCGGGCTGAGCGCGATCGACCAGCAGATGGCCGTCGTGTCGCAGAACGTGGCGAACGCAACGACGCCCGGCTATTCGGTCGAGACCGTCAATCTTTCGACCGAAACCGCCGGTGGCCAAGGGTCTGGCGTCATCGCCGGTCCCGCGACGCGGCAGCTCAACACGGCCATTCAGACGCAGGTCAATCAGTCTCTGGCGCAGAATTCCTATCAGGGCATCGTCTCCTCGACCTTGTCCGGGATCGATCAGGTCATGGGGACGCCGGGCCAGAGCAATGACCTGCCTAGCCTGGTGGCCAATCTGCAATCTGGCTTCCAGACCTTGCTGACCGATCCCTCAAGCGCGGTTCAGCAGCTCTCTGTCGTGAATGCCGCCCAGTCTCTCACGAGCCAGATCAACACGATTGCCAATACCGTCCAATCGGCGGTGCAATCAACCGGGACTACGGTTGCTGCTGACGTCACGAAACTGAACGCCACGCTAACCACGATCGGTTCGTTGAATGCGCAGATCATCAATCTCGGGCAGCAGAACAAAAGCACCGCGGATCTGACAAACAAGCGCGACCTGGCTATTCAGACCGTCGCCTCCCTGACCGGTGCGAAGACGATCACGCAAGCCAACGGCGCTGTTTCCCTGTTTTCGCCGAACGGGATCGAGTTGCCCTTGAGCGGCCAGTCCCAGGTCAATGTTTCGTCGACCGCGGGCGGGACCACATTTTCAGTCGGCGGTACCGCCGTCAGCTTCAGTGGCGAGCTTGGCGGTGCTCAGCAGCTCGTCAACACGACGCTTCCTCAAATCCAGGCAGGCCTCGACTCGTTCTCCCAGGCTCTCTCAAGCCGGTTCGCCAATGCCGGTCTGAGCCTGTTCACGGATCCCTCGGGTGCGGTGCCAACCAGTGCTGGCAACGGATATTCGGCATCCATTACCGTTAACCCCACCGTTACCGCCAATCCCGCGCTGGTGCGCGATGGCACCAATACCGTAACGAATTCATCCGGTGGGGTATTGTTTACACCAAACCCCTCTAATGGTCCGGCGGGCTTCACCGGGCTGATCCAAAATGTTCTGAACGCCGCGCTCGGAACCACAACACTGAGTGGGTCGGCGCAGCCCGCAGCGATTTCCACCTATACGGATGCGTCAGGCACCGCGACGCTCCCCTATTCCGGTTCCGGATCGCTTACGACCGTTGCCTCGAACTTCACCGCCAACGAGGCAACGCTCAGCAGTACGGCAAAAACTGCCGCGACGAATGCGACTAGCCTTTCAACAGCCTTGCAGACGCAGGCTGCGTCCACCAGTGGCGTGAATATAGATCAGCAGATGAGTCTGCTCGTCACGCTGCAGAACGCTTACGCGGCGAACGCCAAAACGGTGACGATCGCCCAACAGATGTGGCAGGCGGTGCAGGCGATGGTCCAATGAGTGCATCCATATCAGGACTCTCCACCGGCAATTTCGGGCTGATCCAGCAGCTCGCGGCGAATTCGGACGTCATCAATCAGAAGCTCGGCCAGCTGACGATCCAGTCACAGACGGGATATGTCGCAACGACCTATGCGGGTCTTGAGAGCGCGCAGGCTGGATCGGCCAGCCCCACGCTCACCGTCAACGCATCGCTCAATACGCTCAATAATACGATCTCAAATCTGAAGGTTGCCCAGGGGCAAATGGGCGTGCAGCAGAATGCGATCCAGACGATCAGCGATATCGCGTCAAAGGCGCTGCAACAATTCCAGAGTGTAAGCTCGCTCACGAGCGGAGCGCTAGACACTGCGGCGGCAACCGCGCGAACAGCGGTGACCCAGATTGCCAGCCTGCTGAACAGCCAGGATGGCACGAGGTATATCTTCGCCGGGCAGGACAGCACGATACCGCCGGTGCCGAACGCGACCAGTTTTACCAGTGCCGCGTTTTACGTGAGTATCCAGAGTGCGACCAGCAACCTTTCGGTTTCGGGTGTGTTCGCGGCGGCGACGAGTGCATCGAACAGCCCATTCTCCAGCACTTTATCGAGCAACGCGGCCGCTCCGGTTGTTCTAGGTGCCGGCGGGGTACCGATCACCACGGGGATCGTCGCTAGCGGTAACCAGTTCATCGGGCAGTCGACGGGAAGCAACACAACTGGGTCCTACATCAAGGACATTCTCACAACGCTTTCCGCGATTGGCAGTCTCAATTCTAGTCAGATATCAAATCCGAATTTCAACGGCTTTGCCAGCGCGATGTCGTCCAGCCTCGGAAACGCAATCAACACGATGGCTCAGGATGCTGGCGCGCTCGGAAATAACCAGGCGCTGGTGAATACGCAAATATCTGATCTGCAGAACACATACACGGCCTTCACAAACCAGGTTGCAGGCTTCGATCAGGTTGATATGGCAAAGACTCTCACGCATTTGTCGTCAACGCAAACGCAATTGCAGGCTTCTTATCAGCTTATCGCCGCGGTGAAAACGATGAGCCTCACTCAATATATTTGAGGCCGAACTTCATCGGGCGTTAACGAGTGCGGCGTAATATACGTCATCTCCGCAAAATGCGGACCAAAGACTGAATGATAGCCAAGGATACAAAGCATGTCCGGTGTGGTTAGCTCGATTATCACCAACTCCGCCGCTATGGTGGGCGTTGAAACCCTCAACTCAATTAACACGGCGCTGAACAGCGTTCAGAACCAGATTTCGACGGGCTATTCTGTCAGCAGCGCCGTTGACAACGGTGCCGCGTTCGCGGTGGCCCAGTCGGTCCGTACCAACATCTCCGGCCTTACGGCGGCAAACCAGCAGCTTGGTGATACCCAGGGGCTGCTTTCGACGACTAATACCGCCCTGACCAATATCTCGAATCTGATGCAGAGCATGGATTCGACGCTGGTGAACTTGTCGAGCTCGTCGATTTCGGACTCCCAAAAGTCACAGTACGCAGCTCAGTTTACGTCTCAGCTAAAAAATCTCCAATTTTATATCCAGGGAGCCGGATATAATGGGCAGACCCTGATTGGGTCCAGCAGCGGCACTCTCAAAACATCTTCGGCCACATTTACGTCCTCTGCCCTGCACGTGTCACTTGATGCTAACGGCAACACAATATCGATCACAGCAAACTCCCTCGGCAGTGTATACAGTGCGTTGTCTACAATCGGAGCGTCGCTCGCAAAAGTTGCTTCCGGCACATACAGCTACGCAACAGTTGCGAACTTTTTGACCGCCACTGGCTCATTCAGCAAACAGGTCTCCAGTGTCGGTTCTTACCTAAATACATATGGTAATTTAACTAACCAAATCGACGCCCAAATTACATATAATCAAAACAAAATGGATGCTCTGAGCAACGGTCTTGGAGCGCTTGTTGACGCTAACATGGCGGCTGAGTCTGCCAAGCTTCAGTCCCTCCAGATCCAGCAGCAGCTTGCGACATCGGCTCTCTCCATCGCGAATCAGCAGCCGTCAATTCTCACGAAGCTGATCTAGCCATCAGCCAGGGGCCGGCCTGGAGACTAGGCAGGCCGGCTCCGTCTCCCGCCTTAAAAAGGATACTCGAATGTCGGTTCTGGTGCTGGAGCTTCGCCAAGGCGATATCATGGTTTTGAATGGCGCACCGATCCGCTTCCGCACAAAATCGCGGATAGAGCTAACCGCGAAGGCTCGCTTCATGTTCGGAAAGCAAATACTACGTCCGGATGAAGTAAATACGCCAGCGAAGCAGATATATTTTGCTCTACAAACTGCATATATTGGAACAACTGAAGAACGTGAATCTGCCCTTTTAAGGGCGCGTGAGCTTATCGAGCAGTTCAAGCAGGCAACCACCTCCCCCCTAGCCCGGGAAATTCTAGACCGGGCGCTTGAATGTGCGAAGGCAGATGATTGTTACGAAGCTCTAAAATTGTCACGGAGGATCATGCGGCACGAGGCAGCGGTCCTGGGGTCATGTCAGTGATAACGAAATGTGGGTCACCAAAAGGGATCATCGATGTCTTATCAAGCAAAAGCTCTTAAAGCTTACGAGTCCGCCAATAGCCTCCGTGATCAGCGGCAGCAGGACGCAGAGGTCTTTCGTAGCGTCAGTGTGTTATTACGGTCGGCAGATAATGAACTTGAACGTGTCAAGGCGCTGTCTACAGCAAGAAGAGTTTGGCAAACAGTTTTAGCTACAAATCTAGACCCACTAAATCCATTACCAGAATCATTGCGAGTTCAAATTGTATCTGTTGCAAACACTGTTCTTAGACAGATGAATTTAGAAACCATAGACGTTGATTTCATTGCAACAATTTGCGATAATTTTGCAAATGGCTTGAGTGGTAGGGCGTAACATAAAGCTACGGAGCAATCTGTGTCTGTTTCGTTTTCGTCCAACATAAATTCGCTATTTGCGGCATCCGGCGTTGGTTCATCATCCAACACAGTATCTCTGCTTCAGGCGAGTTACGGTGGAACAGTAGGCGCAACAACATTTAGCTCACAAAATCCCATCCTTGCCCTCGACATCGCGCAGCGGAATGAGACGAAAGATATCCAAGCGCAGGCTAAAACTCCTCAAGTTCAGAGGGATATCGCCGCTTTTACAAAGGCGGTTAACAAAGCAAAATCACCTAAAGAACTATTATCAAATCCAACAGTTCTAAAGGTACTTCTGACTGCAAATGGACTGGGTGCAGAGGCAGGATTTCCGGCGCTTGCGCAAAAGGCGTTGCTATCGAATCCAAAAGACCCCAACGGTCTCGCAAATCAATTAGCCTCAACGAACACGCAATGGCTGGCAACAGCACAGCTATATCAATTTTACTCGCAGGGGCTGTCAGTAATTAAAAAGCAGTCAACAATCTCAACTTTGACAAATGCTTATGCAGAGGTATTATGGCGTCAGTCTCTTGATAAGCAAACGCCTGGTTTATCTAATGCCCTTTATTTTATTCAAAATGCCTCAAAATTTACGAACGCCACGCAAATTCTAGGTGACGCTGTCATGCGATCGGTTGTCACAACAGCGCTCGGATTACCCCAGCAAATAGCGTTTCAGCCTCTAAATGCACAAGAGCAAGCGATAAATAGTCGCCTGGACGTAACGAAATTTCAGGACAAGAATTTTGTGCAGTCTTTTACAGACCGTTTCCTAGCCGTGACCCAAGCGAGTCAAATGGGTGGTAATGGTGCATCGGCTAACCTGATCTCTCTTGCTGTTCAAGCCAGTTCTCTTACTGCATAGTATAATCGAGTACGTCGAGGAAAAATAAAGATGTTCAAAAGGAACATAAAATGAATGAAGTAGAAAGCAATATTCCGTTCGAATTTATATCTGTAAGACCGAGTACGCATGAAATAATTCGAAATCGAGTGCGGCAGTTGATTGAGCGCGGACAGTTGAATGCCGCCGCGCTTCTATTGCCGTCGTTGAGGCGCCTTGGCGAAGATTTTGGTATGATTGCGGTGCTTGAAGCCATGATTCAATTTAGCCTGGGTGATCGCGGTCGCGCCAAACAGATCGTGGCGGATGCGCTTATTGAGCATCCTGGTCATCCGCTTTTGCTACGCATGACCGCTGAGATCAGCCTCGATGAACATGATTGGATCGAGGCCGCAAAAGCGTCAGCGGAAGCAATTACCTTTAATCCACGAGATGCGACTTCGAAATCTATGCTTGGTCGAGCATTGCTAGAACTCGGGCAGGAAGACGAAGGAGTTGTTTGCTTGCGTGAGGCTTTGGTCGATATGCCAGATAATCTACAAATTTTACGTGCTTTAGCGCGGTCGGCTCCTGGTGAGGCGGAAATCGCTACGAAGGCGGCCCTTGATCGATTTGGGTCTCGTGCTGATGGAGATCAAACACAGAAATTGGAACTCACGCATGTCTTGATTTCTTCACTCCTTGCGCGTGGTGCCTTTGAGGAAGCCTCATCTCTTATCAGCGATCTTATTATTGACGGCATTGCCAATCTTGATACTTGCCTTCTTGCCGTACAGGTGGCCACAAATACAGGTAATTGGGAGGAGGCGACAACATTATTTAACGCCGCGACGCGCTCTTTACCGCGGACTGTTTGATTCTATGAATGGGCGTGCCGTGGTGGCGGAAGATAGACGGCGGGCGGCCGATTTTATAGCGATGGCGTTAGCTGCTGAGGTAGATTGCTCTGATAAATCTCCGCTGTGTTTACTTGAAATGGCAGCTTACGTTGCTCCTAGTTGGGATGAGCCATGGATTAGGCTTGCGCAATATATGCGTGGGCAAAACAAGATTGTAGAGGCCCGGGAATATTATCGCAGGGCGACATCTTTGCCTATATGTCGTAATGAACCGTTCATTGCTGCGGGTGTTTTGGCGCTGCGAGACAATGATCCTCTTGAAGCATTTTCATATCTTGAGGAAGCTACCAGGCGGGCGCCAGATAATGATGAGGCATGGCATGCATTTTCGATTGCGTGTCTTGCACTTGGAGTTGTTGGATTATCCCTTGAGGCTGTCACTCGAGCAGGCGTATTAGCGCCACATTGTTTGCGGTATGCAATGATGCACAGTGACGTCCTTGCGGTAGTGTCCGGTAGTTCTGATATCTCGGTTGAGGTACCCCAATGGACACCCGCCGTACAGCTTGCCCTTGAGGCGCGGAAATCGCGTCGCCTGGGCTATCTTCAGGAGGCGATTGCATTTTCAGAAGCGGCGTTAAAGCTTCAGCCCGGGGATCCTGACTTACTCCAACTTCATGCGGATTTCGAATTATCTTGCCAAGAGCCTGAGCGGGCTGAACTTTTTCTCCGAGATGCGCTCAAGCAGCGGCCGGGGGATATCGATATAACAAATGATTTGGCCGTTTCTCTTGGTCGGCAATATCGATATGGAGAGGCGGCTGATCTATTAGACTCATTAATAATTCCACCTGAAAGTTCTTCAACTGTTCTTCTTAATCGTGCTACTATTCGTGCATCGTCTGGTAATATTTCAGGTTCAATTGATGATATTCAAACTGCGGCTCCTTACGCAGAAAAAGGTTTGTTGTATCAAACGGAAAGTACTTTGCTTCCTTATAAATACGGTACAACAGCTGGTGATCTCTTTGCCGCTATGCGGAGATTGGCTTCCACGCTACCCGAAGAATGTCCTCCCCTCGCAAAGATAACTGATTTCCGACCCGACAAGGTTCTGCGGGTGGGAGTTCTCTCACATACATTGAGGCAGCATCCTGTTGGTTGGCTTACTTTCGCTGGGCTAGAAAATTTGGATTGGTCAATGTTCGAGCTGCATTGCTTCGGGCACTATACTGACCACGATCGGTTTGCAAAAAGACTTTCCGGCTTCAGTGCGTCATGGCACGAATGCACTGGCATGGGGGTCAGAGAGATTGCAGAGTTGATCGCCGAGAATATGATTGATATCCTTATTGACCTAAGCGGTATCGGTGACGGTGGTTTATTGGGTGCTTTGGCTTACCGGCCTTCGCCGGTTCAAATAAAGTGGGTTGGCACACAAGCATCTACAACGGGTATGAAGCGTGTGGACTGGATACTCACGGACCGGTGGGAAACGCCTGTGGGTTATGAGCAGTTTTACACAGAACGTTTATTGCGGCTCCCTGATGGCTATGTTTGTTACTCGCCGCCACCTGACCCGCCTTCAGTTACGGCGCTTCCTGCCCGTGCAAATGGATATGTTACTTTCGGTTGCTTTAATAATCTTTCAAAAATTACTGACGAATCTCTCTCTCTGTGGGGAAGAGTTTTGTCTCACCTTCCAAATTCACGGCTAATTTTGCGATGCCCACAATTTTCTGAAGTTGGTGTTCCGGATAGGTTTCTAAAGCGGGCAGCTGAAATTGGCATAAATCTTGACCGACTTGAATTGCGGGGGCGTGCTGGGCACCATCAATTTATAATTGGATATCAAGATGTTGATGTTGCTCTAGATCCGATACCTTATTCTGGCGGATTGACGACGTGCGAAGCTTTGTTCATGGGGGTTCCTGTCATCACACTAGCTGGAGACTTTTTTGCTGCGCGGCACTCAGTCAGCCATCTTTCCAATGTCGGTCTTTGTGATTGCGTGACCGATAGTACGGATTCCTATGTTGATAAGGCCGTTGCGATGGCGTCGGATCTGGAAGCCCTAGCGAGCCTTCGTGCGGGTCTCCGGCAGCGGGTTTTGGAAAGCCCACTTTGTGATGCCCCGCGCTTCGGACGAAATCTTGGGAACGCGCTAAGGAGCGCTTGGAAGGAATGCTGCCAACTCGGCGCATGCACTTGAATATTTTGGTCGGGTGTGGTGCTGAGGCGGGATGAACCCGTTTTCTTTACGTGTCACCCGGACCCGACCTGCCGCTACATTTGCAACTGCTGCGCTTGCACGCTCTCTCCGAGCTGCGGGTCGTGATGTTATTTCGCTGGCCATCGGCGAGCCTGATTTTCCGACGCCCAATCACGTCATTGAAGCCGCTCACAAAGCTGCACTTGACGGGCAGACACGATATCCGCCGATTGCGGGCACTGAGGCCCTGCGCTGTGCTGTCGCTCGAAAGTTTGGACGAGATCAAGGGCTCAAGGTGGCGCCGACGGATGTTTTGGTAACAAACGGCGGCAAGCAGGCAATTTTCGATGCCGTTATGGCTGTTGTTGAACAAGGTGACGAGGTGGTTATCCCCGCGCCGTGCTGGGCCGGGTATATTCAGGTCGTTGAGTTCGCGGGCGGGAGCCCTATTTTTGTCCCGTGCCCGGCGGAAAACGGCTTTCGGCTTTCTGCGTCGGACCTTTCCGCGGCGATTGGACCGCGCAGTAAGTTACTTCTCTTGAATTTCCCCAACAATCCGTCCGGGGCTGTTGCTGATGCGGCCATGCTGCGTGACATTGCAGAGGTGTTGCGAAAACACCCTCAATTACGGGTGGTATCGGACGATATCTATGAGCACCTGGTTTTCGATGGGTTGTGCAAAACTCTGGCTGCCGAAGCGCCAGACCTGTCAGACCGCATTCTGACGATGTCTGGTGTATCGAAGTCCTATGCGATGACTGGCTGGCGGCTGGGGTTTTGCACGGGGCCACGCGATTGGCTCGATGGGATGCTGGTTGTGCAGGGCAGCTCGACAGCTGGTGTGTCAACGATCAGTCAGGCTGCGGCGGTGGCTGCACTCGATGGTCCCCAGGACATTCTGGAGGAGCGCCGAGCTGTCTATCACCAGCGAAGCATCAGGGTTGTTGACGCGCTCGCTCGGGCACCTGGTCTTTCCTGCTCTCCTCCCCAAGGCGCATTTTATGCGTTTCCGTCAGTAAAAGGCCTCCTTGGGCGCCGTACTCCAAGAGGCCGTCTGCTGGTAAACGACGAGGACTTTGCCGGCGCACTGCTTGAGGAAGCTCTTGTGGCGACTGTTCCGGGGACAGCTTTTGCCATGTCGGGTCATATTCGACTATCGACGGCCGCGGCTGACATGGACCTCGACATCGCGTGTTCCCGCATCGTGGATTTCTGCAAAGCTTTGGTCTAATTCAAGTAAAACACTTGAGGTGATTGCCGTGACCGTCCAGAAGCCCCCTTTTCCACCTTTTGATTCGCAAAGCGCGGCGTTGAAAGTTCGTCTTGCGGAAGATGCTTGGAACTCCCGAGATCCTGTGCGCGTGGCTGGCGCGTATACTGAAGACAGCGCCTGGCGCAACAGAGATGAATTTTTCGTGGGGCGCACTTCGATTATCGCGTTTCTCCAACGAAAGTGGGAAAGGGAGCTGGAATATAGGCTTGCCAAGGCGCTTTGGGCATTTACCGATAATCGTATCGCTGTGCGGTTTCAGTATGAATACCGGTGTGCAGATGGCCAGTGGTTTCGGGCCTATGGCAACGAACAGTGGGAATTTGATGAAAATGGCCTGATGAGACGCCGCGAAGCTAGTATCAACGACAAACCAATTGACGCCGCTGAAAGACGGTTTTTGTGGCCTTTGGGCGCCCGTCCAGAGCATCATCCTGGGATAGAGATGTTGGGTTTCGGTTCGCGACCTTAAAAACTGCAAAAATTTTCATATTGAAAATCGGACGGGAATCGCGTCATATAAATAAGAATCACTTTGTGACATCTTCAAGGGATTTAATCTTCCTTATTGCATCCTGAAGATCTGAATTTTTAGAAATAGGCTCGCTAGTTATTATTTGAAATAGTGCTGATTCTGGTCCAGGAAGTATCCGATTGAGATAGGTTTGGCGCAAATTATCAATTGTTTTTTTGTCATTGTTTTTATAAGCCGCTGTCGCGAGCTGGTTTATAATATCTGACTGTTTCTTGTTCAATTTATTTATATTTTTGAGATATTTTGATGCATAGTTAGAGAGTCTTTCTTCTTCAGTTTGCCAGTTTTTTTGCGTGTGCGAGTGATCTGCTTCAGCAATCAGGTGACTCTTTTTGCTGGAAGGGTGGTTCGTTACAGTTGGATTCAGTTTTTCTGAAATGAGCTTGTATAACGTGCGTCTTTTCTGAATTATGTCGTCGTTATTGGATAATCCGTTCGTTTTATCTAGTGTTTTCTTTGCAAAATTGAATTGATTATTCTTGAATTGTTCATTTGCCAACATTAGTCCAAGTGAAGGCAGATTTTCTGGTTTTTCATTTTTTTGTATGAGATATTCAAGCGCAGGAATTGAGTTTTCTGGAAGCCCTAATTGATTAAAATTATTTATCATATATTTCACATATTTTAACTCATTATTATTTTTTGGAATAAGGTCAATATTATCTTGGAGGATCGATGCTGACCCTAATGGCCCGAGCTTGGATAACTGGTTGGAACTCGTTAGATCTGAAAATAATTTTTGTCGAAGGCGATTGATTTTGTTGGATTTGCTGGGAAATAGCATTAAATCATGCTTGAGTTCTGACATCGCGGAGGGCCAATCATTGGCTTTTGCATACAATTTTGCCACCTCCATGCGAAGATTTAATTCGTGCTTCGCCGCTCTCCAGTCATAAACATGACGCAATAGCTGATCGGCTGCGGAATGTGCGCTTAATTTATGTGTTTTGTATTCGAGATATATCTTATGTGAATTGGCAAGTCCAAATGCTTTATTATTTCGCGTGTGAAGGATATTGTTGTAGATAGAAATTGCCTTATTGAGATTGCCATTTTTTTCATAATAGTTCCCAATATAAAAATTAAATATTGAGTTTTTTGGAAAAAAATTCATATATTTCTTGAATGTATCAAAATTACTTGTATTTATAAGTGATTTTGCAACGGTTGGAAGAATACCATTTCTTATTAGTGTCGGAAGAGATAATATATAATTTATTCCAGACTTTATTCCATTGATGGACTTTTTATATTTGCCTTTCTTGGCGTATGCCAAGGCGCTTAGTGTGTCTTTTATTTTTGAATTATTTTTGATTTTTCCGAGATTATCTAGTGCCCCCGCGGGGTTATTGGAAATGATATTCGCGACGGAGTGCAAAAGGTTCCATTGCTCGCCTTCTGTAATCAGTGGTTGAGTTTGCGCAAGCCGGTCAAGTGCGCCGATGGCTTCGGGGCCCATATCGAGTGCGAGCATCACCCGAACCAGCTTGAATGTTGCTTCTTCTTTATCGAGAGCCGGCGCCTGGGTCACGGCGATGCGTTGCAGCCCTAGTCGCTGTCGTAGGCCGATCAGATTGTAACGTGGAAGATCAAGGCCATCGGGTGTTCTTGAAGCCGCAGTAAGGGGAGGAACCAGAAGCGGATTACCGATTGGCAGACCGGTGCCGGCTTTCAGGGAGCCCAGGCTGAACCCGCCAGCTTGACGGGACAGCGCGACCTCATCGGACGATGCGATGACGGCAATGCCTCGGGATGTTGGCAAAAACCTGTATCCTGGCCCGCTTGGCGCGTCGCTCAAGGCCGTTGTCCCGGTCACGGTACCGATCAACAAGGGTCTTCCGGTTTGTGGATCGGCCATTGTGACGATGGGCCCGGCATCGGTGCAACCGAGGTTTATAAAGCCCTTGTCGAAAGAAATCTTGACGTTGTTTTGGGGCGCCGATTGGGTCAGGTTGACATGGATTGAGCTGTTGCCGGCCTGCGTCGATAATGATTGCCCTGCAGGTGTCGGTATCTTGAGAACTGTGGAATTCTGAAGATGAATGACGGCGGCTTTCTGATTGCCAGTTATTTTTTTGAGCGCATATGCTTTTATTGGAAAGCTGCCAGCCAATACCAGATAAGAATTGCCTCCCTCTTCGAAAATGGATTGTCCGACATTGGCGGGCACCAGGTTATCCGGCACCAGGATACGAAACCAGTATGACGATGAATTGCCGAAGGCTGCGTGCGGAATACCTCCGCCGAGCGCAAGCGATATATAGGCGACATATCTGAATTTTTTCCTGTTGGCAGCGGCCATGCGGGAGCGGGTCATGGTGCACCATCAGGCAGAAGGGATGCGACTGGTTGAGGCTTGGGCGTCATGGCCGTCATGCCGGCGAGCTTCTCTGTGACGATTTGTGCCTTTTCTGGGCTCATGTCGGCCAGAATGGGCGCCGATTTTCGGCTGCTCATGCGCTGGATCACATTCAGGACGATTTTGGGATCGAGACCGTCAAATATGCGTGCAGCGCTCCGGGGATCCATCGTTTCGTAGGTTGAAACCAAAGCGGTCCATTTCTTTTGATCTGCGGCTTTGTGAGCGGCATTGATCTGCTCAAGCTTCTGCGCCAGCGGCTTGATCGCCGCTATTTGCTTGGCGATGGCTTCCTTTTCCACGGCCAGTTCCGCCTCTTGGCGGTTCAGTGCCGCGGCGCGCGAATCAAGCTGCTCGGCCCGTTGCTTGAGTTGAAGCAAAAGCTTGCGTTCGCCGGTCTGGTCCAGAGGGTCTGGCTTGCAGAGAGGAGGAGGCGGGGGCTTGTCTTTCCAGTTGGCCACGGGTTCGTAGGCCGAGGGAGCGGAATTCCCGCTCTTTGTTCCGGAATGCTTGTCCTGGGCCTGGTGAAGGCTTGTGGACGCCTTTTCGGACGTTGAGGCGCCCGCGAAAGCTGCATCCACAAGCCCGGCCGACTTGAAGAGAATGGTTCCGCACAGACAAAACGTCACGATCGGCAGTAGGCGTGGCAGTCCGCGGGATTGCAGCTCATCAGGTGGCATCTAGCAGCATCCGGGCAAGGTCGCGCTCGGCTCTGCTTTGCAGCTTCGCGGGGCGCCGGGATTGGTTCGAACGGTGCAGGGGGTTTGGTTTTGCCATCAGCACCCCGCGCGGCGAAGCTACGGCGTCTTGAGGCTTCAGGTCGATCACGGCCGCAGACGTATCGGACATATCGAAGCCCTCCTTGCTCTCGGCGCGCTTTTGGGTGTCCGCGGCGATATTGGCCTGGCTGATCAGTTCGTCGAGACGGGTGGTGGAGGCGGCGGCGGCCTTGCACGCCTCCTCCAGGGCGGTGAAACTCTGGCCGGCCTGCTCCTTCAGACGTTCGGTGGCGGATATGGCGGAGCTGACCGATGTGCCGATCTGGTCGACCAGTTCCTGCAGGGCATGGCGATCGGCGCGCATCTGGAGAATGGATTTGTCCAGGCGGCGTGCATAAACCAGCGTGAAAACAAGAACTCCAAATAATACGCTCTGAAATCCCCATGCGCCATAAGTCAGGATATAGGTCAGCATTTTTTCACCATTTCGACAATTTTTGCTTCGACGCTGGTAGATATCAGTATTATTGAACGATCAGTTCCTGAAACAGGATGTCTTTCACCACGGCAGGCGCCGTCGCCACCTCGACGCGATCGATCAGGGCTTCCCGCAGGCGGTAGGTGCCGGATGCGCCGCGCAGTTCGCCTGGACGCATGGCACGGAGATAGGTCTGGAACACATCGACGATGCGGGGCATGTCGGCCGTCGCGATTTTTGCGGATTTCTGATCCGCAAGTTCGATGGTGGCTTCAAGTTTCACATAGGAGTCCTGGCCATTGGGGACGTCGAGATTCGCGACGATTTCCGGGATTTTGACGTAAACCGGCCCGGTTACTTTCGGCGGTGGTCTCTCCCCGAGCATGCGCGGCAGGATACCGGTGATCCACAGGCCGCCGATCAGCAGCAGAAACGCGGCGACCGCACCGCCGATGAAGATCAGCTTGCGCTTTGACGGCTTTGCCGGCACCGCCTCGCCCTCGGCTTCGGGCAAGGTTTCGTCGGCTGCATTTTTTGCGGCTGTCGGTGGCTTGGCCATAGATTGTCCTCTGATCCTCTGAGGCGATTATCTTGGATGAATATTAATGGATGGTTATGTTCCGTTTGGGCATCAGTGAAAATCACGGCTTCGTGGCGCTGTTCGCCGTTCCGGCCTCGATTTCCCTTGACCGCCCGCCTCGCTCGCTGCCTCTGGCGGGTCGAGCCGGTCGAGCCGGTCGAGCAGGGGCGATAAATCGGCAAGCGTATCGACCAGAACATGCACGATCGTGACATCCCTCTCGACGCCGCGTTGCACCCGGCCTCGCACGCCGAGGAGCCGGGCGGAGACGATCTCCTGTCGCAGTGCCTCGACGCGGGCGGGCCAGACAATCAGGTTGGCGATGCCGGTTTCATCCTCGATCGTGATGAATACGGTCCCCTTGGCGCTGCCGGGGCGCTGGCGCACCGTGACCAGGCCGGCAAGGCGGACCTGGCCGCCGTCTTGGACGCGTTCGTCCATGTCCTTGCAGGTGATGGTGCGCGCAGCCGGGGATGGCTTCGCAGCAAGCCTAGTGGATGCGCGCGCAGGGACAGGCCGGTGGCGCGATAGTCGGCGGCCACGTGCTCGCCGTGCTGCATCAGGGGCAGTTCGGGGCGGCGGCAGGGCAGGAAAGCGGCCCGAGCGGGGAAGGGGGCGCATTGTCCACCAGGCCGGCCTGCCAGAGCGCGGTGCGCCGCCCCATGCCCAGAGACCGCAGGGCGCCGGCCTCGGCCAGCGCTTCGAGTGTGGCTTTTGGCAGCGACGCAAGTTCGGGCAGGCCGATTCGCCTCTCGGCCCGCAGGGCGTCGATCCGTGCCGCCCAGTCGGCCCTGAAGCCCCTGATCATCCGCAGGCCGAGCCGCAGCGCCCCGTTTTCCACCGTGCAGTCCCACGCACTCGCCGCCACATCGGCGGCGCGGACGGCGATGCCGTGCTCGCGCGCATCGCGCACGATCTGCGCCGGCTGGTAGAACCCCATCGGCTGCGAGTTCAGCAAAGCGGCGGCGAATTCCGCCGGGTGGTGGCATTTCAGCCAGGCCGAGACATAGACCAGATGCGCGAAGCTCGCGGCATGGCTTTCGGGAAACCCGTAAGTGCCGAAACCCTCGATCTGGCGGAAGCAGCGCTCCGCGAAATCGCGCTCATGGCCGCGCGCGACCATGCCCTCGACCATCCGGGTGAAGAATCGCTCGATCGCGCCGGGGCTGCGGAAGGTCGCCATGGCGCGGCGCAGTTCGTTGGCCTCGCCGGGCGTGAAGCCGGCCGCCTCGATGGCGATCCGCATCGCCTGCTCCTGGAACAGCGGCACGCCGAGCGTCTTGCCGAGGACGGCGCGCAGGGCGGGCGAGGGCATGTTCGTCGCCTCCAGCCCGTTCCGCCGCCGCAGATACGGATGCACCATATCCCCCTGGATCGGCCCCGGCCGGACGATCGCGACCTCGATCACCAGGTCGTAGAAGGTGCGCGGCCGCAGCCGCGGCAGCATGTTCATCTGCGCCCGGCTTTCCACCTGGAACACGCCGAGCGCATCTCCCCGGCACAGCATGTCGTAAACGCGCGGGTCCTCGCGCGGCACGTCGGCCAGATCGGCGATCCCCAGCAGGGCGAAGCATTTGCGGATGCAGGTGAGCATGCCCAGCGCCAGCACGTCGACCTTCATCAGCCCCAGCGCGTCGATATCGTCCTTGTCCCATTCGATGAAGCTGCGCTCCGCCATGGCGGCCGGGCCGACCGGCACGATCTCGTCGAGCCGGGTGCGCGTCAGCACGAACCCGCCGACATGCTGGGACAGATGCCGCGGCAGGTCGACCAGCTCGCGCGCGAGGCCGATGGCCCGCCGCAGGTCCGGCGAGGCCGGATCGAGCCCGGCCTCGCGCAGCCGCTCGTCCGACCACAGCGCATCGCCCGGATTCCAGCTTTGCGCCGCCAGCGTCTCGATCGTCGCCGCTTCCAGGCCGAGCGCCTTGCCGACATCGCGGATCGCGCTGCGCGGCCGATAGTGAATCACCGCCGCCGCGATCGCCGCCCGCGCGCGGCCGTAGCGGCCATAGATATACTGAATCACCTCCTCGCGCCGCTCATGCTCGAAATCGACGTCGATATCCGGCGGCTCGCCCCGCTCGGCCGAGACGAAGCGCTCGAACAGCAGGTCGATCTCGGCGGGATCGACCGCGGTGATGCCGAGCGCGTAGCAGACCGCCGAATTCGCCGCCGAGCCGCGCCCCTGGCAGAGAATCCCCTGCCGCCGGGCGAAGCCGACGATATCGTTCACGGTCAGGAAATAGCGCGCGTAGCCGAGCTGGGCGATCAGGTCGAGCTCGCGGCGGATCGTCGCGGTGATCGCCGCCGGCGCGCCGCCGGGATAGCGGATCGCCGCTCCCGCCCAGGCGAGGTCGGCGAGATGGCCGTCGGGGGTTTTGCCCGGCGGCACCGGCTCGTCGGGATATTCATAGTGTATGTCGCCAAGGGTGAAGCCTACAGCTTCCAGAATCTCGGCCTGAGCCGCGATCGCCCCTTCATATCCGCGGAACAGCCGGGCCATCTCGGCGGCCGGCTTGAGGTGGCGCTCGCCATGCGGCTCGAGGCGCAGACCGGCCTCGGCGATCGTGCAGCCATGGCGGATGCAGCGCATCACGTCCTGCAACGGCCGGCGCGAGGGCGCGTGATACAGCACGTCGTTCACCGCCACCAGCCGCCGCCGTCCGGCCAGGGCGGCGAGCGCCTCCAGCCGCGCGGCGTCGTCCGGCGCATAGCGGCGCGCCGCCCCGAGCCAGACCAGGGCGCCGAAGCCGGCGATCCGGTCGAGGCTGGCGGCGAAGGCGGCATCGGGCCAGGGCGGCGGCATCACGATCAGCGCCATCCCGGCCGCCTGGTCCTCCAGATCGTCGAGGCGAAGCCGGCAGCCGCTTTTCGCTGCCCGCCCCTTGCCGAGGCTGAGCAGCCGGCAGAGCCGACCCCAGCCCTCGCGGTCGCGCGGATAGGCGATGACGTCCGGTCCATCCTCGAAGCCTAGCCGGCTGCCGACCAGCAGGCGCAGACCGCGCCGCTTCGCCGCGACATGCGCGCGCACCACGCCGGCGACGGTGTTCCGGTCCGCGATGCCCAGCGCCGCATGGCCGAGGAACAGGGCCTGGTCGACCAGTTCCTGCGGGTGCGACGCGCCTTCGAGGAAGCTGAACGCGCTGGCGGCGGCAAGCTCGGCATATTCTGTCATCAGAATACCCCGTGGATGAACCATCGGGGCGGCCGCGCGCCGCCGTGCAGCCCGGTGCGAAACACCCAGAAACGTTGCCCCGCCTCATCCTCGATCGCGTAATAGTCGCGCAGCATCTCCACCTCGGCGCGGCCGGCTGCCTCAGGGGATTCGTGACGCCACCATTCGCGTGCGATCCGCTCCGGCCCGGTGGCGCGGGTGATGCGATGGCTGGCTCCGCGCCATCGCATCAGCAGCGGCGGATCGTCGGGCACCGGCGCGATCACCTCGATCCGCTCGGGGCGGACGAACAGCCGGACCGGCCGTGGATGGCCGGCGGGTGGCCAGCCTGGCGGCGGTTCCGTTACCGGAATCCGGCGCATCGCGCGCTCCGGCACATGGCTCGCCACTGGCGCCAGCCGCGACAGCCGGGCCCGGGTGGCCAGAAGGTCGAAGGTTTGGGTGTGTTCCGGCCGAAAAGCGCCGCCCAGCTCCGGCTGTCCCGCTGGCAGTGCTGCCACCTCTCCCTCGATCTCCAGGCCTTCCACGCCGAATCCCGGATCGACCCGGTTCAGACGCTCGGCCAGCAGGCGGCAGATATGCGGCGCATCGCGCGCGGGGGCTGCGAAGCCGATCGTCTCCCCGACCACGCGCGCATCGACCCGCCGGAACCGGACCTGCAAAATCGTCAGGCCGCATTCGGCCGCCTCCAGCCTGTCGCAGAGGCGGATGACAAGCCGGGCCAGCGCCGCCCGCAGTTGTTCGGCCGTCAGCAGTGGCTCGTGATGCGATTCCGCCTCGCGCCATGCGGCCGGCGGCGGCAGGAAATGCAGCGGCTCGGCGACCCTTCCGTGCAGGCGGTCGAGTCTGAGCAGCAGGTCTTCGCTGAAACCGGCCCGGATCTCGCTGCGCGAGAGGCGCGTCAGCGCGCCGATCCGTCTGATTCCAAGCCGGTGCAGCCGCCGCGCAACCGGTGCTTCCAGCCCAAGAGCTGTCACCGGCAGAGTGTCGAGTCTGGCGTCCGACGTTATGCCGTGCCGGGCCAGCGCCCGCGCCGCCATCGCGGTGCCGCCGATCGCGATCCGGGCGCCGGGCAGCATGGCTCCGATCCGCGCGCACAGCCTGGCCTCGCCGCCAAACAGATGGGCGCAGCCGGTGATGTCGAGCAGGAGACCATCCGGCGGGTCCGGCGCCACCAGCGGCGTGAAGCCCTGGCAGCGCAGGGCGAGCTGATCGAGGGCGCGCTCAGCTGGCGCGTCTGAGGGGTTGCTGGCGGGCAATCCCGCCGCCAGCCAGATCGAAAGCATGCGTCGCTCCGTCATGGCCCAGCTCTAGGCCGAAGGCGCCCGGCGGCACGCCGCGCGCATGCAGCAACTCGGCCCGCCAGCGCCGCGCGCCATCCGGCCCGGAAGGTTCTGCGCCAATTCGCCATCTCGTCGAGAACGCATTGGAATCACTTGCCTTTCCCATGTTCAGCACCAGCCCGACAGCCTGGCCCCGCCGTGCCGCCAGTGCGAGGCGGCGCACCGCGAGACGGGAGATCCGCTCCACCGGCCCAGCCGCGTGCAGGCCACCGGCCAGGGCGGTTTCGAGCAGCGCCAGTCGGTCTTGCTCCCGCTCCGCCTCGGCAAGCACGAGCCGGCCGGGATCGAGCGCCAGCCCGGCGAGCCCCGGCGGATAGAGATCGACCGAGGTGCCGACCCAGCAGACCGGCGCGCCTCGCGTGCGGCCAAGCAGTAACGCCGCGAAACTCATGATGGATTGATCGCCGGCGATTTCATGCACCGTCCCCGGCTGGATCTCCGGGCATGGCAGGCCGGAAAATAGCGCCACATTGGTCATGATCCTGTCCTTTGTTCTTATTTTGTTCTTTTTCGGGCGGGCGTCAATCCCGATATCGCGATGGTGGCGGGGCAAATTTATTCGCCTGCTTAGCCGAACATTAAGCTTTAACCGCCATTGTTTCCCTGCACGTTCCGGTGTGACGTCCCAAAAGGGTGACAGGTCAGGATGCAGAATACCAGCACGATCATTCTTTCGCGCATGCTGACGGCATCCCGCGATGTCGACGTGATCGCGAACAACATCGCCAATGCGTCCACGCCCGGCTATCAGTCGCTGCACCTCGCCTCGACATCCTGGCTCGATCACATGCGCGGCGTTACCGCGCCGCCCGGCGGGTCCACCCAAGCCTATACCCAGGCCAACGGCACGTGGCGCGACGCGCAGCCGGGGACCATCCGCAACACCGGCAATCCTCTCGATCTCGCACTTCCGGCCGGCGGCTATTTCACCGTCCAGACCCCGAACGGTCCCCGCCTGACGCGGGACGGGCAGTTCAACCTGATGCCCGACGGCACGATCGCCAATGCCGATGGCTACAGTCTTCTCAGCACGAACGGTCAGCCCATCACGGTGCCGCCGCAGAGCGGCGCGCTGACCATCGCGGCCGATGGGACGGTCAGCACCCAGCAGGGCATTATCGGGCAGGTCGGCGTTGTCACCGTTGCGAACCCGCAAACCCTGACTGCCCAGGGCGCCAATCTCTTCCAGACGACAACTCCGCCGATTCCATCGCCCAACCCGCAGATCGTGCAGGGGGCGATCGAGGAATCGAATGTCCAGCCGGTCACGGAAATCACCAACATGATCCAGGCCAGCCGGAACTACGAGATGCTCGCCCAGTTCCTGACCTCCGAGAAGAGCCGCAGCCAGACCGCCATCTCCCAGATCCTCGGCGGCACGACCAGCTGACGCCACTGTCCTGACAGGAAAGCAAGAATGCGCGCACTCGACATCGCCGCCACCGGTATGCAGGCCCAGCAGACCAATGTGGAAGTCATTTCCAACAATATCGCGAACATGACGACCACGGGCTACAAGGCCCAGCGGGTCGCCTTCCAGGACCTGCTGTATCAGGATCTGCGGCGTGCGGGGTCGAACAGTTCGGATGCCGGCACGATCGTGCCCTCCGGCACCCAGATCGGCCTCGGCGTGAAGACCGCCGCGATCTACAGGATCGATCAGCAGGGCAATCTTCAGCAGACGAACAACACGCTCGACATGGCGATTTCCGGGAACGGATGGTTCCAGGTGACCCTGCCCTCCGGCCAGCTCGCCTACACGCGCGATGGCACGTTCGGGCTGTCGCCGAATGGCACGATCGTGACGGCGGATGGGTATATCGTGCAGCCGGGCATCCAGGTTCCGACAAACGCCACGAATGTCACGATCAACGCCTCCGGCCAGGTTCAGGTCTCGCTGCCTGGGCAGACCGCGCCGCAAACGGTTGGTCAGTTGCAGCTCGCAGTCTTTCCCAACGATGCCGGTCTTGCCGCGCAGGGGGGGAACCTCTTCCTCCAGACCGCCGCCTCCGGCAACCCGGTGACCGGCGCGCCCAGCGCCCCTGGTTTCGGAACGGTGATGCAGGGCTTCGTCGAGAACTCGAATGTCAACGTTGTCAGTGAAGTGACCGATCTCATCACTGCCCAGCGCGCCTACGACATGAACAGCCAGGTCGTCACCGCAACCAACCAGATGCTTCAGACCCTGACGCAACTCTGAGGATTGCGACATGCCCCGATCGACCGGACGCACGATTGCGGTTCTGACCGTCATGATCGGCCTTGCCGCCGGTGTCGCGGTCGCGGCGCCGGCGCCGCGCGGGATCGTCACGATCAACCGCTCCGTCGTTCAGCTCCAGGATCTGTTCAGCGATGCGGGGCCGAAGGCCAAGGATGTGCTGGGCCCAGCCCCTGCGCCGGGTCAGCGTATCGAGGTGGGCGGAGCGCAGCTCTCGGCCATTGCCCGTGCCTATGGCGTCGGCTGGACGGGCGGTGGCCCCGACAATGTCGTGGTCATCGAGCGCCCGGGCGTGCCGGTCCGGGCTGCTTCGATCACGCGCGCGTTGCGGCCCGCCCTGCTCGGCGCGGGGGCGCCTGATCATTTCGTGGTTCAGCTGGGCTCCGATCGCCTGCCGATGATCCCGCCCGGCGCGCTGCCTGATATCGTGGTCAACAATATTCGCTACGATCAGGTCAATGGTCAGTTCGCCGCCTCCGTCCTGATCAGCGCCACGGGCATGAAGCCAGAAAGCTTCGATATTTCCGGAATCGCGGCACCCGCCGAGCGGGTGATTGTCGCCCGTCATACGCTACAACCCGGCGATGTCGTCACCATCAATGACGTCAAGATGGCATGGGTCGCGAGGGCGGCATTGCCACAGGGCATGCTGACCAGCGCATCCGAGGTTCTCGGCATGCAGATCAGCCGCCGCCTTGCTGCGGGCACCCCGCTGAGCCGGCAAAACATCGCCCGGGTCATGATGGTTACCCGTGGGGCGACGGTCAGCCTCGCGGTCGAGACGCCCGGTCTTGAAGTGACCGCCGAGGGTGTCGCGCTGGCTTCTGGCCCGGAAGGTGCGGTGATCCCGGTTTTGAACCCCAGCTCGCGCGAGGTGGTGCAGGCCGTGGTGGATGGCCAGAATCATGCCCACGTCATCCCCGGCAGCCATCCCACGCCGCAGAACGGAACGGTGCCATATTACAACCGCATGGTCGGACAGAATGGCTGAACCCTTTCTCGTCTTCCTGTCGAAACAGCGTCGACGCGGGCTGAGGATCTCCGTTTTTGCCGCCGTATCGCTATTGCAGGGCTGCGGCACGTTTTCGAACCTCGCCTATGTCGGCCGGCCGCCGCCGATGTCGCCCATCGTCAATCCGACCAAGGAGCCATCGTGGCGTCCTGTGAGCATGCCGATGCCGCCGCTTCGGAAGGCGCCGACCGAGCCCGACAGTCTCTGGCGGCGGGGCGCGCGCGCATTCTTCAAGGATCAGCGGGCTTCACAGGTTGGCGATATCATCACCATCCTGATCAACATCAATGACAATGCCAATCTGAAAGACCAGACGACACTTGGTCGAACCGGGTCGGAATCCCTCGGCGTGCCGAACCTGTTCGGTCTGGAGAGCCTGATCCCACGGGTGATCGGCAAGGCTGTCAGCCCGTCGAGCCTTGTGTCGGTGTCCAGCGCCGGCAATTCGACCGGCACCGGGCAGATCCAGCGCAACGAAGCGGTTTCGCTCTCGCTTGCGGGCGAGATCACCCAGGTACTGCCGGATGGAAATTTCGTGGTGATGGCCAAGCAGGAAATGCGGGTCAATCATGAATTGCGGGTTTTGACCGTCTCCGGCATTTGCCGGCCGCAGGATATTTCGAGCAGCAACACCATCCAGTCGAACCAACTGGCCGAAGCGCGGATATCCTATGGCGGCCGCGGCATTGTCAGCGGACAGCAATCGCCTCGCTACGGTCAGCAGATTCTCGACGATATCGTCCCGTTCTGATTTTGCGGTAGAGGCGCTGACCGCAAGGGCGGGCTCGTCATCTAGAGCACTTTCCGATCCATCCGGATCGGATGTAGTGCTCTATGATATTGATAATCAGAGCATCTTTATCCGATCAGATGACTCCATCTGATCGGATGATGCTCTAGGTTCTGTACCTATTGCCATGACTACGGAGCGTCTGATTCAAGTCTGTTTGGAGGACTTGGAACATGGCGGAACTTTTCTGGCTGAACGACACGCAATGGGCTGCGATCGAACCATTGCTGCCGAAGCTTGGCGGCAAGCCTCGGGTTGATGACCGCCGGGTGCTGAGCGGCATCCTGCATCGCTTTCGCGAGGGCTTGCGATGGCGAGCGCTTCCTGAGGCCTATGGGCCACGAACCACGGTGTTCAACCGGTTCAACCGCTGGAGCCAGCGTGGCCTCTGGCAGGAGATCTTTGCGGCCCTGGTCGCCTGCGCGTATCCGCCGCGCATCGCCATGGTGGACAGCACCTCGGTTCGGGCACATCGCGCGGCCGCGGGCGGTAAAGGGGGGCGCAAAGCCAGGCTATCGGCCGGTCGAGGGGTGGACGGACGACCAAGATCCACGCCGTCGCGGATGAGCAGGGACGCATCGCCGCACTCCTCCTGACGCCGGGACAGGCCTCCGACATCAGCGGCGCCAGGGCGCTTCTGCCCACAATACCGCCACCAGAAGAGCTGATCGCCGACAAAGCCTACGACGCCGATGACCTGCGCGCCTTCCTCACCCGCCAAGGCACCAGGCCCGTGATCTCGCCCATGCCCAACCGCCGCGCCATTCCGCCCTTCGACCCCGTCGCCTACAGAAAGCGCAATCTCATCGAACGCGCCTTCTGCAGGCTCAAGGACTGGCGCGCCATCGCCACACGCTACGACAAAACCGCACGAAATTTCCTCGCAGGTATCTGCCTCGTCCTCGCCGTCACATCTTGGATCAGTTGAGTCCAGAACCTAGGCGAAGCCGCTCCTGTCGGCGGGCAAGCCTCGTCAATCTGTCATACGGCTCGGGTTTTACCGATTGATGTCAATATCGACAGCGATTCAAAGTCATCATCGTGGACGGCAGGTCAAGTTCTGCGCTGTGCGACAGTTACACGATCCACAAACAGTCGAATACAATTGACACAGACGCGGCTAAACCGGGATCTGCTCACAAGCCAAAACAAAAATGGAATTGAAAGCCGTGGTAGCGGCGGGCGGATTTGAACCACCGACCAAGGGATTATGATTCCCCTGCTCTACCGCTGAGCTACGCCGCCCCATGGCTGGCGCTGAGGTAGCCTCACCGGAGAGGCAAGTCAATCATGTTGTCTTCATGGCCGCCCCGCCCGGTGATAGGGGTGCCCGGTGAGGATGCATTGTGCCCGGTAGAGCTGTTCTGCGAGAACTGCGCGGGCGAGAAGATGGGGCAGGGTCAGCCGGCCAAGTGACAGCACAGCATCCGCGCGTTCGATGATGCGCCGCTCCAGCCCCTCGGCGCCGCCAATCACGAAGGCCAGCGGCCGGCCGGATTCGCGCCAGGAGGCGAGCATCGCGGCGAAGGCGGCGCTGTCAGGCGTCTTGCCATCGAGATCGAGGGCGATGACCAGATCGTCGGCGGTAAGGCGGCGGAGGATGGCATCGGCCTCGCGCCGCTTGATCTCGGCCGGGCTGCCGGTGCCGTCCGGCAGGGAAACGATTTCCGGCCGTGGCTGAAGCCGTTCGGCGTAGCGGGCGACGAGGTCGGCCTCCGGCCCCCTGGTGTCGCGCCCGATCGCGACGATGCGCAACCGGGCGCCCGCAACCGTCAAGCCGGTTCGTCCAGATCCGCACTCCACATCTTTTCGAGCGCGTAGAGCTCGCGGGCTTCCGGCTTGAAGAGATGGACGACGATGTCGCCGGCATCGACCAGCACCCAGTCCGATCCGCCGGCGCCTTCGACTTGCACACGCTTGACGCCGATCGCGGCGAGCTTCTCGAGCAAATGGGTCGCCATCGCGGCGATCTGCCGGTCTGCAAGCCCGGTGGCGACCACCATGCGGTCGGCGAAGCTGGCGCGGCTGGCAAGGTCGATCGTCACGATATCCTCGGCCTTGTCGTCGGCGAGGCTCTCGGTGATGACCTGTTCCATCTGCGCGAGCCGTTCGGCCGCCTTGTCCGCGCTGCGGCGGATGCGGGCGGCTTGCGGCGCGGGGCCGGCGATGGCGGCCTTCTTGCGCGGGGTTCCGGGGGCTTTGGGCGCAACCTCGGCGGGAAGCGGCGGTTTGCGCTTCGGCGCCGGCTTGCGCGATGCGGTGGCGGGCGGGGTCGGGCGGGTCGGCGGGCGGGCTATGGCCGGTCTCCTTGAATGCCGTGCGACGCGCGGGCCTTGCGGGCACGGGCGCGCAGCGCGGTGGCTGATAACGGATTTTCGCGCGCGGGCAGCCAGGTCCAGGCCGGCGGCGGGCTGCCGGCGAGGGCTGCCGCCGAACGTGCGGCGATCCGCGCATGCCGTAGCACATCGGCGGCCCGCCCGGCCAGCGCGGCGCGCGTTTCGCCCGGCCGCGGCAGCACGGCGATCGGCACGCCGGCGGCGATGTCCCGCCAACGGTGCCAGCGGGGGAGCTGGGCGAGGTTGTCGGCTCCCATGATCCAGACGAAGTTTGCGCGGGGAAAGCGGCGGCGGAGCTGGGTCAGGGTGTCGGCCGTCCGGCGGGTGCCGAGCGCGGCTTCGATCCCGGTCGCCACCAGCCGTCGTCCATCGGCGAGGCGCGCCGCGGAGGCGAGGCGTTCGGCGAAGGGGGCCATATCGGCGCGGCTTTTCAGTGGGTTGCCGGGCGAGACCATGAGCCAGACCTGATCGAGCCGCAGGGCGCGCCGCGCTGCTGTCGCGACGTGACGATGGCCTTCATGCGCGGGGTTGAAGCTGCCGCCGAGCAGGCCGATGCGCAGCGGCCTGCGGTCGCCGAAGCGCGGCAGCCGGTCTTTGCTCAGGGACGCACCTGGCCGGTGCCGACGACGTGATAGCGGAATGTCGTCAGTTGCGCCGGGCCGATCGGGCCGCGGGCATGGATTCGCCCGGTGGCGATGCCGATCTCGGCGCCGAAGCCGAATTCGCCGCCGTCGCAGAACTGGGTCGAGGCGTTCCACATCGCCACCGCGCTGTCGGTGCCGGCGAGGAAGCGGGCGGCGGCATCGGCGTTTTCGGTAATGATCGCCTCGGTATGCGACGAGCCGTGCCGGGCGATATGGTCGAGCGCGGCGTCAATGTCGTCGACGACGCTGACCGAGAGCACCGAATCGAGCCACTCGGTGTTGAAATCGTCGGGTCCGGCGGCCGGAAGGTGCGGCACGATCGCCCGCGCGCGGTCATCGGCGCGGAAAGTGCAGCCCAGGGCGGCGAGATCCTCGATGAGATGCGGCAGCACGGCAGGGGCGATGGCTGCGTCGATCAGCAGGGTTTCAGTGGCGCCGCAGATGCCGGTGCGCCGCATTTTCGCGTTGGCGAGAACGGATCGGGCCATTTCGAGATCGGCCTCGGCGTGGATGTAGGTGTGGTTGAGTCCCTCGGCATGGGCAAGCACGGGCACCCGGGCTTCGCGCTGCACCCGCTCGACCAGCGACTTGCCGCCGCGCGGGATGATGAGGTCGATCTGCCCGGACGCGCCCAGCATCGCCGCGACGAAGGCGCGGTCGATATTCGGGGCGATCTGCACGGAGCCATCGGGAAACCCGGCCTGGCGCAGCCCCTTGGTCATCGCGAGATAGATCGCGGTGTTCGAATGATAGCTTTCCGAGCCGCCGCGCAGGATCACCGCATTGCCCGACTTGATGCAGATTGCCGCCGCATCGGCGCCGACATTGGGGCGGCTTTCATAAATCATGCCGATCACGCCGAGTGGCTGCGGCACGCGGCGAATCACGAGGCCGTTGGGCCGCGTCCATTCGGCGAGGCTGCCTGCGAGCGGGTCGGGCAGGTCGGCGATCGCCTCGATGCCGGCGGCGATCGACTCGATGCGCGCCTCGTTCAGCAGCAACCGGTCACGCATCGCCGGCGATCCCGCGAAACTGTCGAGGTCGCGGGCATTGGCGGCGAGGATGTTCACGGCGTGGATTCGCAGCTCGGCCGCGGCGGCGCGCAGCGCGCCATCGCGCCGGGTCGCCGGCATCGCCGCAAGGCTGCGAATCGCGGCGCGCGCCCGGCCGGCGGCGGCGCTGAGGATTTCTTCGGCTTTATGGGTCGCGGTGTCCATGCTGGAAGAATTGCGCGTCCGCGGCCGGCAAATCAACCGTCAAACCGTGGATCGCCCTTTCGGCCGCGCGCCGGACAAGCTATCCCGAAGCGGTCAGGAGACAGTGCGGGGGTTTTTCGTGCCGGACATCGCCACCAGGGACGCCGTTGGAACGGCCGTGCTGCGGCCGCTCGCGCAGGAGGATGCCGCCCGCTTCCACCAGCTCATCAACGACTGGGACATTTGCCGCCGGCTACCGGAGGCGCCGTTTCCCTATCCGCTGGAGACGGCCGAGGCGTGGGTGGCCGCCGCGGTGGCCGACCGTGCGGCCGGACGCGCCCATGAGTTCGCGATTGTCGACGCGGATGGCGGCATGATCGGCAGCGCCGGGCTACGGCTCGATGCCGCGCGGGCAGCGCCGCGCTGGGCTACTGGATCGGCCGCCGTTTCTGGCGCCGCGGTCATGCCGGGCGGCCGTCGCCGAGCTGCTGCACTGGGGGTTCGCCGAGCTGCCGATCTCCACGATCGAGGCGACGGTGGCCGCCGACAACGCAGCTTCGATCGCGCTGCTCGAAGGCGCCGGGTTCAGCGCGACGGGCCGGGGCCATGCGAAATTCATCGGCCAGCCCGGCGCGAGCCTGCCGGTGGTGCATTATGCGATCACGCGGGAGGCGCTGGCGCTGCGCCATCTTGCCGCCCCGAGCCGGTGGCTGTCGCCGCCGCCGCGAAGCCGTTGGTGCTCGTGGCCGCCTGCGCGCTGGTCGACATCGAGGGACGAATCCTGCTCGCCCGCCGCCCGCCGGGGAAGAAGATGGCGGGGTTGTGGGAGTTTCCGGGCGGCAAGCTCGCCCCCGGCGAAACCCCGGAACAGGCGCTGGTGCGCGAGATGGAGGAGGAACTCGGCATTCGGCTCCGCGAGGAGGATGTCGCGCCGTTCGCCTTCGCCTCGCACGCCTATGACCAGTTCCATCTGCTGATGCCGCTCTATCTCGCCCGCCGCTGGAGCGGCACGCCCGAGCCGCGCGAGGGCCAGGCGCTGGCCTGGGTGCCGCCGGACCGCCTCGACGAATATCCGATGCCGCCGGCCGACCGCCCGCTGCTCCCACTGCTGCGCGATTTTCTGTGATCCGGGAGACCTGTATGTCCAGCAACCCCACCGCCGCCATCCTGATCATCGGCAACGAGATCCTCTCCGGCCGCACGCAGGACGTGAACACGAAATTCATCGCCGGCCGGCTGGCCGCGCTCGGCCACCGGCTGGAAGAGGTACGGGTGGCGCCGGATGTCGCCGAGCGGATCGTCCGCGCGGTCAATGAACTGCGCGCCGCCTATGACAACGTGTTTACCACCGGCGGTATCGGGCCGACGCATGACGACATCACCAGCGAATGCATCGCCGCCGCTTTCGGCGTGCCCTGGGAAAAGCACCAGGAGAGCTGGGATGCGCTGGAGCGGCATCTCGGACGTGAGCAGTTCAACGAGGCGCGGCAGCGCATGGCGATGCTGCCGCGCGGCGCCGTGCCGATCCCGAATTCGGTCTCGATCGCGCCGGGGTTCTCCATCGGCAATGTGCATGTGATGGCCGGCGTGCCGCGGATCATGCAGGCGATGTTCGCGGGGCTGGAAACGGTGCTGGCGCGTGGCACGCCGATCGCGATGCGGGCTGTTCACGGCTTGGGGTGAAGGAAGGCAGCATCGCCGCCGGGCTATCGGCGATCCAGGCGCGGTATCCGCAGGTCGATGTCGGCAGCTATCCGTTCTACCGTGAATCGGGCAGCGGGGTCGCCGTTGTCGTCAAGGGCACGGATGTCGAGGCGCTGGAGGCCGCGATCGGCGCGGCCGAGGCGCTGATCGCGGCCGAGGGGATCACGCCGGTTCGGGGTGAGCCGCCGGTGTGATGCTGGCGTGGTTGGAAACCCGCATCCGCCCCTCCCGGATCGGATGCGGCTTCAGTGATCGTGGTCGCCGCCGAGCGGCAGGGTGAAGCCGAAGGACAGGCCTGCCGGGAAAGCCGGCGCAACATAGGCCGGAGGCGGCGGAGCATAATAGGCGGGCGGCGGCGGCGCGTAATAGCCGGGTGGCGGCGGCGGCGCGTAATAGACCGGCGGCGGCGGTGGCGCGTAATAAGCCGGTGGGCCGGCGAAGCCGATCGAAAAGCTCGGGCCGCCATCCCAGTCCGCACGGGCGACGCCGGTCGCGGCAAAGGCGACACAGGCGGCCATCGCGCCGCCGACGATGATGCTGGTTCGCTTCATGTGGGCATCTCCTGATCGATGCTCGTAAACTGTCAGGGAAATGCGGCGGAATTCGGCGATGCTGCTTTACTGCCTGGTGAAATTTCGTTCATCCGCCGGGCTCAGCCCTGGCGCATGCCCACCGCCTCGATGAACAGCGCGACGATCAGCACGGCGAGCACGACGATCGAGATCGCCCAGCGCAGGACGAGGTAGTTTCCCGGCACGATGTCGCGCC
>NZ_CAJQZK010000022.1:0-57104 GCF_907164655.1 Acidocella sp. C78
GCTATCACGAAACGGTGCAGAAAACCTCGCCGCTGGTGCGCCTGCTCTCCCGCGCCGGCAGCGCGAAATCCTACTACGTGCAGTTCGGGTGGGATGCCGCCCCCGGCAGCAGCCTCAAGGTGCCCGGCCCGCAGACGGTCTGGACCAGCTCCGGCGGCGATCTCTCGCCCGGCCATCCGGTCACCCTCTCCTGGAGCAACGGCGCCGGTGTCACCTTCGAACTTCTCCTCGCGGTCGACCGGCAATACATGTTCACCGTCCAGCAGCGCGTGATCAATCACGGCACGGCGCAAATCGAGGTCTATCCCTGGTCGCGCATCCGCCGCGACTTCCTGCCGCAGGAGCCCGGCTCCTTCACCCTGCACAAGGGGCCGATCGGCGTGTTCCACGGCACGCTGCACGAGATGGGCTATGAGGGGGTGAAATCCGGCGGCAAGCACCCGAATGCCGGCGAGGCGCCCGGCACCGCCTACCAGACCACCAATCTCGGCGGCTGGGCCGGCATCACCGGCAAATACTGGCTGACCGCGCTGATCCCGAGCCAGGGCCGCGAGTCGATCGGCGCCTATCGCTACCTCGCGACCCCGGGCAAGACCGATCACGGCGCCTATCAGGTCGATTACATGACCGCGAAACCGGTGGACGCCGCCCCCGGCGCCACCGCCTCGGCCACCACACATGTCTTCGCCGGCGCCAAGGTGCTCAGCATCCTCAGCCACTACGAAACGCAATATCGCATCCCGCTGTTCGAGCGGGCGATCGATTTCGGCTGGTTCTTCTTCCTCACCAAGCCGATCTTCATCGCCCTCGACTATCTCGCCGCCGCGTTCGGCAACATGGGTGTGGCGATCATCGTCTTCACCATCGGGCTGAAGCTGGTCCTGTTCCCGCTGGTCCGCACCTCCTACCGCTCGATGGCGCGGATGCGCGCGATCACCCCCAAGGTCCAGGCGCTGCGCGAGCGCTACAAGGACGACCAGATGCAGCAGCAGAAGGAGATCATGGCGCTCTACAAGGCCGAGGGCGTCAACCCCGCCGCCGGCTGCCTGCCGATGCTGCCGCAGGTGCCGATCTTCTTCTCGCTCTACAAGGTCATCTTCATCTCCATCGGCATGCGCCACGCGCCCTTCGCGCTGTGGATTCACGATCTCTCGGCCGAGGACCCGACCAACCTCTTCAACCTCTTCGGCCTCATCCCGTTCCACCCGAGCACGCTCTCGCCCTTCCTGCATCTCGGCATCCTGCCGATCATCATGGGCATCACCATGTGGGGCCAGCAGCGGCTGAACCCGCCGCCGCCGGACCCGACCCAGGCGAAGATGATGCAGTTCATGCCGGTGATCTTCACCTTCATGCTCGGCCGCTTCGCCGCCGGCCTCGTGCTGTATTACTGCGTGAACAACACGCTCACGATCATCCAGCAATGGACGATCATGCGCAGCACCAACGCCGCCCCGCGCGCCGCCGCCAACGCCAACGCCAAGGGCTGAGCGCGCGTTCATGGACGAAACCGAAGCACCCGCGGCGCAAGACCCGACCGACGCGATCGACCCGATCGAGGACGGGCGGAAACTCTTCGCCCGCGGGGCGCGGTTCTTCCACGCCGCGCAAACCGCCGAGGGCCTGCCCGAGCCGGAAGGCATCGAAATCGCCCTCGCCGGCCGCTCGAATGTCGGCAAGTCGACGCTGATCAACGCGATCACCGGCCAGGTCGCCCTCGCCCGCGTCGCCCAGGCGCCCGGCCGCACGCGCCAGCTCAACTTCTTCCGCATCGGCGACGGACCGCTGACCATCGTCGACATGCCCGGCTATGGCTACGCCGCCGCCCCCAAGGCGGTGAAGCGGGACTGGCAGGGCCTGATGTTCCGCTACCTGCGCGGCCGGCCCAACCTGCGCCGCGTGCTGCTGCTGATGGACGCGCGGATCGAGGACAAGCCGGCCGACCACGCGGTGATGGAACTGCTCGACCAGGCGGCCGTCTCCTTCCAGGTCGTGCTGACCAAGGCCGACAAGATGAAGCCCGAGGCGCTCGCCGCCAAGCGCGCCGCGATCGAGACGATCGCCCGGCGCCATCCGGCGGCGCTGAACGAGGTGTTCCTCACCTCCGGCGAAACCGGCGCCGGCATCGCCGAACTGCGCGCGGCGATCAACAGCCTGCTGGCTTGACCGCCCGCGCCCGCCTTCATAGACAGCCGGAACAGCAAGGGAAGATCCTGCCGTCATGACGATTTCCGACCGCCACGCCGACGCCGCCGAACAGGCCCGCATCGTCGCCCTCGCCCTGCCCTATCTGCGCCGCTATGCCGGCGCGACGATCGTGGTGAAATATGGCGGCCATGCCATGGGCGAGGACTCGCTCGCCGAGGAATTCGGCCGCGACATCGCCCTGCTCAAGCAGGTCGGCATCAACCCCGTGGTGGTGCATGGCGGCGGGCCGCAGATCAACGCCATGCTCAAGCGGCTGGCGATCCAGTCCACCTTCGTCGATGGCCTGCGCGTGACCGACGCGGCGATGGTCGAGGTCGTCGAAATGGTTCTCGCCGGCACGGTGAACAAGATGGTCGCCGGGCTGATCAACCGGGCCGGCGCCCTCGCCGTCGGCATCTGCGGCAAGGATGGCGGGCTGATCCGTGCCCGCAAGCTGACGCGGACGACGCGCGACCCGGATGGCGCGATCGAGCGCGCGCTCGATCTCGGCTTCGTCGGCGAACCCGCGCATGTCGATGTGCGGGTGATCCACGCGCTCACCGGCGCGGGGCTCATCCCCGTCGTCGCCCCGGTCGGCGTCGGCGACGATGGCGAAACCTACAACATCAACGCCGACACGGTGGCCGGCGCCATCGCCGGCGCGCTCGGCGCCAACCGGCTGCTGATGCTGACCGATGTCCCCGGCGTGCTCGACCGCGGCGGCGCGCTGATCCCCGACCTGTCGATCCCCGAAATCGAGGCGCTGCGCGCCGATGGCACGATCTCCGGCGGCATGATCCCGAAGGTCGAAACCTGCATCGACGCCGTCCGCCACGGCGTCAAGGGCGCCACCATCCTCGATGGCCGCGTTCCCCATGCCTGCCTGCTCGAACTCTTCACCGAAGGCGGCATCGGCACGCTCATCCACGCCTGAGCCGCCCGGCCGCGTCAGGCCGGAACCGCGGAACGCGGTCCGGTCCCGCCGGGCCGCGCGCCGCTCTGCCGCTCAGGCCATCCGGGCCGGCAGAAGCTGAACGTTCGCGTCCGCGGCGATGCGGAACTGGCCCAGCAATTCCGCGAGCGATGCCGCCTCGGACGACATGCTATGGCTCGCCGCCGTGGTTTCCTCCACCATCGCCGCGTTCTGCTGCGTCACCTGATCCATCTGGCTGACCGCGAGATTGACCTCGGCCAGCCCGGTCGACTGTTCCTGCGACGACGCGGCGATCTCCGCGACCAGCCCATCGAGCGCGGAAACCTGCCGCGCAATGCGCTGCAAGGCCGAGCCGGTCTCGCCCACGAGCTGCACGCCGGCCGACACTTCCCGATCGGAGGTAGCGATCAGCCCCTGGATTTCCCGCGCCGCCGCGGCCGAGCGCTGGGCCAGGGCGCGCACCTCGGTGGCGACCACCGCGAAGCCGCGGCCCGCATCACCCGCCCGCGCCGCCTCGACCCCGGCATTCAGGGCCAGCAGATTGGTCTGGAACGCGATCTCGTCGATCAGCCCGCTGATCTGCCCGATCTCGCGTGACGACGCCTCGATCGCGCTCATCGCCTGCACCGCCTTGCGCACGATATCGTCAGAGTGGTCGGTTTCCGACCGTGCGCCGCCCACCAGCTTCTTCGCCTCGCCGGTGCCCTCGGCGGTGCGCCGCACCGTGGCGGTGATCTGCTCCAGCGCCGCCGCCGTCTCCTCCAGCGTCGCCGCCTGCTGCTCGGTCCGCCGCGCCAGATCGTCCGAGGCGGCGGTGATTTCATGCGCCCCCGACCGCACGGCATCGGCGTTGCGCGCGATCATCACCATCACGTCGTGCAGCTGACTGGTCGCGCCGTTGAAATCGTGGCGCAGTTTCTCGTACTCGGCGGCAAGCGGCCGGTTGAGCTGGAACAGCAGGTCGCCGCCCGCCAGGCGTTCGAGCCCGTTCCCGAGCGCCTCGATCGCCTGCGCCTGCTGGCGGGCGCGCTCGATCCGCTCGGCATCGAGCGCGCGGCGCGTATCATCGGCCGCCTGCCGCTGCGCCACGGCCTCGCCGGCAGTCGTCACCTGCCCGGCAAGCACCGTCTTCAGCACCTCGATATCGGCCCGCATGCGCGCGAAGCTCCCGGCCCGGCGCAGCACCCGATCCTGCGGCACGGCGAGCTTCTTCACGCCGACATAGATGATCGCGATCGTCTCGTGATTGGCGATCACCGGCTCGTAGATGGAGAAATATTTTTCACCCAGAATCTCCGCCTCGCCGCGATAGGTGATGCCCTTGCCGAGCACCGCGTCATGAATCGGCCCCGGCGCCAGCCGCGTGCCCACCGCCCGGCCGCCCTCCGGCTTCTGCACATTGGTCGCCACCCGCAGGTCGCGCATGAAGATCGTCACCGTGCCGCCGAACCGCGCCTTGATGTCATCGACGATGCTCTCATCGCCATTGATCCGGTATCCGCCGAACCACAGGCTGTCATCCTCGATCCGCGGCTCGCCAAGCTCGGCCAGCCGGCTGCGCAGCGCGTCGATATTGCGGTCGAGCCCGTTCTGCGCCGTCATGTCCCGCTGCGACTCGGCGGCATGCTGCGCCACCGCGTGCAGGTCGGCAGCCAGGCGCCCGATCCTGACGGCGAACAGCCGCCCCATGATCGCCACCGCCGCCGCGGCCACCACGGCGCATGCCGCCAGCGTCCCGATGATCACGACGCCAGCGCCCGCACGCCGCGTGCGCCCAGAAACGTGACGGGATCGGACTTCATCGGCCAGGCTCCTCTCGCCAGACAGGTCCTTTGCATAAAGACCCAAGCCATCGAGATATCAGGAGCGCGTTAACAAAAGTCTAAATTATTCAAACTCAGGGCGCCGCCGTCGGGTCGCGGCTGATCCGCACATGCTCCACCCGCCGCCCGTTCATCTCCAGCACCTCGAACCGCCACCCGCCATAGGCGATGGCGTCGCCCTGCCGCGGCACCCGCTTGAGCAGCGCCAGCAGAAACCCCCCGAGCGTATGATACGATCCATGCGCCGGCAGGCTTTCCAGCCCGAAACGGTGCGCCACCTCGTCGATCGGCTCCAGCCCGTCCAGCTCGTAGCGGTCCGGCGCCGGCTCGCCGACCTCGCCATACGCCGCCTCCTCGACATCGCCGACGATCGCCTCCAGCAGGTCGCCCACCGTCACCATCCCCTCGAAACTGCCATATTCGTCGAGCACGAACGCCACCCCGAGCGGGTCCGATTTCAGCCGCTCCAGCGCATCCAGCGCCGAGACCGCGTCCGGCACCGCCAGCGGCTGGCGCAGCGCGGTGGCGATCGAGATGTCCTTGCCATCCAGCATCCGGTCGAGAATGTCCTTGGCCTGGACGATGCCGACCACGTTGTCGATGCTGCGGTCGCACACCACGAAACGCGAATGCGGCGCCGCCTTCAGCGCCGAGATCACCTGCCCGCGCGGCGCCGTGCGGTCGAGCCAGGCGATGTCCTGCCGCGGCGTCATGATCGCGCGCACCGGCTTGTCGGCCAGCCGCATCACCCGCTCCATCATGTCCCGCTCCTCGTATTCCAGCATGCCCGACTCGGTCCCCTCGGCGAGGATCGCCTTCAGCTCCTCCTCGCTGATCGCCCGCCGGTGCGGATCGACCGGCCCGAATAGCCGCAACACCAGGTCCGAGGTCGCCCCCAGCAGCCAGACCAGCGGGGCGGCGGCGCGGGCGAACATGTCGATCGGCCAGGCGACGAGGCAGGCGATCCGCTCGGCATTGCGCAGCGCCAGCTGCTTGGGCACCAGCTCGCCAAACACCAGCGTCAGCAGCGTCACGCCCACCACCGTGATCGCCAGCGCCAGCGTATTGGCCAGCGGCGCCAGCGGGCGGATCAGCGCGATCGCCGGCGCCAGCGACTGGGCGAGCTGCGCGCCGCCCACCACGCCGGTCAGCACGCTGATCGCGGTGATCCCGACCTGAACGGTGGGCAGGAAGCGCTCCGGCGTCTCCGCCAGCGCGCGGGCCCGCGCGGCCCCGCCGACACCTTTCCGCGCGAACAGCGCCAGCGCCGCCTTGCGCGACGAGACCAGCGCCATCTCCGCCAGCGCGAATCCCGCGTTCAGCAGAATGAGCAAGGTCAAGATCATAACCAGAACAATAACGTGCATGCGATCCTTCAGTTCCGGTGAAAGGAAAACCGGTGCCACCCCCGCAACGATCTCCCCCAACCCAGCATAGCCGACACGCGCGCCGCGAACCACACGCCTTTCTTTGGCCATAATCCAGCCGACGCGTTGCCGCACTGCGCCATCAGAACCGGACCACCGCGGACTTCTTCCGCGGCTCAACCGGACGATCGCTCATGACGCATCTCGCGCGGATCAGCCCCCTGTCGCCTCGCACCAGCCCGCGCCGGACCGCCGGCGGCTGGCGCCATGCCGGCGCCTGGCTCGCCGCCATCGCCACCGGCGCCGCCGCGTTCGGCATATGGGCCGTACTCAACCGCCCCGCCACCAACATTCCCGCCTATCGCGGCGAGATCGGCGGCTTCGCCTTCTCGCCCTTCCGCGCCGGGCAGAGCCCGCAAAGCGGCGTCTATCCCTCGGTCGCCCAGATCCGCGCCGATCTCGCCCTCGTCGCGAAACACACGCACGACATCCGCACCTACACGGTCGAGGGCGATCTCGGCCAAATTCCCGCCCTCGCCGCCCCCTATCATCTCAACGTCACCCTCGGCGCCTGGCTCGACCAGCACACGAAAGCCAACGCGGCCGAGCTGAAAAAGGTCGTCAAGGTCGCCAACGCCAATGCCGACGTGAAATCCGTCATGGTCGGCAACGAGGTGATCCTGCGCCGCAACCTCACCGTCCCCGAACTCGCCGCCGACATCAATTACGTCAAGCAGCGCGTGCATGTGCCGGTCTCCACCGCCGAGCCCTGGCATGTCTGGCTGCACCACCCCGAACTTGCGAAATCGGTCGATTTCATCACCGTGCATCTCCTCCCCTACTGGGAGGGCGTTCCGGAAAAGGACGCGGTGAACTACGCGCTGATGCGGCTGCACGAGGTCGAGAAGCGCTTCCCCGGCAAGAAGGTCGTCATCGGCGAGATCGGCTGGCCGTCGGACGGCATCGATATCGGCGCCGCCCGCGCCTCGCGCGTCCTGCAGGCGCGCTTCCTGCGCGACTTCTTCAACATCGCGCAGAAACAGCATCTCGACTATTTCGTGATGGAGGCGTTCGACCAGCCATGGAAAACCAGCTTCGAGGGCCGCGCCGCCGGCTATTGGGGCATGTGGTCGCTCAACCGCCAGGCCAAATGGTCGCTCACCGGCCCGGTGCAGCAGAACCGCGCCTGGCTCGCCTGGGCGCTCGGCTCCACCCTGCTCGGCGCCCTCGTCACCCTGCTGATGCTCCGCACCCGGCCCGATCTGCGCTGGCCCGGCAAGCTCCTCTTCGCCGCCCTGGTGCAGGGCTTCGGCGCCGCCCTCGCGTCGCTGCTGATGACGATGGGCGAAACCTACCTCTCCTGGTCCGCCGCCGCCGTCTGGGCGACGCTCGCCGCCGGCCAGGCGCTGCTGCTCCTCCTGCTCGTCGCCGACAGTTTCGACCTGGTCGAAACCCTGTTCGGCCGGGTGCGGATGCGCCATTTCGAGCCGGTGCCCGCCCCTCAGGGCGCGAAGCTGCCCAAGGTCTCGCTGCACGTCGCCATCTGCAACGAACCGCCCGAGATGGTGAAACAGACGCTCAACGCCCTCGCCGCCCTCGATTACGGGAATTTCGAGGTGCTGGTGATCGACAACAACACGCACGATCCGGCGATGTGGGAGCCCGTCGCCGCCCATTGCGCCCGGCTCGGCGAGCATTTCCGCTTCTTCACCCTCGGCCAGTACCCCGGCTACAAGGCCGGCGCGCTGAACTTCGCCCTGCGCGAAACCGCGCCGGACGCCGAGATCGTCGGCATCATCGACTCCGACTACATCGTCGATCCCGACTGGCTGCGCTGCATGGTTCCCGCCTTCGCCGATCCGAAAATCGGCTTCACCCAGTCGCCGCAGGACTACCGCGACAATGACGGCTCGCTCTTCAAGCGGATGATGTTCTGGGAATATGCCGGCTTCTTCCATATCGGCATGGTCAACCGCAACGAGCGCAACGCCGTCATCCAGCACGGCACGATGACGCTGATCCGCAAGGCGGCGCTCGCCGCCGAGGGCGGCTGGGCCGAATGGTGCATCACCGAAGACAGCGAGCTTGGCCTGCGCCTGTTCCGCGAGGGGTTCGAGGCGGTCTATTCCAGCCGCAGCTTCGGCCGCGGCGTGATGCCGGACGATTTCAACGCCTTCCGCAAGCAGCGCTACCGCTGGGCCTATGGCGCGATGCGGATTTCCCGCCGCCACTGGAAGGCGTTCCTCTCGCCCTTCGACCGCACGCTGACGATCGGCCAGCGCTGGCACTTCGTCACCGGCTGGCTGCCCTGGATCGGCGATGCGCTGGGTCTCGCCTTCGTGCTGCTCGGCCTCGCCTGGTCGGCCGGGCTGATCCTCGACCCGGTGCGCTTCGAATTCCCGATCATCCTGTTCATGCTGCCATCGATCGGCCTGTTCGCCTTCAAGATCGTGCAGATCTTCGCCCTCTACGCCGCCCGCGTGCCCTGCGGCCCGGCCGACCGGCTGGGGGCGGCCATCGCCGGCCTCGCGCTCTCGCACAGCATCGGCAAGGCGGTCTGGAAGGGCCTGTTCACCAACCGCCTGCCCTTCATCCGCACCCCGAAAATGGAGAACGCGCCCGCGCTGGTGCAGGGCCTGTTCATGGTGCGCGAGGAACTCGCCCTTCTCGTCCTCACCTGGGGCGCGCTGCTCGGCGTCGGCTTCAGCCATCACTGGGCAACGCCGGAATGCCGCCTCTGGTGCGTGGTGCTGCTGACCCAGTCCCTGCCCTATCTCGCCTCGGTCTCGGTCTCGGTCATCGCCGCCCTTCCCGGCACGGCGCGGCAGGCCCTGCCGGTCCGGCAGGCGTCCATTCTCCCCCGCTCCCGCATGCCGATCAGCGCCCGCACCGCCGCCGGCGACTGACGGCCAGGGTTTCGCATCGCGCACAAAAAAGGGGCGGCAGGCGCGAAACCTGCCGCCCCGGCCATTTTCCGGCCGGATCAGCCGCCGATGCGGTCCAGCTCGCGCAGCACCGCATCGCCCATCGTGCGGGTGCCGATCCGCGCCGTGCCCTTCTGCTCGATATCGGCGGTGCGCATGCCGCTGGCCAGCACGTTCGAGACGGCGGCCTCGATCGCCGCCGCATCCTCCTGCATGTCGAAGGAATAGCGCAGCAGCATCGCCAGGCTGAGAATCTGCGCTAGCGGATTGGCGATGCCCTTGCCGGCGATGTCCGGCGCCGAACCGTGGATCGGCTCGTAGAGCGCATGCCGCCGCCCCGCCGCATCCGGCGCCCCGAGTGTGGCCGAAGGCAGCATGCCGAGCGAGCCGGTCAGCATCGAGGCGAGGTCGGAGAGCAGGTCGCCGAACAGGTTGCCGGTCACGATCACGTCGAACTGGCGCGGATTCTTCGCCAGCTGCATCGCGCAATTATCGGCATACATGTGCGAGAGCTGCACGTCCGGATACTCCGCCGCGCCGAGCGCCGCCACCGTCTGCCGCCAGAGCAGGCCGGATTCCATCACGTTCGCCTTCTCCACGCTGGTCAGCCGTCCCTGCCGCTTGCGCGCCAGCTCGAAGGCGACGCGCGCCACCCGCTCGATCTCCGGCGTGGTATAGACCTCGGTGTTGATCCCGCGCTTCGTGCCGTCCGCCAGCGTCTCGACCCCGCGCGGCTCGCCGAAATAGATCCCGCCCGTCGATTCCCGCACGATCATGATATCGAGCCCGCGCACGATCTCCGGCTTGAGCGGACTCGCGTCGATCAGCGCGTCGAACACCGGCGCCGGACGCAGATTGGCGAACAGGCCGAGCCGCTTGCGCAGTTCGAGAATGGCGAGTTCCGGCCGGTTGTCGAAGGGCTGCGAATCCCATTGCGGCCCGCCCACCGCGCCGAACAGCACGGCATCGGCCTCCAGCGCCCGCCCGATCACCGGCTCCGTGATCGGCTTGCCGGTCGCCTCGATCGAGGCGCCGCCGACCAGATCCTCGGCGAGTTCGAACCGCGCCCGGCCGCTGCGCGCCAGCCAGTCGATCACCCGGCGGGCTTCCGCCATCACCTCGGGGCCGATGCCGTCCCCCGGCAGGAGCAGCAGTTTCCGGTTCGCAATCATGATCGTCTCTCCCTTGGGGTCGCTTGCAGAATGTCGTCTCGCCGGATGGCGGGCGGGTCAGACCGCCTCGATCCGCGGCCGCCAGGCGGCGCCATCCAGCTTCGCCTCATAGGCGTCGATCGAGGGCGCCTTCTCCAGCGTCAGGCCGATATCGTCGAGCCCCTCCAGCAGGCAGCGCTTGCGGAACGGATCGATCTCGAACCCATAGGCCTCGCCATCCGGCCGCGAGACGGTCTGCGCCGCGAGATCGACGATGATCCGCGCGTTCGCCCCCGATTCCGCATCCTCCATCAGCGCCTCGCACTGCGCGCTGGGCAGCACGATCGGCAGGATGCCGTTCTTGAAGCAATTGTTGAAGAAGATGTCGGCGAAGCTCGGCGCGATCACGCATTTGATGCCGAAATCCAGCAGCGCCCAGGGCGCGTGCTCGCGCGACGAGCCGCAGCCGAAATTCTCCCCGGCGACCAGGATTTGCGCGTGCCGGTAGGGCTCGCGGTTCAGCACGAAATCGGGGGTCTCGCTGCCATCCTCGTTGTAGCGCAGCCCGGCGAAGGCGTGCTTGCCCAGCCCCGAGCGCTTGATCGTCTTGAGGAAGCGCGCCGGGATGATCTTGTCGGTATCGACATTCGCCATCCTGAGCGGGGCGGCGACCGCCTCCAGCCGTTCGAACCTGTCCATCATGCCATCTCCCGTGGATCGGCGAGCGCGCCGGTAATCGCCGAGGCCGCCGCCATGGCCGGCGACACCAGGTGGGTGCGTCCGCCCGGCCCCTGCCGGCCCTCGAAATTCCGGTTCGAGGTGCTCGCGCAACGCTCGCCCGGCTTCAGCTTGTCGGGGTTCATGCCAAGGCACATCGAACACCCCGCCTCGCGCCATTCGAACCCGGCATCGAGAAACACCTGCGCCAGCCCCTCGGCTTCGGCCTGCGCCTTCACCAGGCCGGAGCCCGGCACCACCATGGCCCGCACGTGGCCGGCAACCTGCCTGCCCCGCACGATCCCGGCGGCCACCCGCAGATCCTCGATCCGCGAATTGGTGCAGGAGCCGATGAACACCGCGTCGATCTTCGTGCCCTTCAGCGCCTGCCCCGGTGCGAGATCCATATATTGCAACATGCGCTCCATCTGCGCCCGCCGGCCGGCATCCGGCTCGGCCGCGGGGTCGGGCACATGGCCGGTGATCGGCACCACCGTCTCCGGGCTGGTGCCCCAGGTCACCTGCGGCACGAGGGCGGACGCGTCGATCGTCACCACCCGGTCGTACTGCGCGCCCTCGTCGGAGGCGAGCGTCTTCCAGTATTCGATCGCCCGCTCCAGCGCCTCGCCCTTCGGCGCATAGGGCCGGCCGCGCACATACGCGAACGTCGTCTCGTCCGGCGCGATCAGCCCGGCCCGCGCCCCAGCCTCGATCGACATGTTGCAGACGGTCATCCGCCCCGCCATGTCGAGCGCGCGGATCGCCGCGCCGGCATATTCGATCACATGCCCGGTGCCGCCGGCGGTGCCGATCTCGCCGATGATCGCCAGCACGATGTCCTTCGCCGAGCAGCCCGGCGGCAGCGCGCCGTCCACCCGCACCAGCATGTTCTTCGCCGGCTTCTGCAACAGCGTCTGCGTCGCCAGCACGTGCTCGACCTCGGAGGTGCCGATGCCGAAGGCCAGCGCGCCCAGCGCGCCATGCGTCGAGGTGTGGGAATCGCCGCAGACGATCGTCATCCCCGGCAGCGAAATCCCCTGCTCCGGCCCGATCACGTGCACGATGCCCTGCCGGGCGTCGGTCACCGGGATATAGGGCACGCCGAACGCGGCGACGTTCTGTTCGAGGGTGGCGACCTGCAAGGCGCTTTCCGGCTCGGCGATGCCGGCGGCGCGGTCCTCGGTCGGCAGGTTATGGTCGGCGACCGCGATGGTCGCGTCCACCCGCCGCACCTTGCGCCCGGCCATCCGCAGCCCCTCGAAGGCCTGCGGGCTGGTCACCTCGTGGACGAGATGCCGGTCGATATAGAGAACCGCCGTGCCGTCCGGCATGCGATCGACGACATGCGCCGCCCAGATCTTGTCGAACAATGTCGAAGCCATGCGTGCGTCCTCCGGGTCTAGAGCACTTTCCGATCCGATTGGATCGGATGTAGTGCTCTATCATATTGATGCTCGAAGTGTCGGCACGGGCCGGATCCTCGCTCCGCACAAGGCATGAGCGCGCGGGCCCTGACACTTTCGGGGTTTCGGTCAGAGCGGCATCGGGCGGCAGACGCAAACGCGCCCGCGTGATGCCCCTCCGGCTGAAACCATGCCGCGCGGGCGGTGCGCCGCCCGGCGGGGATTGCAGGGGGCGCGCAGCCCCCTGGCCCTCCCCCGGCGCGTCAGTCGGCGTTGGTCTCGCGCGCGGCCTCGGCGATGCGGGCGGACTTGCCGCGGCGGCCGCGCAGGTAATACAGCTTCGCCCGGCGCACCACGCCCCGGCGGGTAACGGCGATCTCGGTCACGTTCGGCGAATACAGCGGAAACACGCGCTCCACGCCCTCGCCATACGAAATCTTGCGCACGGTGAAGTTCGAGTTGATGCCGCGGTTCGACCGCGCGATGCACACGCCCTCGAACGCCTGGATACGGGTGCGCTCGCCCTCGGTCACCCGGACCGAAACGCGGAGATTGTCGCCCGGCTTGAAGTCCGGCACGGCGCGGGCTTCCGCGAGCTTGCCGATCTGCTCGGCGTCGATGGTCTGGATCACGTTCATGTCTGGCATCCTTTCGGGGGAGTTCATTTACGGAAGAGCCGGCTGGCTGGCAATGTGCCGGGCCCATAGATCTGGTCTGCGCCGCCTGGTCACGGCCTCGGCCTCGGCGCGGCGCCAGGCGGCGATGGCGGCATGATGGCCGGAGAGCAGCGCCTCCGGCACCGCCCGCCCCTGCCACACGGCCGGACGGGTATAGTGCGGATATTCGAGCAGCGTGTCGTCCGAGAAGCTTTCCTCCTCCGCGCTCTCCGCCGCCCCCATCACGCCCGGCAGCAGGCGGATGGTGGCATCGAGCAGCGCGAGCGCCGCGATCTCGCCGCCCGAGAGCACGAAATCGCCAAGGCTGATCTCCTCGGCCGCGTTGGCGTCGAGGGCGCGCTGGTCGAACCCCTCGAAGCGGCCGCAGAGCAGCACGGCACCCGGTCCTTCGGCGAGCCGGCGGATGCGCGCCTGGGTCAGCGGCGCGCCGCGCGGGGTGAGTGCCAACAGCGGCCGCTCGTCCCGTGCCCGGCCGATCGCGGCATCCAGCACATCCGGCCGCAGCACCATGCCCGCGCCGCCGCCGAACGGCGTGTCGTCCACCGCGCGGTGCCGGCCGAGGCCGAAATCGCGCAGGTTCACGCAGTCCAGCGCCCAGATCCCCGCCTCCAGCGCGCGTCCGGCCAGCGACTGGCCGAGCGGCCCCGGAAACATCTCGGGGAACAGGGTGATGATCGTGGCGCGGAAGCTCATTCCCGCATCTCCACCTCGGCCGGCCGCACCACCACGGCGCGGCCGCCGTGCAGGTCGATCTCCGGCACCACCGCGCGGGTGAAGGGCAGCAGCGAGCCGTCGGAGAGTTCGATGCTCGCGCCGGCGCCGAAATCATGCACCGCGCGGATCGTGCCGAGCGCCGCGCCATCCGGCGCTACGGCATGCAGCCCGATGAGGTCGGCGAAATAGAACTCGTCCTCGTCCTCGGGCGGCGGCAGGTCGTCCCGGCGCACATAGAGCTTCAGGTTGGTCAGCTTCGCCGCGGCATCGCGATCGGCGATCGCGGCGGCCTCGTCACCCTCGCCGATGGTGACGCGCGCGATCCCCGCCCCGGTCCAGGCCAGCCCGATCCGCCGGCCGCGCTCGTCGCGCAACGGCAGCTCGGCCAGCCCCTCCGGGTCCGGCGAATAGGCGGTCACGTGCACGGCCCCGCGCACACCGTGGGGCCGGCCGATCACGCCCATCAGGATCAGGCGATCATCCATCGTTCAGCCGCGAGATCAGGCCTCGGCGGCCTTGGCGCGCTCGGCGGCCCGCTCCTGCGCCTTCTTCTTCGGCGCCGACTGCACGGGCTGCTCGCGGAACGCCGGCATCGGCCCGAGACCGGCCTTGCCGATGAAGCGGGCGACGCGGTCGGTCGCCTGCGCGCCCTGGCTCAGCCAGTGCGTCACCCGCTCGGACACGAGGCGGATGCGATCCTCGTGATCGGCCGGCAGCATCGGGTTGTAGGTGCCGATCCGCTCGATGAACTTGCCGTCGCGCGGGCTGCGCGAGTCGGCGACGACGATATGGTAGAACGGCCGCTTCTTCGCGCCCGCGCGGGCCAGTCTGATCTTCAACGACATTCCATTGTCTCCTGGTCAGTAGTCACGATGGCGGCCAGCCCGGCCGCCGTGGTGTCAGTCCGGGCCGAAGCCCGTTATTTCACTCCGGGCCGAAGCCCATTATTTCAGTCCGGGCCGAAGCCCGCAGTCTCAAAACGAGCAAAAACCCCCCGCCTCAGAACGGGCGGCGCCCGCCTCCCTGCGGCAGCAGCGCGGCGAGCCCGCCGCGCGCGAGGCCCTTCTGGCCCAGCTTCTGCGCCCGCTTCATCATGTCCTTCATCTGCTCGAACTGCTTGAGCAGCCGGTTGACCTCCTGCACCGAGGTGCCCGAGCCCGCCGCCACCCGCTTCTTCCGGCTCGCCTTCATGATGTCCGGATTGGCGCGCTCGGCCTTGGTCATCGAGGAGATGATCGCCGCCTGCCGCTTCAGGATCGAGGTGTCGAGATCCGCCTCGGCGAGCTGCTGCTTGATCTTGCCCACGCCCGGCAGCATGCCCATGATGCCCGAGAGCGAACCCATCTTGGTGATCTGCTTGAGCTGCTCGGCATAATCCTCAAGGTCGAACTTGCCGCGCGCCATCTTCCTGGCGAGCTGTTCGGCCTTCTGCTGATCGACGTTTTCCGCCGCCTTCTCGACCAGGCTGACAATGTCGCCCATGCCGAGAATGCGCCCGGCGATGCGCTCGGGGTGGAACGGCTCCAGCGCATCGAGCTTCTCGCCCATGCCCATCAGCTTGATCGGCGCGCCCGTCACCGCCCGCATCGACAGCGCGGCGCCGCCGCGCGCGTCGCCATCCAGCCGTGTCATGACGATGCCGGTGATGCTCACCGCCTCGTTGAACGCCGTCGCCGTGGCGAGCGCGTCCTGGCCGGTCATCGCGTCGACCACCAGCAGCGTCTCCGCCGGCGCCGCCACGTCGCGGATCGCCCTGACCTCGTCCATCAGCGCCTGGTCGATCGCGAGCCGCCCGGCGGTGTCGAGGATGACGACGTCGAAGACCTCGCGCCGCCCCGTCTCCATCGCCCGCCGCGCGATCTGCACCGGCGTCTCCCCCGGCACGATCGGCAGGCTCGCCACCCCGGCGCGCTCGGCCAGCTGCGCGAGCTGCAGCTGCGCTGCCGGGCGCTGGGTATCGAGGCTCGCCACCAGCACCTTCTTGCGCTGCTTCTCCTTGAGCAGCAGCGCGATCTTGCCCGAGGTCGTGGTCTTGCCCGAGCCCTGCAACCCCACCATCAGGAACGGAATGGGTGCCGCCGCGTTGAGGTTGAGCGGCACCGCCCCCTCGCCGCCAAGCGCGTCCACCAGCGCGTCGTTGACGATCTTGACGACCTGCTGCCCCGGCGAAACCGCCCGCAGCACCTCGGCGCCCACCGCCTGCAACCGCACCTTGGCGATGAAGTCCCGCACCACCGGCAAGGCGACGTCGGCTTCGAGCAGGGCGAGGCGGATATCCCGCATCGCCTCGATCACATCGCTTTCGGACAGCGCGCCGCGCCGGCGCAACCGGTCGAAAACATCCCCGAGCTTGCCCGACAGGGCGTCAAACATCGCAACCCGCTCCATCAACGAAAAACGCGCCGCGGTGCGAAACTCGCAGCGCGACGGCCTTACCTCCCTCGCCTATGGCCGAATTTCCCGCCGCTGGCAAGGACGCCCCCAAACGAAAGCGGCGGAGCCAGTGGCCCCGCCGCCCGATCGTCCCGCGCGCGCCCGGCTTACTTGCCGAGCGACTGCACGATCTCCTCGGTCATCTTCTTCGCGTCGCCGAACAGCATCATCGTGTTGTCGCGGAAGAACAGCTCGTTGTCGACGCCGGCATAGCCCGAGGCCATCGAGCGCTTGACGAACAGCACCGTCTTCGCCTTGTCGACCTCGAGGATCGGCATGCCATAGATCGGGCTCGCCGCATTGGTCTTGGCCGCCGGGTTGGTCACGTCATTGGCGCCGATCACATAGACCACGTCGGCGGTCGAGAACTCGTTGTTGATCTCTTCCAGCTCGAACACCTCGTCATAGGGCACCTGCGCCTCGGCGAGCAGCACGTTCATGTGCCCCGGCATGCGGCCGGCGACCGGATGGATCGCGTATTTCACCTCGACGCCCGCGCCCTTCAGCAGGTCGGACATCTCGCGCACCGCGTGCTGCGCCTGCGCCACCGCCATGCCGTAGCCCGGCACGATGATCACCTTCGAGGCGTTGCTCATGATGAAGCTCGCATCCTCGGCCGAGCCGATCTTCACCGCCTTGTCGCCGGCGGCGCCCGCCGGACCCGCCGCGGCGGCGGCATCGGTGCCGAAGCCGCCGAGCAGCACGTTGATGATCGAGCGGTTCATCCCCTTGCACATGATGTAGGAGAGAATCGCACCCGACGAGCCGACCAGCGCGCCGGTCACGATCAGCGCGATATTGCTGATGGTGAAGCCGATGCCCGCGGCCGCCCAGCCGGAATACGAGTTCAGCATCGAGATCACCACCGGCATGTCCGCGCCGCCGATCGGGATGATCAGCAGCACGCCGAGCGCCAGCGCCAGCGCCGCGATGAGCCAGAACAGCATCTGCGAGCCGCCCGAGGCGACGAAGGCGATGATCAGCACCACGAGCAGGATGCCGAGGCCGAGATTGAGCTTGTGCTGGCCGGGGAAGTTGATCGGCGCGCCGCTCATCAGCGCCTGCAGCTTGGCGAAGGCGATGACCGCGCCGGTGAAGGTGACCGCGCCGATCGACAGGCCGAGCGACATCTCGATCAGGCTTTCGAGATGCAGGTGCCCCGGCGTGCCGATGCCGAAGCTCTGCGGCGCGTTCAGCGCCGAGGCGGCGACGAACACGGCGGCAAGACCCACCAGCGAGTGGAACGCGGCGACGAGCTGCGGCAGCGCGGTCATGTTGACCCGCCGCGCCACCACGGCGCCGATCGCACCGCCGATGACGACGCCGAGCACGATGAGCCCCACGCCCGAAAGCAGCATCGCCGGATGCGCCAGCGTCGCCAGCGCCGCGATCGCCATGCCGGCCATGCCGAGCAGGTTGCCGCGCCGCGCGGTTTCGGGATGCGAAAGCCCGCGCAGGGCCAGGATGAACAGGACGGCCGCCACCAGATAGGCGAGCGTGATCCCGGGATCAGTTGCGTAATTCATTGTCGCGCCGCCCTTACTTCGCTTTTTTCTTGAACATGGCCAGCATGCGCTGGGTCACGAGGAAGCCGCCCACGATGTTCACGCTGGCGAGCAGCACCGCGATGAAGCCGAAGGCATGCGCGGCATAGCCGCCCTTCAGCCCGGTCGCGAGCATGGCGCCGACGATGATCACCGACGAGATGGCGTTGGTCACCGCCAGCAGCGGCGAGTGCAGCGCCGGGGTGACGCTCCAGATCACGTAATAGCCGACGAACACCGCCATCACGAAAATGGCGAACAGGTCGATCAGCGGCGCGCCGTGCGGCGCGTGCGCCGCCGCCTGGGCGGCGAAGCCGGCGGCGTTCTGGGCGAGGATCGTGGCCTTGTGGGCCAGTGCTGCGGCCTGGTCCGCGAGTTGTGCAGGGGTCATGATGAGGCTCCTAGGCAGCGGCTTGCGGCTGGAAGTTCGGATGGACGATGGCGCCGTCCCGCGTGAGCAGAACGCCCTTCACGATGTCGTCATCGGCGGGCAGTTTCGGCCGCCCGGCCTCCTTGTCCCAGAACCCGGTCAGGAAGGTCGAGAGGTTGCGCGCATAGAGCGTGCTGGCGGCGACGCCGATCCGCGACGGCCAGTTCCGGTGCCCGAGCACGATCACGCCGGTCTCCGTCACGATCCGCTCGCCCGGCACCGTCGCCTCGCAATTGCCGCCGGCATCCGCCGCGATATCCACGATCACGCTGCCCATCCGCATCTTCGCCACCGCGTCGGCGGTGACGATGATCGGCGCCTTGCGGCCCATCACCAGCGCGGTGCAGATCACGATGTCGTTCTTCGCCACCGTCTCGGCGATCAGCGCCGCCTGCTTGGCGCGGAACTCCGCACTCATTTCCTTGGCATAGGCGCCGGTCTGCGCCTTGCTCTCCTCGTCCTCGACGCCGATGAACGTGGCGCCGAGCGACTTGATCTCCTCCTTCGCCGCCGGCCGCACATCGGTCGCCGAAACGATGGCGCCGAGCCGGCGGGCGGTGGCGATCGCCTGCAACCCGGCAACCCCGGCGCCGACCACGAACACCCGCGCCGGCGGCACGGTGCCGGCCGCCGTCATCATCATCGCGAAGCCGCGCGGAAACGCCTCCGCCGCCTCGATCACGGCGCGATACCCGGCGAGATTCGCCTGGCTCGACAGCACGTCCATCGACTGCGCGCGGGTGATTCGCGGCAGCAGCTCCATCGAGCAGGCGTCGATCCCGGCCTTCGCATAGGCCTGCACCCGCTCCTGATTGCCCATCGCGCCGAGCGTGCCGACCAGCAGCGCGCCGCGCTCGATCTGGCCGAGAATCTCGTCGCCGGGCGGCTGCACCGTGAACACGATCCCGGCGCCCTTGAGCGCCGAGGCCGCATCCGGCGCGATCTCGGCGCCGGCCTCGCGCAGCGCCGCGTCGGACACCGAAGCCCGCTCGCCGGCCCCCGCCTCGATCACCACGTCAAGCCCGAGTGCCTTCAGCTTCTTGATCGAATCCGGCACGGCGGCGACGCGGGTCTCGCCCGGCAGGCGCTCCTTCAAAACCGCAAGACGCATATTGTCCATCCCCTCGTTCAACACCGGGCGCCATCCTGGCCCCCCATGTTCGGAAATATTGTGTCGCACCGTATCCTTACAAAGCGGCAATTATGCCACAATCGTGATGCCGGTCTGCCAAGCTCGCACCATGTGCGGGCCGCGCTGTCAAGACGCCAGCCTTGCGCCGCCCCTCGTCTCGACAGCGAGGGCCGCATACACCACAATAAGGCAACCGGATTTGAGGAGCAGGCATGACACCCGACAGCAGCAACCGCATCGCCATCACCGCGGATGACGAGGACGCGCCGGAAACGGAAACCCCCGAGACCGAAACGCCGGACACTGGCCGCGCGGCCAAGGGTGGCGAGCTTGAGAACCGGCTGTTCAAACAGCGCAAGGTGCTGATCTTCGGCGAAATCCACGACCGCATCGCCCGCGCCGTCACCGGCCAGCTCCTCGCCCTCGCCGGCGCGAGCGACGCGCCGATCGACGTTTTCGTGAACTCGCCCGGCGGCCATGTCGAGAGCGGCGACACCATCCACGACGTCATCCGCTTCGTCGACGCCACCGCCCCGGTCCGCATCATCGGCACCGGCTGGGTGGCCAGCGCCGGCGCGCTGATCTACCTCGCCGGCCACAAGGACCGCCGCTTCTGCCTGCCCAACACCCGCTTCCTGCTGCACCAGCCGATGGCGGCGTGCGCGGCCCGGCCACCGATATCGACATCGAGGCCCGCGAGATCATCAAGATGCGCGAGCGGATCAACCGCATCATCGCCCGCGAAACCGGGCAGGACTACGCCCGCGTCGAGAAGGACACCGACCGCAATTACTGGATGGGTGCCGACGAGGCGATCACCTACGGCATGGTCAGCCGCATCGTGCAAACGATGAAGGATCTCGACGCCGCCTGAAATCCGAGGCCGGCCGCGGCGTCAGTCGCGGCCGGCCTCCGGCGTCAGCTATGGCCGCCCTCCGGCGGCAGCTATGGCCGCCCTCCGGCGGCAGCTATGGCCGCCCTCCGGTGGCAGCTATGGCCGCCCTCCGGCGGCAGCTATGGCCGCCCTCCGGCGGCGGGGCCTCGCGCAGCAGCGCCAGCAGCGCCGCCGCCGCGCGGGTCCGCGTGCGGTCCTGGTGCTGCACCGCGAAATAGGTCCGCCGCGGCAGCTTCACCGGCACCTCCACCACCTTGCCCGCCGCCAGCGCGTCGGCGCAGACCAGCTCGGACAGGATCGTCGCCCCCGCGCCGCCGCTCACCGCGGTCAGCACCGAATTGTTCGCCGGCAGCTCGATCGCGACATCCACCGCCGCCTGGTCGATCCCGAGCCCGGCCAGCGCCTCGAAAAGCACCGCGCGCGTCCCCGAACCGTCCTCGCGCAGCACCCAGCTGCCGGCGGCGAGCTCGGCCGGCCGCAGCCCGCGCCGCCCCGCCCAGGGATGATCGGGCGCGACCACCATCACCAGCCGGTCCTGCGCGATCGGCTCGGCCGCCAGAAGCGGCTGGATCAGCGTCTCGCCCGGCCCCTCGACGAAACCCAGCTCCGCATCCCCCTCCAGAATCGCCCGCGCCACCTCGGCCGAATTGCCGATCGACACTGCAAGCCCGATCCCCGGATAGGCGGCATGGAACGCCACCAGCCGCAGCGGCAGGAAATGATTGGCGATGGTCTGGCTGGCCTTGATCGCGAGCCGCCCGCGCGCCAGCCCGGCAATCTCGCGCATCGTCAGCGCCGCCTGCTCCGCCCGGTTCAGGATCGCCCGCGCCTCGGCGAAGAACACATGCCCCGCCTCGGTCAGCGCGATGCCGCGCCCCACCCGGTGAAACAGCCTGGTGCCGAATTCCCGCTCCAGCGCCGCAACCGCCCCCGACGCGGCGGACTGCGTCAGCCCCAGCGCCTCCGCCGCCCGCGTCACGTGCTCGCGCTCGGCCACCGCAATGAAGATCCGCAACTGTTCGAGGGTCATGGTCCCGGTCTGGCTCCGCCCCGTCCCGCCGACGGGTCTTGCGGGCGAAAATGTCGCGACCGCGAAAAATTTGTACACTGTTGTCGCTATGGCATTGCATCACGCCTGCGTGTAGATCGTTACGTCCGGCATAACCGGACCGTCAACAGGAGGAATGTCTTGAAAATCCAGATCGCCCGCCGTGCCGCCCTGGCCGGCCTGCCCCTCGCCCTTGCCGCCTTCCTCGCCACCCCCGCCCAGGCCAAGGCGCCCGTCCTTCACGTCACCCGCAGCGTCGTCATCAAGGCGCCGGCGGCGAAGGTCTGGTCGGTCGTCCACAATTTCGGCGATCTCACCTGGGTTCCCGCGGTCAAGAGCAGCAAGGCGAGCAAGGGCAACCACCCCGGCTCGGTCCGCCATCTCGATCTCGGCGGCCCGGTCCTCACCGAGCAGCTCCTGCACTACAACCCGAAACACACCAACTACACCTACGAAATCCAGCACACCGCCAACAACATGAAAATCCTGCCGGTGCGCGACTATGTCTCGACCATCTCGGTCCACCGCCTCGGCGCCGACGAGACGAAGCTGGTCTGGAGCGGTCATTTCCGCCGGCTCGACCTCTCCGCCCACCCGAAAAAGGGCGAGGACAACGCCACCGCGATCAAGGCGATCTCCGGAATCTACGAGTCCGGGCTTGCCAACGCGGCGAAGCTCGCCACAAAATAAATTACGATCACATGACGGATGGGCCGGCGGCATCCCCGCCGGCCACACCGACAAGGGGACAAGCCGGAGCGGAATGGCCAAACCGAATACGCTGCTGAAACGAACGAGCAACGCCCTGCTCGATCATATCGCCACACTCGATACGGGCGACACGTCGCTCGGCTCCGACAGCGCCCTCGCCCGCCATTTCGGGGTGAGCCGCACCACCGTCCGCGCCGCCGTCGAGGCGATGATCGCCCAGGGCATCCTCGCCCGCGGGGCCGAGGGGCTGGAAGTGCTGCGCCGCCCCGACCGCACCGACTACTACGCCGAATCCGAAACCGACGGCCCGCAGGACCAGATCGAGCGCGTCTTCATGCAGCGCGTCCTGCTCGGGGACTGGCGGCCCGGCCACATGTTCTCCGAGGCCGAACTCGCGCGCGACAGCAACGCCAGCACCGTCTCGGTGCGCGAATTCCTGATCGGCTTCTCCCGCTTCGGCCTGATCGCCAAGCAGCCGCGCGGCGGCTGGGTGCTGCGCGAATTCCACGACGGCTTCGCCGCCGAGGTGGCGGACATGCGCGAGCTGATCGAGCTTGCCGCCCTCGCCCGCATGCCCCGCGGCGGCGACCCCGCCATCGCCGAGGCCGCCGAGGCGCTGATCCTCCGCCACCGCGAGATCGAGGCCGCCATCGCCCGCCGCCACACCGAATTCGCCGCTCTCGACCGCGATTTCCACCTCTGGATCATCGGCTTTCTCAACAACCGCTTCGCCCACGATTTCTACGATATCGTGTCCTTCCTGTTCCACTATCACTACCAGTGGGACCGGCATCACGAGATCGAGCGCACCGCGGTCGCCATCGCCGAGCACATGGCCGTGCTCGACGCCCTGCGCGCCGGCAGCATGCCGCGCGCCCGCCAGGGGCTCGAAACCCATCTCGCCACCTCGCGCGCCTCGCTCAAGGCCGGCCTGCGGCGGGACGCCGCATAGTCACACCCCCGGCGCGACGCCGCATAGTCACACCCCCGGCGGGACGCCGCCTGATCATATCCCGAACGGGACCGCCTCAGTCGAGATAGCGCGCCCGCAGATGCGCCTCGAAATCGGCGGGGTCGAGCGTCTTGCCGGTCGCCTCCACCAGCAGCTCGTTGAAGCCGAACCGCGCCCCGTGCCCATGCACATTGGCCCGCAGCCAGTCGCGCAGCGGCGTGAAATCCCCCTGGCCGAGCGCCGGGTCGATCTCCGGCCGCGCCCGCCGCGCCGCCCGCATCAGCTGCGCCGCCGCCATCGCCCCCAGCGTATACGAGGGAAAATAGCCGAACAGCCCGGCATACCAGTGAATGTCCTGCAAGCACCCCTTGGCGTCGTCCGGCGGCACGATGCCGAGCAGCGCCCGCATCCCCTCGTTCCACGCCCCCGGCAGGTCCGCCACGGCGAGGTCGCCCGCCACCATCGCCGCCTCCAGCCGGAACCGCAGGATCACATGGGCGGGATAGGTCATCTCGTCCGCCTCGACGCGGATGAAGCTCCGCTCCACCCGTTGCAGCCGTGCCGCCAGCCGCGCCGGCGCGAAATCCGCCGCCGCCTGGCCGAACGCCTCGGCCAGCCGCGGCCCGAGCCAGGCGAGAAACGCGTCCGACCGCGCCGCCTGCAACTCGATGATCAGCGACTGGCTCTCATGCACCGCCATCCCCGCCGCCGCCCCGAGCGGCTGGCGCGCCCAGTCCTTCGGCAGCCCCGCCTCATACAGCGCATGCCCGGTCTCGTGCAGCACGCCCATCAGCGCCGAGGCAAAATCCCCCTCGTCATAGCGGGTGGTGATCCGAATGTCGCTCGGCGTGCCGCCGCAGAACGGGTGCAGCGAGCGGTCGAGCCGCGCCGCGGTGAAATCGAGCCCCGCTCGCGCGGCAAGCTGGCGGCACAGCGCCTCCTGCGCCGCCTCGGCGAAAGGCGGCGTGCCCGGCGCCGGCGCGCGGCGCTGCCGCGCCTCGGCGGCGGGCAGGTTCTCCCGCAGAAACGCCTCGTAGCGGGCGAACACGGGCGCGATCTCCGCCGAGGTCACGCCCGGCTGATAGGCGTCGATCAGCGCGTCATAGGGCGAAAGCCCGAGCGCGCCCGACAGCGCCGCCGCCTGTTCGCGCACCAGCCCGAGCAGCCGGGCGAGCGGCGCCTTCACCGCGGCGAAATCCGCCTCCCGCCGCGCCCCGCGCCAGGCCGCCTCGCAGGCGGCCGCCTCCCGCGCCAGCGCCTCGACGAGCGATGCCGGCAGCACCGTGGCCCGCCGGTGCGCGCGGCGCATCAGCTCAAGGTTGCGCCGCGCCAGCGGATCGGCCGGCGGCGCCATCGCCGCCGCGTCCAGATCGGCCGCGGTCTGCGGTGCGACCAGCATCTCATGCGCGATCCCCGCCAGCGTCGCGAGCTGGTCGCCGCGCGCCGGCGCGCCGCCCTCCGGCATCACCGCCGCCTGGTCCCAGCCCAGCATGGCGCTCGCCTCCTCAACGACCGCCATCCGCCCGAACCGGGCTTCCAGCCGCCCATACGCCGACATCACGGAAAGTTCGTTCACGCGGGCTCCAGCAACACTTTACGGACATAGAAAATGTATTCGAACACGACGACGAGCGCGAGGCCGAACCAGGTCAGCGCGTATTGCTCGGAATTGTTGGGCGGCAGCGGCAGGCTCGGCGCCGGAATCGGCCCGCCCGCCACCGGCTTCGGCCCCACCGCCACCAGCGTGAACGGCGCGACGCGGCGAAACCCCAGCGCCGCCCCGATCGCCGCGGGATCGAGCGTGTAGAACACCCTCCGCGCGAGGTTCGGCGCCGGCGCGAAGGGCCCGAATTTCTGCGGCGCCTGCACATAGCCCGACACCACCGCCGGCCCCTCAGGCAGCGGCACCGCGCGCGGCGCCTGCCCCCGCACCCAGCCGAGATCGACCAGCACGACAACCCCGTCCTCGCTCCGGAACGGGACGATCAGTTGCCCGCCCTGCAACGGGCCCTTCGGGGAATTGCGGATCTGGTCGCCATAGAACGCAGCCTTGCCGGCGATCCAGGCCCCGCGCAGTGCGACCTTCTCATAAGGCGAGGGTTTCGGCCCAAGCGGCACCGGCGCGCGCAGCTGGGCGGCGCGGATTTCCCGCTGGATGCGGTCCTTGTAATGCCAGCGATGCACCTGCCAGACGCCGAGGGCGATCAGCAGCACCAGCATCACCAGGCTGAACACGCCCATCCCGATCAGGCGCCGCCAGCGCGTGCGCGGCAGAGCCTGACCGGTCATGCGTCAGGCGGCGGTAATGGCGCTGCGGCCGAAATAATAGATGCAGACGAACAGGAACAGCCACACCACGTCAACGAAGTGCCAGTACCACGCCGCCGCCTCGAAGCCGAAATGCCGCTTCTGGGTGAACTGGTTCCTGAGCGCGCGGAAGAAATTCACGATCAGGAAGGTGGTGCCGACGATCACGTGGAACCCGTGGAACCCGGTGGCGATGAAGAACACCGAGGGGAAGATCCCGCCATGATAGAAGTTGAACGGCGAGTGCGTGTATTCGTAGGTCTGCCCGCAAAGGAAGGCGAGGCCGAGCAGAACGGTCACCCCCAGCCCCTGGATCAGCCCGCGCCGATCGCCCTCGATCAGCGCGTGATGCGCCCAGGTGATCGTCGTGCCGGAGAGCAGCAGCACCATGGTGTTGAACAGCGGCACGGCGAACGGATCGATCGTCGTGATATGCGCCGGCGGCCACACCGGCTGATGCATGTAGCCCTGGTGCGCGGGTAGAAGAAGAAGTTGAAATACGCCCAGAAGAACGAGACGAAGAACATCACCTCGGAGGAGATGAACAGCGCCATGCCGTAGCGCAGGCCGATCTGGGTGACGAGCTTGTGCAGCCCCGGCGTGCGGCTTTCCCGCACCACGTCGCGCCACCACACGAACATCGTGCTGACCGCGCCGAGGAAGCCGGCGATCAGGAACCAGTAATCGTTGAAATGCGCGACGAAAATGATCCCGGTCGCGATCAGGATGGCGGACATCGCACCCGTCAGCGGCCAGACGCTCGGCTCCACCAGATGATACGGGTGGGGCACCCGACCCGCGATCTGCCCTTCGGCAGTATGACTTTCAGCGCTCATGAGACACTCTCTCCCGATAGAAGCCGGCCGCTATGGCCCCAGTATGTTTCACCACATCTGCCCGGCGTGATATAGCTTCACGACGGCCACCGCGTAAATCAGCCCGCACAGCCCGACCAGCGCGGCGAGCAGCGCCCAGTTCCTGCCCCGCCGGCGGCGATAGAATTCGCGCCGTTCCTCTTCACTCCAGTCCTTGCTGGTCACGTGCCGCGGCTCGGTCATACCAGGTGGTCCACCACCAGAGCGCCGAACATCAGGAACAGGTAGAGGATCGAAAACTTGAACGCCGCCTTGGCCGGCGCGTCGCGGGTCAGGCTGTTGCCCTGCTCGTCCTGGCGGTCGCGCAGCACCCGCCATGAATACCAGATGAACATCAGCCCCAGCGCCATCGCGCTCGCGCCATAGACCGGCCCGGTCAGGTGCAGCACGTAGGGCAGCAGCGAGAGCGGCACGAGCCACAGCGTGTAGCGCATCACCGCGAGCCGCGTCGCCTTCTGCCCCGCCACCACCGGCAGCATCGGCACGCCGGCCTTGGCGTAGTCGCCCGAGGCGAACAGCGACAGCGCCCAGAAATGCGGCGGCGTCCAGAAGAAGATGATGGCGAACAGCACCAGCGGCAGCAGCCCGACATGCCCGGTCACCGCCGCCCAGCCGATCACCGGCGGAAACGCGCCCGCCGCCCCGCCGATCACGATGTTCTGCGGCGTGCGCCGTTTCAGCCACATCGTGTAGATGAACACATAGAACCCGATCGAGCCGGCCAGCAACATCGCCGCCAGCAGGTTGGTCGACATCCACATGAGCAGGACCGACAGCGCCGACAGCGCCACGCCATAGGCCAGCGCGCTTTCCGGCGCGATCCGCCCGGCCGGAATCGGCCGCCGCGCGGTCCGCCGCATCACCGCGTCGATGTCGCGGTCATACCACATGTTGATCGCGCCGGCCGCGCCCGCGGCCATGGCGATGCACAGCACCGCGCTGAACCCCAGCACCGGATTGATCCCGCCCGGCGCCACCAGCAGCCCCGCGGCGCCCGAATACACCACGAGATACAGCACCCGCGGCTTCAGCAGCGCCAGCCAGTCGCCCGCCGTCGCCCCGAGAATCGACTGGTCGAGCAGCACGGGGTCGGGCGAGGCGGACGCGGAGGTCCGCAGGATGGTATCGCTCATTCCATCAATCCTGCCGGCACGGCGTCGCCGCGGCCGGTATTGCCGGTGTCATGCGCGGCGGGGCCCCTCCCTCGGAGACACCCCGCCGCCCCTGCCATGTCCGGGCGATCCGCGTCAGCGGATCACCGGCACGTCTTCGAAGGTGTGGTGCGGCGCCGGCGAGGGCACCGTCCACTCCAGGGTCGTCGCCCCTTCGCCCCAGTAATTCGCGGCGAGGGTCTGCCGGCCGGTGAAGATCTTGAACAGGATGTAGAAGAACACCAGCGTGCTCAGCCCCGAGATCATCGCGCCGACCGACGACACATAGTTCCACCCCGCGAAGGCCACCGGATAGTCCGGGTAGCGGCGCGGCATCCCGGCGAGGCCGAGGAAGTGCTGCGGGAAGAAGGTCAGGTTGACGCCGATGAAGAACATCCAGAAATGCAGCTTCGCCGCCGCCTCGGGATAAGGCTGGCCATACATCTTGCCGATCCAGTAGTAGAAACCGGCGAAGATCGCGAAGACCGAACCCATCGACAGCACGTAATGGAAGTGCGCGATCACGAAATACGTGTTGTGCAGCTCGGTATCGAGGCCGGCATTGGCCAGCACCACGCCGGTCGCGCCACCCATCACGAACATGAAGATGAACCCGATCGCCCAGATCATCGGGGTCTTCAGCTCGATCGAGCCGCCCCACATCGTCGCGATCCACGAGAACACCTTCACCCCGGTCGGCACCGCGATCACCAGCGTCGCCGCCTCGAAATACACCTTGCTGTCCACCGAAATGCCGGAGACGAACATGTGGTGCGCCCAGACCACGAAGCCGACGAACCCGATCGCCACCATCGCGTACACCATGCCGAGATAGCCGAAGATCGGCTTCTTCGAGAAGGTCGACACCACATGGCTGATCACGCCGAAGGCCGGCAGGATCATGATGTACACTTCCGGATGACCGAAGAACCAGAACAGATGCTGGAACAGCACCGGGTCGCCGCCGCCGGCCGGCTCGAAGAACGAGGTGCCGAAATTGCGGTCCATGATCAGCATGGTGATGGCGCCGGCCAGCACCGGAATCGCCAGCAGCAGCAGGAACGCCGTCACCAGCATCGACCAGACGAACAGCGGCATCTTGTGCATCGTCATGCCCGGCGCGCGCATGTTCAGGATGGTGGCGATGAAGTTGATCGCCCCCAGCAGCGAGGAAATGCCGGCCAGATGCAGCGAGAACAGCGTGAAATCCGTCGCCACCCCCGGCTGGTAGGTGATGTCCGACAGCGGCGGATACAGCGTCCAGCCCACGCCCGACCCGGCGCCGACCAGCAGCCCCAGATTGACGAAGATGAACGCCATGAACAGGAACCAGAAGCTCATGTTGTTGAGCCGCGGGAAGGCCATGTCCGGCGCGCCGATCATCATCGGCACCATCCAGTTGCCGAACCCGCCGATCAGCGCCGGCATCACGAAGAAGAAGATCATCAGCAGCCCGTGCGCCGTGACGATCGCGTTCCACGCCTGGCCCGAGGTGACCAGCGTGTTGTTCGGATGCGCGAGCTGCGCGCGCATGATCATCGAGAGGACACCCCCCTCGATCGCGGCGATCACAGCCCAGGTAATGTAGAGAGTGCCGATATCCTTGTGGTTCGTGCTCATCACCCAGCGGCGGAAGAAGCCGGGCTGGTGGTGGGCATGCTCACCATGGGCATCGTGCAGTGCGGTCGCGGACATTGTCATATGCTCCTGATGGTCGCCGACTACAGTTTATCGCGCGGTTTCAGCCGGAGCCGCGCTCGCCAGCGCGATCCCCGTATTGCCGGCCGAGGCGGCCTTCTGCGCCGCCGCCTTCATGGCCAGCACCTCGTATTTGTGCACAGGCGGCACATTGCCCTGGGCGGCGTCGGCCTTCGCCTCGGCCAGCCACGCCTGGAATTCCTTCATCGGCAGGGCAACGATCTCGATCGGCATGTTATCGTGATTCATGCCGCATATCTGGTTGCATTCCCCATAATAAACACCCGGCGCGTCGATCTGCGTCCATTGCCGCCAGTACTGCCCCGGAATCGCATAGCGCTGCACGCCGAGCGAGGGAATGAAGAACGAGTGCAGCACGTCGGCGCTGGTGATCTTGAACACGATCTTCTCGTTCGCCGGCACCACCAGCGGATGATCCACCGAAAGCCGCGCGATCTGCCCCGGCTTGATCTGGTTGTCCGGCACCGGATACGAGGTGAAATCGACCCCCTTGGCGGTGGGATAGTCATATTCCCAATACCACTGGTGCCCGGTCACCTTCACCGTCATGTAAGCGTGCTTGTAGTTCGACTGCTCGTAGATCAGGTTGAGCGACGGCACGAAGATCACGATCAGCAGCAGCGCCGGCACCACCGTCCAGATCACCTCGATCAGCGTGTTGTGCGTCGTCGTCGAGGCCACCGGGTTCTTCGAGGCGCGGAACCGCACCATCACCGTGACCAGCAGCACGCCAACCAGCCCGACCACGCCCGCCATGATCCAGAGCACGAACTGCATCAGCCAGTCGATGCTCTTCTGGATCGGGCTGCCCGCCGGCTGGAACCACCACTCCCACGGCCGCGGCGCGTGGACCGGAAAGCCCACCGCGTTCTTCGCGTCAGCGAGCGCCGGCTGCGTCGCGGCGATCGCCACCGCGAGGCCGATCAGGCCCATGAACAGATATTGATTGGATCGTTTCATCAGCTCCGCCAATTCCGTGTGCTCGGGCCGCGTTCAGCGCGACCGTCTAGGTCAGTTGGGTCAAAAACAAGCCATGGCGCACACGGAGCGGATTACGCCCGGTTCACGCGCATTCAACAAACTGGATATAACACCCCCACCCCGCGATCAAGCCGTCCGTGTCATTAACCCGGCCGCGCCGATGCAGAATCAGGGTTGCTCAGCGAGACCAGCCGGAACAGGCCGAACGGCCACATCGGCACCGCGCTCGCCGCCTTGCGCTGCTCCGCCGGAATCAGCCGCTCGATGGCGAAATCCGGGTGCCAGCCCAGCGCCCGCGAGGCCGGCGCCAGCGCCCGCTCGACCAGCGCCATCGGCCCCGATTCGGCGGCGAAATGATTGACGAACAGAATCAGCCCGCCCGGCCGCACCACCCGCCGCAGCTCGGCCGCCAGCCGGCGCGGATTCGGTACCACCGAGGCGACGAACATCGCCACCGCGATATCGAAACGGTGATCCTCGAACCCGGTCGCCTCGGCGTCCAGCTCCAGCAGCTGGCGCACATTGCCCAACCCCTCGCGCGCCACCCGCGCCCGCGCCCGCTCCAGCATCTCGGTCGACAGGTCGATCCCGGTGATCCGCTTCTCCGGGCGATAATGCGGCAGCGCCAGCCCGGTGCCGACCCCCACTTCGAGAACCTCGACCCCCTCGGCCGCGTTCACCGCGGCAACCGCCGCCCGCCGCGCCGGGGCGGACACCGCGCCGAACACCCGGTCATACACGCCCGCCCAGCGGCGATACGCCGCCCGCACGGCATCCGCATCGAGCGACGACCCGCGCGCCAGCCCCTCCGCATCCACGGTGCCCGGCGCGTCATTATATGCTTCGCTCATACCCGCAGACCGCTCCTGTCGCTGCTGCCGTCCGCATCGCCGCGGCACCGAGCCCCGCGCGCCCCCGCCGGAAGCGCACGACACCCCATCACCGCGCCTCCCCGGACGCCCTTGCCCCGACACTGCGGCAGGCCGCCGTCCGCGCAAGCCCGGATCGTGACCCGGACCCGCAAAATGCCTCAGGCGACGTCCTCGCGGCGGTCCCGCACCCGGACATAGGCGATCTCGGCATGAGGCTGGCAATACGGCTTGCCCACCAGCGCCGGATCGCCGCAGAACCGGAAGCTCGGCGTCCCCGGCTCGCCGATCGGCCAGCAGCACGAGGGCGCGCGCGCCGCGGCCCGCGGTTGCGGCTGCGCCGGGCGCGAGGACACCAGCGTCGGCCGCGCCGGCACGGCCCGCGCGGGCGCCGCCTGGCGAACCGGCGGCGCCGCTTCCGCCACCGGCATCGCGGCCGGGGCCGGCTCGGCCGGCACCGCGAGCGAGGGCAGGGTCGGCCCGGTCACCCGCGCCGGCGCCGGCCGCGCGGGCGCCGCCCCGAGGGATCGCGCCGGATCGGCGATGGCCGCGCCGGCAGGTCGAGCCGATGCGCCTTGCCAACGACCGAATTCTTCGAAATATTCAGCCGCCGGCCGATCTCTGCGGTCGAAAGCCCTTCGTCCCAGAGCTGGCGGAGCCGGGAAACGATCTCGTCGGTCCATTCCATGGCCTGTCCTGTCCCTCTCTTTTGCTACAACATTCTGTAGCCGAGCGGCGTATCGTTCTCAACATCTAGTTGAGACGCCCAGGCCAGATTTCTGTGGAAAACCCGCCGCGCCGGCCTATTTCACCGCCTCGCCGGCGAAGCTGCCCCAGAACGCGGCGCGCCGGAGCCAGCCGGTCCGGTGCCCGGCCTCGACCCGGCACCACGTCGCCCCCGCGCGGCAGCGCCGGATCACGCCGATCACCCCCTTGTCGAGATAGGCCACCGCCGCCGCGTCCCGTCGCGGCGCCGCCCGCAGCGTGCCGCGCGTCGCGGTGACGATGAAGCTGCGCACCCCGTGCAGCAGCGCCTCGTGCACCCAGCCATCGCCGCCATCGGGGGCCACCACGCGCCGCCACACGTTGAACTCGCCGGTCACCTCCACCGGCAGGTCGAAACGGTGATAGACCCAGACGATCGGATACTGGAAGCCCGGCCCCGCCCGCATGTAGATTTCCTTCGAGCGGAAACTCTCGAAGCGCGGCACCGGCCAGCCGGTCGCCGATCCCTTGGCCGGCCCCGGCCCGGGTCCCGCCGGCGGCGCCTGCCAGGCGCCGAGCAGCAGCGCCGCCGCCACCAGCGCCGCGCCGGGCAGCAGCCGCCCTCTAGCCGCCGCCACAGCCGCCGCATCCCGGCGCGCGCGGCACCGCGATCGTCCGGAACCGCGCATCCAGCGCGTCCCACAGCAACAGCCGCCCGGCCAGCGAGGTGCCAATGCCCAGAATCTCCTTCATCGCCTCGGTCGCCTGCAACGTCCCCATCACCCCCGTCACCGGGCCGAGCACGCCAGCCTCCGAACAGGTTGGCACCATGCCCGCCGGCGGCGCCTCGGGATAGAGACACCGATAACAGGGGCAATCCGGCCCCGCATGCGGCTTGAAGGTGGAGATCTGCCCCTCGAAGCGCAGCACCGCCGCCGAAACCAGCGTCCGCCGCGCCGCCACGCAGGCATCGGCGACGAGAAACCGGGTCGCGAAATTGTCGGTCCCGTCGAGCACGATGTCGTGCGCGGCGACCAGTTCGCCGACATTCCCCGCCTCCAGCCGGGCGCGTATCGGGTTGACGCTGACCTCCGGGTTGAGCCCGCGCATCGTCGCCGCGGCACTCTCCACCTTCGGCGCGCCGAGAAACGCCACGCCATGCGCGATCTGGCGTTGCAGGTTGGAGAGTTCCAGCACGTCGTCATCCACGATGGAAATCCGCCCCACCCCGGCGGCGGCCAGGTAGAGTGCCGCCGGCGAGCCGAGCCCGCCCGCGCCGACGATCAGCACCGAGGCCGCGCGCAGCCGCGCCTGCCCGGTGCCGCCCACCTCGCGCAGCAGGATGTGGCGCGAATACCGCGCGATTTCGGTTTCGGTAAAATCCAGATCCATGCTGCGTCAAATCGCACCGCCCGCCGCCCTTCGCAAGGGCGCGGATCACCGCGCCCGCTCTACCCGACCAACCTCGCCGATCACCGCTTGATCGCAACCGCCCCGCCCGGCATCCTCTCCCGATGACCACGCCCCCCCAGGAAGCCGCCAGCGCGGCACTCGTCCTCTTTTCCGGCGGCCAGGACAGCGGCACCTGCCTCGCCTGGGCGCTCGACCGCTACGACCGGGTCGAGACGATCGGCTTCTTCTACGGCCAGCGCCACGCGGTCGAGCTGGAATGCCGCGCCCCGCTGCGCGCCGCCATCGCTGCCCTGCGCCCCTGGCGCGGCACACTCGGCGCCGACACGATGCTCGACATCAGCGCCGCCCTCGCCACGCTCGGCGCCACCGCGATGACCGCCGACATCGAGATCGAAACCACCGCCTCCGGCCTGCCCAACACCTTCGTCCCCGGCCGCAACCTGCTCTTCCTCACCTATGCCGCCGCCCTCGCCTATCGCCGCGGCATCCCCACCCTGGTCGGCGGCATGTGCGAGACCGACTATTCCGGCTACCCCGACTGCCGGAACACGACGATGCAGGCCATGCAGCTCGCCCTCACCCTCGGGCTCGACCGCGCCGTCACGGTCGAAACCCCGCTGATGTATCGCGACAAGGCCGCCACCTGGGACCTCGCCGCCAGCCTCGGCGGCGCCGCGCTGGTCGAGGCGCTGCGCACCCTCAGCCATAGCTGCTATCGCGGCGAGCGCGCCACGCTGCACGACTGGGGCCATGGCTGCGGCGCCTGCCCGGCCTGCGACCTGCGCGCCGCCGGCTGGCGGCGCTGGCGCGCCGGACGGGCGGCTTTTGTGACCGGCTCGTGACAGTTTCACATACCCTCGGGCCCTCCGGCTGTTTCTCGTGCATCCATTTGATGATATGATCACGTATCCGGGTGGTGCAGACGGTCGCGACGCCGCACCGCAGGCCGGGACAGGACGCCGCTCCGGCGCGCCGGCGGCATCTCCCGCCGGAGCCGGGCCGTCCGCCAGGCCCGCGGTCCGCATCGCGACATCGGCAAGACGTCGGTTGGTGTTGAAACTCACGCAAGCGCCGCACGGGCGGCGCACAGGTTAGCGAGACGATGAAGACGATCAATGCGATCAGAATGGGTGGCGTCGAGGTTCTCCCGCTGGTCGAGGGCGGCAAGGGTGTGGCGGTCTCCAACGGGTTGTCCGCCGGAAGCTGGGCCGCCGCGGGCGGCGTCGGCACGTTCAGCGCCGTCAATGCCGACAGCTACGACGACTCCGGCCGCCCGATCCCGCAGGTCTATCGCGGCACCACTCGCCGCGCCCGACACGACGAGCTGGTCGCCTACGCGATCGAGGGCGGCATCGCCCAGGCCCGCCGCGCCCACGAGGAATCCGGCGGCGCCGGCCGCATCCACGCCAACATCCTCTGGGAAATGGGCGGTGCGGAGCGCGTCATCACCGGCATTCTCGAAGGGGCGAAGGGCCTGGTGAACGGCATCACCTGCGGCGCCGGCATGCCCTACCGGCTCTCGGAAATCGCCTCGAAATTCAACATCCACTACTACCCCATCGTCTCCTCCGCCCGCGCCTTCAACGCGCTCTGGCGCCGCGCCTACCACAAGGCGCAGGAACTGCTCGGCGGCGTCGTCTACGAAGACCCCTGGCTCGCCGGCGGTCATAACGGCCTGTCCAATTCCGAAGACCCGACGAAGCCCGAAAGCCCGCTGCCCGCGTCATCGAGCTGCGCCGGCAGATGCGCGCCTTCGGCCTCGACGACACCCCGATCATCATGGCCGGCGGCGTCTGGTGGCTCGAGGAATGGGAAGACTGGATCGACAATCCCGAGCTGGGCCCCGTCGCCTTCCAGTTCGGCACCCGCCCGCTGCTGACGAAGGAAAGCCCGATCAGCGACGTCTGGAAGCAGAAACTGCTCACCCTGAAACAGGGCGATGTCTATCTCAACCGCTTCTCCCCCACCGGCTTCTATTCCAGCGCGGTGAACAACGGCTTCATCCAGGGCCTGCGCGCCCGCAACGAGCGCCAGGTCGCCTACACCACCGAGCCGGTCGGCGAGCATACCGAGGAATACGGCGTCGGCCCGCGCAAGCGCCCGGTCTGGCTCACCCCGGCCGACCTCAGGGACGTCCACGCCTGGGAACGCGAAGGCTTCACCGAGGCGATGCGCACCCCGGATTCCACCCTCGTCTTCGAAACCCCCGAAGCCGCCGAGGACATCCGGCGCGACCAGGTGAACTGCATGGGCTGCCTCTCGCAGTGCCGCTTCTCCAACTGGTCGCAGGAGGAGCCCGATTTCTCCAACGGCAAAAAGTCCGACCCGCGCAGCTTCTGCATCCAGAAAACCCTGCAGGACATCGCCCACACCCATAACGATCCCGAATCGGTCGACCAGAACCTGATGTTCAGCGGCCATAACGGCTACCGCTTCGCGACCGACCCGTTCTACTCCAACGGCTTCATCCCCACCGTGAAGCAGCTCGTCGAACGGATTCTCACCGGCCGCTGACCGCGTCAGAGTCTCCCCGGCCGCTGACCGCGTCAGAGTCTCCCCGGCCGCTGACCGCGGCCAGCCTCTTTCTGGCCGCGGTCAGCCGATGCCGAGGGCGTCCAGCACAAGCGCGGGCGTGATCGGCAGCGCGGTGATCCGCGCGCCGCGCGGTGACAGCGCATCGTTCACCGCGTTCAGCACCGCCGCCGCCGCCGCCGCGGTGCCGGCCTCGCCCACGCCCTTCGCCCCGATATGGCTTTCCTTCGTCGGCGTGCAGACATGGCCGATCACGATATCCGGCATCTCGGCGGCCATCGGCACCAGATAATCCGCCATCGTCGCGTTCAGCATCTGCCCCTCGGAATCGTAGCGGCATTCCTCGAACAGCGCCGCCCCCAGCCCCTGCACCACGCCGCCGCGAATCTGCTCGTCCACCAGCAGCGGATTGATGATCGTCCCGCAATCCTCGACCACGAAATGCTTCAGCAGCCGCACGAAGCCGGTCTCGGCGTCCACCTCCACCACCGAAGCCTGCACCCCGTTGGTGAAGGCGAAGGGATAGTCCCGCGGCACGTAATGCCGGCTCGCCACCAGCGCCGGCTCCACCCCATGCGGCAGCGTGTCGGGCCGGAAATGGGCGATGCGCGCCAGCTCGGCGAGGCTCATCCGCGCGGCCCCGCCCGCCGCATCCACGATCACGCCATCCCGGATATCGAGCGCCTCCGGGGCGGCCTGCAGAATGCTCGCGGCCAGCGCCAGCACGCCCTCCCGCAACGCCGATGCCGCGCGGAACGCCGCCTCGCCGCCCACCCCCGCCCCGCGCGAGGCCCAGGTGCCGCCGCCATAGGGTGTCGCGTCGGTATCGCCGAGCTTCACCAGCACCCGCGCCGGGTCCACCCCCATCGCCGCGGCCGTCACCTGGGCGAGCATCGTCGTCGTCCCCTGCCCCTGCTCGGTGGTGCCGGAGAGCAGCACCACGTCGCCGGCGGCATCGAGCCGCGCCGTCGCCCCGTCCTGTGCCGCGATCCGCGCCCCGCCGACGCCGTAGAACGCCGCCCCCGGATTGGTGATCTCGATGAAACTCGCGATCCCGATGCCCCGCCACACCCCGCGCGCCCGCAGCGCCGCCTGCTCCGCCCGCAGCCCGTCATAGTCCATCAGCCGGACCAGCTCGTCGAGGCACGCATGGTGCGACAGCGCCTCGAACTTCATCCCCGCCGGCGAGACGCAGGGATAGGCGTCGTCGGCGATCAGGTTGCGCCGGCGCATCTCGACCGGGTCGATCCCCCGCCGCCGCGCCGCCTCGTCCACCAGCGCCTCGGTCACCGCGGTCGCGATCGGATGCCCCACCGCGCGATATTGCGACATCATCGCCTTGGTCTGGAACACCACCCGCGCCCGCGCCGCGTAATGCGCGAACGCATACGGCCCGCCGACCAGATTGATCACCTGGTTCGCCTCCACCGCCGAGGTGCGCGGATAGGCCGAATACGGCCCCACCCCGGTCAGGTCATCCACCGCGAATCCCTCGATCCGCCCGTCTTCCGCCACCCCGATCCGCGCCGAAACCACATGCCCGCGCGCATGGATGTCGCCGGTGAAACTCTCCAGCCGGTCGGCCACGAACCGCACCGGCCGGCGCAGGATGCGGCTCGCCGCCACCGCCGCCATCTCGTCGGGATAGACATGGATCTTGATCCCGAACGACCCGCCGACATCCGGCCCGATCACCCGAATTTGCCGCTCGGCGAGGCCGAGCAGCGTCGCCAGCACGGTCTGGAACATATGCGGCACCTGGGTGCCGAGATGCACCGTCAGCCGCTGCTCGCCCTCGTTCCAGTCCGCCACCAGCGCGCGCGGCTCCAGCGTCACCCCGGTATGGCGGGCGAAGTCGAACTCCAGCGCCACGCACTCCGCCGCCGCGTCGATCGCCGCCGCCCCGCCGCCCGCCTCGATCGTCCGCGCGAAGGCCAGATTGTCCCCAAGCTCGGGATGGATCGCCGCCGCCCCCGGTGCCAGGGCGGCCAGCGGATCGACCACCGGCGGCAACGGATCGTAGTCCACGACAATCCGCTCCGCCGCATCCTCCGCCTCGGCCCGGCTCGCCGCCACCACCATCGCCACCGGCTCGCCCTGGAACCGCGCAACCCCGCGCGCCAGCGGATATTGCGGCGCCGATTTCAACCCTTGCAGATGCATCAGCACGCCGACCCAGGGCGCACACCACCCCTCCAGCGCCGCCGCGTCGAACACGCCGACGACGCCCCTCATCTCCCGCGCCGGCGCGAGGTCGATCGCCCCGATCCGCGCATGCGCGTAGGGCGATCGCAGGAACGCCGCATGAACCATGCGCGGCAGCGCGATGTCGCTGGCAAACAGCCCGCGCCCCTGCGTCAGCCGCCGCGCATCCGGCCGCGCCATCGCCCGCCCGATCGGCCGGTCCGCGCCGTTCATGCCCCCCTCCGCGCCCGCGCCGTCGCCTCGACCGCGTCGATGATCGCCTCATACCCGGTGCAGCGGCAGTAATTGCCCGAAAGATGTTCGCGGATCGCCGCGCGGTCGGTCGCATCGGGCGCATGGGCGAGGAAATCCGCCGCCGCCAGCACCATCCCCGGGGTGCAATAGCCGCATTGCAGCGCGTTGCGCCGCCAGAACGCCTCCTGCAAATCCGCCACCTCGCCCGAATCCGACACGCCCTCGATGGTCTCGACCACGCATCCCTCCGCCTGCACCGCGAGCACGAGGCAGCCGCGCACGATCGCCCCGTCCAGCCGCACCGTGCAGGCGCCGCATACGCCGTGCTCACAGCCGAGATGCGTGCCGGTCAGGCCCAGCCGCTCGCGCAGGAAATCGGCGAGGTGCAGCCGCGCCGGCACCTCCGCCTCGACGCGCTCGCCATTCACGATCAGGGAAATCGCCGTCATGGAGCCAGACATTCCTTCATCACCCGCCGCAGCAGCACCCGCGCCAGGTGCAGCCGCACCGGCGCCGAAATCTCCGAATCCGCATGCGGCGGCAGATCATGGTCCAGCGCCGCGCACGCCGCCTCGAGCCCCGCTAACCCGTCCGCAAGCGCCCGCTCCGCCGCCGGCGCGCGCAGCGCCGCGTGGCCGACCGCGAAAAGCCCGAGCCGCACGATGCGCCCCTCCACCGCGGCGGCGAGCCCGACCAGCGCGTAATCCCCATGCCGCCGCGCCAGCTCGGCGAAGCCATGCCGCCGCCCCTTCACCAGCGGAATCTCCACCGCGGTCAGAATCTCCCCCGGTTCCAGCGCCGTCCCGAACAATCCGGTGAAAAAATCCGCCGCCGCGATCCGCCGCGTCCCCGGCGCCCCCTCGGCGATCATCACCGCGTCGAGCGCCAGCATGCAGGCCGGCAGTTCCGCCGCCGGATCGGCATTGGCGAGGCTGCCGCCGATCGTCCCGCGCGTGCGGATCGCCGGATGCGCGACATGGGCGAGTGCGGTTGCGATCAGCGGCGCATGGGCGGCGATCTCGGGTGCTTCCAGCAGCATCGCATGGGTGCAGCCGGCGCCGATCCGCAGATGCGTCGCCGTCACCTCGATCCGCCGCAGTTCCGCGATCCGGCCGATATCGACCAACAGCCCCGGCGCCGACAGCCGGAAATTGAGCGCCGGCAGCAGGCTCTGCCCGCCGGCCAGCAGCACCGCCCCCTCACGGGCGGCAAGCAGGCCGATCGCCTCGGCGACCGACCCGGCACGGACATAATCGAATGGAGCAGGTTTCATGACATTCCTCGCCCGAAACCTGTCCGATCGCGGCGTTCAGCGCAAGGGCTGGCGGCCGCGATCCTTCAGCATCCAGAGTGCCACCACCGACATCGCGCAGCCGACCAGCAGATAGGCGCCGGCCGCGAGCTTGAACCCGGTCAGCCCGATCAGCGCGGTGGCGATCGGCGGCGCGGTGCCGCCGCCGATCCCGAGCCCGACATTGAACGCCAGCGAATAGCCCGACAGCCGGTATTCCGAGCGGAACTGCTCGGAGAGCATCGCCGGCGCCACCCCCATGATCGCCCCCAGCAGCAGGCCCGAGACCACCTGCGCGATGGCGAAGGGCGTCATCGCGTGCTCCGCCATCGCGAAGAACGGCAGCGCGAGCACCAGCAGCAGCCCGAAACTGCCGATCAGCCAGGAGCGGCGCAAGATCCAGTGATCCGTCAGCCAGCCCGACAGCGGAATCAGGAACAGCACGAACAGCTGCGTGACGGTGACGATCTACAGCGCCAGACTGTCCGAAATCGCGCCGAACTTCGCCCCGAACGTGGGCAGGAACACCAGGGTGAGATAATCCGCCACGCCATAGCCCCAGGTGAACAGCATCGCCAGCACCATCACCTTCGGGCTGCGGCGGAACGCCTGGCGGATCGGCAGCTCGCCATCCGTCGCCGCCTGGTCCGGCTCATAGCCGGTATCGCTCAGCCGCGAGCGCACCAGATAGGCCAGCACCGCGAGCACCCCGCCGGCGAGGAACGGCAGCCGCCAGGCCCAGCCCTGCACCGCGCCGTGCCCGGCGAACAGCGTGGTCAGCGCGGCGAAGCCGGCGGCGAGCAGATAGCCGCCGGTCGAACCGAAATTCGCGAAACTGCCGGCGAACCCCCGCCGGTTCGCCGGCGCGGTTTCCACGAGATACGACACCGAGCCGGTGAACTCCCCGCCCACCGACAGGCCCTGAAACAGCCGCACCACCAGCAGCAGCACCGGCGCCCAGAAGCCGATCTGCTGATAGGTCGGCAACAGCCCGACCGCCGTGGTCGCCAGCCCCATCATCACCACCGAGGTCACCAGCACGGTCTGCCGCCCCACCCGGTCGCCCAGATGGCCGAAAATCACCCCGCCGATCGGGCGCATCATGAACCCGATGGCGAACCCGCCATAGGCGCCGAGCAGCGAGGCGATCTTGTCGGTCGAGGGAAAGAACAGGCTGCCGATCATCGGCGCGAGATAGCCGTAAAGGCCGAAATCGTACCATTCCAGCACATTGCCGATGGTCCCGGCGCCGAGATTGCCGAGCGAGAGTGTGTGGTGCTGCTTGAGCCGCCCAGATGCAGGGGCGGGTGTGGCGGCGGCGGATGTGGGTTGCGACATGTCGGGCCTCGCTGTCTTGCCCCCGCGACGCCGATGCCCCGCCACACCCGGTCAGGGGCGGCGCGGCGCGGGCCGGGCGGGGGATATGTTGCGGCCGGGATGACGGCGTTGCGTCATGCCGGCGCCGGTCGCCCCACGGGGCGTCCAGCCCGCCGAACACCCGCAACCGGGCCGAACGGCGACAAATGGATCAGGCGCCCCGAACGGGCGCCGGCGGATCGATAACCATGGTCAGATATGGCCGCACCCGCCCGGCCTTCAAGAAATAAATGCAGCATCCATGCCATTTTTATCACGGCATCGCGAACATGCCTTGATTGGTCTTGATCGTTCCGCAGCGATCAAAACATCCCCGCGCCCGCCTCCAAGACCCTGGCGCCGTGCCTCATTCGGGCAGATAGACGCTGGCGACCAGCCCCTTGCCGCCCGGCCGGTTCGCCAGCGTGATGTCGCCGCCATGCGCGCGAATGGCGTTGCGGGCGATGGCGAGGCCGAGCCCCGAGCCGCCGGTCTCGCGGTTGCGGCTGATCTCCAGCCGGCGGAACGGCTCGAACACCCGCTCCAGCTCGCCCGGCGGCACGCCCGGCCCGTCATCCTCGATATCGATCCGCATCGTGTGCCGCTCCGCCTTCTGCAACGACACCCGCGCGGCATGGCCATATTTCACCGCATTGCCGATCAGGTTGGCGAAGGCCCGCTTGAGCGCCAGCGGCCGCCCGCGGATCGTGACATGATCCGGCCCCTGATAGCGCATCCGCCGCGCCGCCCCCGGCGCGATATCGGCGGTCTCGTCGATCACCGTGCGCAGCAGGATCGCGAGATCGACCGGAACCGACGCCTCGGTCTGCGCCACGTCGCGGCCGAAGGCGATGGTCGCGGCCAGCATCGCCTCCAGCTCGGCAAGATCGGCGAGGATCTTCTCCCGCTGGGCGTCGTCCTCCAGGAATTCCGCCCGCAGCCGCAGCCGCGTGATCGGCGTGCGCAAATCATGCCCGATCGCGGTGAGCAGGAAGGTCCGGTCCTCGACGAAGCGGCGGATGCGCGCGGCCATGGTATTGAACGCCACCGCCGCGGTCGCGATCTCCACCGGCCCGCGCTCCGGCAGCGCGGGCGCGTGGGCGATGTCGCGGCCGAGCTGCTCCGCCGCCGCCGCCAGCGTCCGCACCGGCGCCGTCAGCCGGACCACCCCCCAGAAGATCAGCAGCCCGCCGAGCACGAACATCACCAGGAAGGCGCTGGCGAAGCCCGGCTGCGCCCAGGGCGGGCTCGGCCGGAACGGGCTGCGCACCGTCAGCCAGTCCGGGCTGTCGGGAAGCTGGAAGCTCAGGATCAGGGTCGAGGGCGACATGCTGCCGCGCATCATCACCTGCCGCGGCTGGAGGAATTCCGGCGTCGGAAAGGCGAGCAGCGAGCCCTGGATCATCTGCCGCGTCGGCAGCGGCAGGGTGAAACTGTCGGCGAAGGGCGGGCTCGAATCGAGGCTCACCCGGTCGCCCGCCTCGCCGTTGATGGCGGCGACGATCACCGCCCGCCGCTCCGGCGGCGCGCTCGCCACCCGGCGATAGATCGCCCCGTCCCGCGAGGCGATCGCCCGCTCCGCCACCACCCGGTTGACGTCGATCTGGTTGAGCACGTGAATGCCAAGGCCGACCGCCTGGATGATCGAGAAGCCGAGCAGCAGCGTGAGCCCGGTGCGCCAGGCGAGGCTCGCCGGCCAGAACCGGCCGGGCCGCCACCATCCTGTTTTCATGACCGCTCGACGGTCGCGGCCAGAACATAGCCGCCGCCGCGCACCGTCTTGATGATCTGCGCGCGCCGGCCGTCATCCTCGAGCTTGCGCCGCAGCCGCGAAATCGCGACGTCGATGGCCCGGTCGAACGGCCCCGCCTGCCGCCCGCGCAGCAGGTCGAGCAGCATGTCGCGCGTCAGCACCCGGTTGGGCCGGTCGAGCAGGGCGAGCAGCAGGTCATATTCCCCGCCGGTCAGCGGCACCTCGACCCCCTTGGGGTCGACCAGCCTTCGCCGTGCGGTCTCCAGCATCCAGCCGGCGAAGCGGTAGAGCCGCGCCGAGGTCTCATGCCCGTGCGCCTCGCCCTCGCCCACCCGGCGCAGCACGGCGCGGATGCGCGCGACCAGTTCGCGCGGGTTGAACGGCTTGGTCACATAGTCGTCGGCGCCGAGTTCGAGCCCGATGATCCGGTCCGGCTCCTCGCCGAGCGCGGTGAGCATGATGATCGGCACCTGCGATTCCGCGCGCAGCCAGCGGGCGAAATCGATCCCCGGCTCGCCCGGCAGCATCAGGTCGAGCACGACGAGCTGGTAATGCCCGTTGAGAAAGGCCCGCCGCGCCTCGCGCGCATCGCGCACCGCGGTGACCCGGAAGCGCTGGCGTTCGAGAAACCGCGCCAGCAGCTCGCGAATATCGTGATCGTCATCGACCACCAGAATATGCGGCATCGTCTCCATGGCTGTTACAATAGCCGAATTCGTTTCGCCTTGGGGGCCAAGTTGCATTTCCTTACGCAAATCCGCAACCCCGCCCCGGCCGAAATTTCACTTGCAGCCGGACGGCGATGGCCCTATGTCGCGGCTCACGCAGCAACGCACGTGCCTCTGCCTCCCATCGGGGGTTACGCAACGACGTCAAGCGTTCTGGCAACTGCCGGCCTCCGCGCCGGTTCCGTCTGGTCGCTGGTTCGTTCGACCGTTTCGCAACCCGCCGCGCGCGCCCTCCCGGGCGCGCCTGGCTCCGAGACTTGCAAGGGAGAGGGCAATGACCCCCAGGCTCGCCCGTTTTCTCGACTCCGGCATGGTGTCCACGCCGGCCATCGTCGTCGATCTCGATCGCGTGGCGGCGAACTTCGCCGCCCTGCGCGCCGCCCTGCCCGACGCCGCGATCTATTACGCGGTGAAGGCCAACCCCGCCGCCCCGGTGCTCGATCGCCTGGTCGGCCTCGGCTCGCGCTTCGATGCCGCCAGCATCGAGGAAGTGCGCGCCTGCCTCGCCGCCGGCGCCGCCCCCGCCGCGATCAGCTTCGGCAACACCGTCAAGAAGCGCGCCGCCATCGCCGAAGCGCATGCAAGCGGCGTCGATCTCTTCGCCTTCGATTCCGACGAGGAGCTGGACAAGCTCGCCGCGGCCGCGCCCGGAGCAAAGGTCTATTGCCGCCTCGCCGTCAGCCAGGACGGGGCGGACTGGCCGCTCTCGCGCAAGTTCGGCACCAGCGGCACCCATGCGCGCGACCTGCTGCTCCGCGCCGAGGCGCTCGGCCTCATCCCCTGGGGCGTCTCCTTCCATGTCGGCAGCCAGCAGACCGGCGTCGGCGCCTGGCGCACCGCTATCGGCCAGGCCGCCGCCGTGTTCACCGATTTGCGCGCGCGCGGGATCGATTTGCGGCTGCTCAATCTCGGCGGCGGCTTCCCCACCCGCTACCGCGACGACATCCCGCCGCTCGGCGATTTCGGCGCCGCGATCATGGACGCCGTGCGCCAGGCGTTCGGCAACAACCTGCCGGACCTGCTGATCGAGCCCGGCCGCGCCATCGTCGGCGATGCCGGGGTGGCGGTGAGCGAGGTGGTGCTCGCCTGCGCAAGGCACGAGGATGAGGGCCGCCGCTGGGTCTATCTCGATCTCGGCCGTTTCGGCGGCCTCGCCGAAACCGAAGGCGAGGCGATCCGCTACCGCATCACCGCCCCCGGCGTCGCCGGCGCCGACGCGCCGGCCGTGCTCGCCGGGCCGAGCTGCGATGGCGTCGATGTGATGTACCGCAACACGCCCTGCCCGCTGCCCGCATCCCTCGCCGCCGGCGACCGCGTGCTGATCCACGATGCCGGCGCCTACGTGACAAGTTACGCAAGCCAGGGGTTCAACGGTTTTCTCCCGCCGGAAGAGCACTATCTGTAAGCCAGCCGCGCTGCCCGGTGTCCGGGCGGCGCGTTGTTGCAACCAGCGCTCAGGGAGAGCTTCATGACCGACCAGATCACCACCACCATCGGCAGCATCGACATCAAGGCCGCCGACGGTTCGGGCGCGTTCAAGGCCTACACCGTCACCCCCTCCGTGAAGCCGACCGGCGCCGTCGTGGTGATCCAGGAAATCTTCGGCGTGAACGACGCGCTGCGCGCGACCTGCCACGAAATCGCCGAAATGGGCTTCATCGCCATCGCGCCGGACCTGTTCTGGCGCCAGGAGCCCGGCGTCGACCTCACCGACAAGTCCGAGGCCGAGTGGAAGCGCGCCTTCGAGCTGATGAACGGCTTCGACCAGGACAAGGGGATCGAGGATCTGAAAACCACCCTCGCCACCGCCCGCGCCCTGCCCGGCTGCAACGGCAAGGTCGGCACCGTCGGCTTCTGCCTCGGCGGTCGCCTCGCGGTGATGATGGCCACACGGTCGGACGCCGATGTGAACATCTCCTATTACGGCGTCATGCTCGACAAGCTGATCCCCGAATTCGGCAATATCGGCCGCAAGCTGGTGATGCACATGGCCGAGCTCGACGAGTTCGCCCCGAAAGAGGCGCGCGATGCGGTGATGGCGGCGACGAAGAGCAACGCCCTGGTCTCCTCGCATGTCTATCCCGCCGTCCACCACGCCTTCGCCCGCGTCAACGGCGTGCATTTCGACCGCCGCGCCGCCACCATCGCCAATGGCCGCACCGCCGAGGCGCTGGTCGAGGCGCTGGGCTGACAACGGGGCGCGGCGCGGATGATCCCCCGCCGCGCCCTTCTCGCCGGGCTCGCCACGAGCCCGGCCTTCACCCACACCACTGCCCGCGCCGCCGCGCCGCCATCTCCCGGCGCCGCCATCGCCACTGCCCTCGACTCGATTCCCGCCGGCCCCGCTTTGCTGCCGAGCTACCCCGACAGCGCGGCCAATCGCCATTTCCCCGCCTTCTTCCCCGCCAATGACGGCGTCGCCTATGTCTATGACAACGCCCTCGCCGGCCTCGCCCTCCTCGCCGCGGGCGATGCGCCGCGCGCCGCCCGCATCGCCGACGCTCTCGCCCTCGCCCAGGCGCACGACCCCGACCGCGCCGCCCCCCGCCTGCGCAACGCCTATCGCGCCGGGCCCATGCGCCTGCTCCACGGCGCCGTCCCCCTGCCCGGCTGGTGGGACGCGGCGGGCGGCCACTGGGCCGAAGACCCCTACCAGATCGGCAGCGAAACCGGCCCCATCGCCTGGGCCACCCTGCTCTGGACCAGCCTCGCCCGCGCCGGGGTGAACGCCACGCGCTACCGCCAGGCGGCGATGCGCGCGGCGGACTGGATCGCCACCGATTGCGCCGCCCCGCGCGGCTTCACCGGCGGGCTCTACGGCTTCCCGCCGCACCCGCAACGCCTGGGCTGGACCAGCACGGAGCAAAACACCGATCTCGCGGTCGCCTTCGCCCGGCTCGGCCGGCGCGCGGAGGCCGCCCACGCCGCCGGCTTCGTCCGCGCGATGCGCGATCCCGCGACCGGCCTGTTCGCCGCCGGCCTGCTGCCGGATGGCCGGATCAACCGCCTCGTCGCCGCCGACGCCACTCTCTGGCCGATTCTCGCCGGCCTCGCGCCGCCGGACGGCGTCGCCGCCAGCCTCACCGCCGCCCTCGCCGTCCTCGGCCGCCCGCAGACCCACCCGGCCGGGATCGGCTTCAGCGCCGCCAGCCGGGCGCTCTGGACCGAGGGCACCGCCTTCGCCCTGCTCGCCCTGCGCCGCGCCGGCGGCCACAAGGCCGCCGCGTCGCGCTTCGCCGCCACCCTCGTCGCGGCGCGCGGCGTCTCGGGGTTCCTGCGCACGACCACCGCCGCCGCGCCGCTCGCCACCGGCCTCACCACCGGCCCCGGCCGCGGCGCCCACGCCTTCGTCTACTACCCGGTCCCCGCCCTCGCCCCGACCGCCTGGGCCGCCCTCGCCGCGCGACGGCACAATCCGCTCGCCCCCTGAAATTACCCTCGGCTTGCATCGCCGCCGGTTTTGCAGTTTGTTATGACCTGATTACGAATTCAGTATTTTATTTATTTAAGACAAGAGAGCTTTCAAAAATGGCAGAGGCCGCCGATATTTTATTGCGCCTGCCCGCCGCGGAACGACCCGCCTGGGCATTTTTCGATGCCGAATGGTATGGCCGCGTCCATCCCCGGCTTCCCTGCGGACCCGATCCCGCCGCCCTGCTCGACTATTATCTCGCCATCGGCGCGCGGCTGGGCCACAGCCCGAACCCGCTCTTCGCCGAGCCGTTCTACCTGGCGCAGAACCCCGATGTCGCCGTTCTCGTGGCCGAGGGGACCTATCGTTCCGGCTTCGACCATTTCTGCCAGTTCGGCCATCGCGGCCTCAACCCGCACTGGCTGTTCGACGACACGCTCTATGGCGAGCTCTACCCCGACATGGCGCTCGATAATCTCGACAAGTTCGAAATCCGCGGCCGCTACGACCACTGGCTGAAATGTGGCCAGCGGGAACAGCGGATCAGCCATTTCCTGTTCGACGGCAGCCTCTATCGCCAGCGGGTCGAGGAGGCCGGCGGCGATCTCGCCCGGCTCGACGAGATCGGCGCCTTCACCCACTATCTCCACACGCTCTGGAGCGGCTCTGCGGAGCTGCCCACCTCGCCCTATTTCGACCCCGCCTGGTATCTCGCGGCCCACGAAACCGCCCGCGACGACATCGCCCAGGGCCACGCCCTCAACGCGCTGCACCACTACATCACCAGGGGCGAGGCCGCCGGTCTCGATCCGGTCGCCGAATTCTCCGAGAGCTACCATCTCGACACCTATGACGACATCGCCGCCGCCGTGCAGGCCGGCGCGCTGCGCAGCGGCTTTCACCACTTCCTCCGCTACGGCGCGCTCGAGCTGCGCCGCCCCCGCGCCGATATCGACCTCGTCTATTACCGCGACACCCATGCCCGCGTCCGCAGCGACCTCGAAACCGGCGCGGTGCGTGACGCCTTCGCCCATCTGCGCCTGATCGGGCTGAAAGAGGGGCTCGGCCACTGCCCGCCCGAGCGCGTGCCCGACCTGCCGGAGCGCGCCACCCGCCAGCTCTTCGAGCTGCGCGCCCGCAACCACTCCGCCCTCTTCGCCCGCCAGCGGATCGATTTCACCGTCTCCGGCACGCCGGACGTCTCGGTGATCATGGTGGTGCACGGCAAGTTCGACCTCACCATGCAGGCCCTCGCCTCGCTGCGCGCCAATTTCGCCGGCAATATCGAGCTGGTGCTGGTCGACAACGGCTCGACCGACGCCACCACGCGGATCGAAACCTTCATCCACGGCGCGCACGTCATCCACGATCCCGAAAATCCCGGCTTCCTGCTCGCCTGCAACCGCGCCCTCGCCCACGTCACCGCCCCGGCCGTGCTCTATCTCAACAACGACATCGAACTCGGCTACGCCGCCATCGCCACCGCGCTGCGCCGCCTCGCCACCGCCCCCGATATCGGCGCCGTCGGCGGCAAGGTCATCCGCACCCACGGGCGGTTGCAGGAAGCCGGCTCCATCATCTGGGCGGACGGCTCAACCCAGGGCTATCTGCGCGACGCCTCGCCGCTGGCCCCGGAAGCCAATTTCGTCCGCGACGTCGATTTCTGCTCCGGCGTCTTCCTCCTCTGCCGCACCGACCTGGTCCAGCGCCTCGGCGGGTTCGACGAAGACTACAAGCCCGCCTATTACGAGGAAGTCGATCTCTGCGTGCGGATGATCGAGGCCGGCTTCCGCATCATCTACGATCCGGACGTGACGATCCATCACCTCGAATACGGCAGCTCCGCCAACACCGAAGCGGCCTCCCGGCTGATGCGCCGCGGCCGCCGCGTGTTCGTCGGCAAACACGCCGAATTCATGCGCCGTCAGCTCACCGCCGGAACCCCCGGCAGCGAGGTCCGCGCCCGCGCGCGCAACGGCGCCGGCAAGCACCTGCTCTTCATCGAGGACACCGTGCCCGTCCGCCATCTCGGCTCCGGCTTCGTCCGCGCCAACGATGTCGTCCACGCCATCGCCGCCGCCGGCTGGCAGGTCTCCGTCCTGCCGATCAACGGCGCCCGGCACGACCTGATGAGCCAGTTCGGCGACCTGCCCGAAACCGCCGAGGTGCTGCACGACCAGACCATCCTGACCCTGCCCGACCTCCTCGCCGACCGGCCCGGCTTCTACGACGCGCTCTGGATCTCCCGCGCCCACAACCTCACCCGCATCGCCCCCATCCTCGCCGAAGCCGGGATCGACCCGACAAAAATCCCCTTCGTGCTCGACACCGAGGCCGTCGCCGCCACGCGCGAGGCCGAGGCCGCCGCCCTGCGCGGCGACAATGACTTCGACCTCACCGCGGCCATCAACGCCGAAATCGGCGAGGCCAGGGTCTGCCGCCACCTCACCGCCGTGAACGAGGCCGAAGCCGCCTTGCTGCGCGGCGTCGGGCTGCCGAGCGTCTCCGTGCTCGGCACCATCCGCGACCTCGACCCCACGCCCCGCCCCTTCGCCGAACGCGAAGGCCTGCTCTTCATCGGCAGCATCCACCGCGAGGACAGCCCGAATCTCGACAGCCTCCGCTGGTATCGCGACGAGATCCTCCCCGCCCTGCGCAAGGTGATGGACAACCCGCCGACCCTCACCTTCATCGGCTACACCGCGCCGGATCTCGACCTCGCCGAACTCGACGACATCCCCGGACTCGCGCTGCGCGGCATGGTCGCCGATCTCCGCCCTGCCTTCGACGAACACCGCCTGTTCATCGCCCCCACCCGCTTCGCCGCCGGCACGCCCTACAAGGTCTACGAAACCGTCTCCTACGGCCTGCCCTGCGTCGCCACCGAACTGCTCTGCCGCCAGCTCGGCTGGAAACAGGGCAAGGAAATCGCCGCGGTCCCCCGCAACGACGCCAAGGCCTTCGCGTCACAGATCGCGTCGCTCTACCGCAACGAAACGCAATGGACCGCGATGCGAAACGCCGGGCTGCGACGCCTCGGCGCGGAAAACGACCGCGCCCAATTCAACGCGGAAGTCCGCCGCATCCTCGCCAGCATCGCCACCTGACCCGCCAGGCTTTTCGCCCCGGATTTTTGCCCCGGCGCCCGTCGGCCGGAGCAAAAATCCGTCCGGCTATGCCGTCCGGTCGCCGCCCGCGCCAATCGCCGCCTGCGCCGCCGCCAGCCGCGCCACCGGCACCCGATACGGGCTGCACGAGACGTAATCGAGCCCGATCTCCTCGCAGAACGCGATCGAAGCCGGATCGCCGCCATGCTCGCCGCAAATCCCGAGCTTGAGCCCACCCTTGGTGCTCCGCCCGCGCTCGGCGGCGATGCGGATCATCCCGCCAACCCCCTCGATATCGATCGAGACGAACGGGTCCTTCGGCAGAATCCCGCTCTCGACATATTTCGGCAGGAACTTGCCGGCATCGTCGCGCGACAGGCCGAACACCGTCTGCGTCAGGTCGTTGGTGCCGAAGGAGAAGAAATCGGCCGACTGCGCGATCGTGTCCGCCGTCAGCGCCGCGCGCGGCAGCTCGATCATCGTGCCGATGCTGTAATCCAGCACCCGCCCCGCCTCGTCGAACACGGCGGCGGCCACCCGCTCCACCTGCCCGCGGGTGATGTCCAGCTCGCGCTTCATCCCCACCAGCGGAATCATGATCTCCGGCACCGGCGCCTTGCCGGTCTCGGTCTCCACCTCCAGCGCCGCCTCGAAAATCGCCCGCGCCTGCATCTCATAGATTTCGGGGAACGAAATGCCGAGGCGGCAGCCGCGATGGCCGAGCATCGGGTTCGCCTCGGAAAGCTCGGCCGCGCGCTGGCGCATCGCCTCGACGCCCATGCCGAGCGCCGCCGCCACCTCCTCCAGCTCCGCCTCGCCATGCGGCAGGAATTCGTGCAGCGGCGGGTCGAGCAGGCGGATCGTCACCGGCAGCCCCGCCATGATGCGGAACAGCGCCACGAAATCCTGCCGCTGATAGGGCAGCAACTTCTCCAACGCCGCCCGCCGCCCGGCCTCGTCATGCGCCATGATCATCTGCCGCACCGCGCCGATGCGCTCGGGATCGAAGAACATGTGTTCGGTGCGCGACAGGCCGATCCCCTCGGCGCCGAACTTGCGCGCCGTCTCGGCATCCAGCGGCGTCTCCGCGTTCGCCCGCACCCGCAGCCGGCGCACCTCGTCGGCCCAGCCCATCAGCCTGGCGAAATCGCCCGAAAGCTGCGGCTCGATCATCGGCACGAAGCCGGTGAAAATCTCGCCCGTCGCGCCATCCAGCGTGATCGTGTCGCCCGCCCGCAGCGTCACCCCACCGGCGGCGAGCGTCTTCGCGCCGTAATCGACATGAATGCCGCCCGCCCCGGCCACGCAGGGCCGGCCCATGCCGCGCGCCACCACCGCGGCGTGGCTGGTCATGCCGCCGCGCGTGGTCAGAATGCCGCGCGCCGCGTGCATGCCGTGAATATCCTCCGGGCTGGTCTCGATCCGCACCAGGATCACCGCCTCGCCCTTCTGTGCGCGCATCTCCGCCTCGTCGGCCGAGAACACGACGATGCCCGAGGCCGCCCCCGGCGAGGCCGGCAGCCCGCGCGCCAGCAGCGTCTTCTTCGCCTTCGGATCGAGGGTCGGATGCAGCAGCTGGTCGAGCGATTGCGGGTTCACCCGCGTCACCGCTTCGCGCCGGTCGATCAGCCCCTGCTCCGCCATCTCCACCGCGATCCGCACGCTCGCCGGCGCCGTCCGCTTGCCGTTGCGTGTCTGCAACATATACAGCTTCTGCTGCTGGATGGTGAATTCGATGTCCTGCATGTCGCGGTAATGCCGCTCCAGCGTCTCGCGCACCCGCACCAGCTCGGCATAGGCCGCCGGCATCGACTGTTCGAGGCTGATCTCGCCCGGCTTCGCATAGGCGTTCGACAGCGGGCGCGGCGTGCGAATGCCCGCCACCACGTCCTCGCCCTGCGCGTTCGGCAGATATTCGCCGTAGAACTCGTTCGCCCCGGTCGAGGGGTCGCGGGTGAAGCACACCCCGGTCGCGCAATCCTCGCCCATATTGCCGAACACCATCGCCTGCACGTTCACCGCGGTGCCCCAGTCGGCCGGAATTTCGTGCAACCGCCGATAGGTGATCGCCCGCTGGTTCATCCACGAGCCGAACACCGCGCCCACCGCGCCCCAGAGCTGATCGTGCGGGTCCTGCGGGAAGGGCTTGCCGGTCTCGGCCTGCACCACCTCCTTGTAGGCCTCGACCACGCGGTGCCAGTCCTGCGCCGAAAGCTGGGTGTCCTCGGTCGCCCCTTCATCGAGCTTCACGTTCTCGATGATCTCCTCGAAGCGGTGATGCGCCACACCCAGCACCACCGAGCCATACATCTGGATGAACCGCCGATACGAATCCCAGGCGAAGCGCGAATCCCCCGCCCCCTCGGCCAGCCCCTGCACCGTCACATCGTTGAGCCCGAGATTGAGCACGGTATCCATCATGCCGGGCATCGACACCCGCGCGCCCGAGCGCACCGAAACCAGCAGCGGGTTGTGCTTGTCGCCGAAGCGCCGCCCCACCTCGCCCTCGACCTTCGCCAGCGCCGCGTCCACCTGCGCGCGCAGCCCCTCGGGATAGGCGCGGTCATTGTCATAGAACGCGGTGCACACCTCGGTGGTGATGGTGAACCCGGGCGGCACCGGCAGGCCGATGCTCGCCATCTCCGCAAGGTTGGCGCCCTTGCCGCCGAGCAGGTTGCGCATCGCGGCCGAACCGTCGCTGGCGCCGGGGCCGAAGCTGTAGACGTATTTGCTCATCGGGGCGTTACCCTTCCAGTTTCGAGAAATCGGCGACGCGATGCATCACGTCGCGCAGGCGGGCGAGAAGTCGCAGACGATTGCGGCGCAATTCCGCACCCGCCGCATTCACCGTCACATGATCGAAAAACGCATCGACCGGCGCGCGCAGCGCCGCGAAACCCCGCATTGCGCCGGCGAAATCCTCGTCTTCCAGCCGGCGCCGCGCTTCGAGGTCCACCGCCTCCAGCGCATCCGCGAGCGCGATCTCCGCCGGCTCGGCCAGCAAGCCGGGATCGATCGTGCCCTCGTGCGGCCCGTCCTTCGCATCCTCGATCCTGAGGATGTTTGTACTCCGCCGATACGCCGCGAGCAGGTTCGCCCCGTCCTCGCTGGCGAGAAACGCCCCCAGCGCCTCGGTCCGCGCGATCAGCCGGGTCAGGTCGTCATCCCGCGCCGCATCCAGAACGGCGTTCAGCACGTCGAACCGCTTGCCCTCGCCGCGCAGCTTCACCCGCAGCCGCTCGATCAGGAAGTCGAACACCTCGGCACCCACCAGCGGCATCAGGTTCAGCCTGAGCCCGGTCTCCAGCACGATGCGGATCACCCCCAGCGCTGCCCGCCGCAGCGCGAACGGGTCGCCCGACCCGGTCGGCGTCTCGCCGATACGGAAGAACTCCCGCAACGTATCGATCTTGTCCGCCAGCGCCACGGCGGCGGACACAACCCCCGAAGGCACCTCGTCCGACGGGCCTTTCGGCTGGTAATGCGTGCGGATCGCCCCGGCAATCGCGTCGCCCTCGCCGGACGCCTCGGCGTAATACCCGCCCATGATCCCCTGCAATTCGGGAAACTCGCCGACCATCCCGCTCACCAGATCGGCCTTGCACAGAAGCCCGGCCCGCGCCGCCGCATCCGCCGCCGCCGCATCCGCGCCCAGCGCCAGCGCAATCTCCCGCGCCAGCGCCTCGATCCGCCCGGCCCGCGCATGCTGGGTGCCGAGCTTCGCATGGAACGTTACCGCATCGAGCTTCGGCAGCCACGACTCCAGCCTCTGCTTGCGATCCTGCGCCCAGAAATGCTCCGCATCCGCGAGCCGCGCCCGCAGCACCCGCTCATTGCCGGCGATGATCGCCGCCCCGCCATCATTCGCGGCGATATTGGCGACGAAGGCGAAATAGGGCGCCGGAGTCCCCGCCGCGTCCCGCGTCGCGAAATAGCGCTGGTTCACCTTCATCGACAGTTCGCGCACCTCCGGCGGCAGCGCCATCTGCCCCGGATCGATCGCCCCGATCAGGCAGACCGGCCACTCCACCAGCCCCGCGACCTCGTCCAGCAGCCCCGCATCCTCGGCAACGCCGAGCCCTTTGTCTCCGGCCGCCGCGCGCAGCCCCGCCCTGATCCGTTCCCGCCGCTCATCGGCATCGACGATCACGAACCGCGCCCGCAGCTCCTCCCGCCATTGCGCGGCGGAGGCCACCCTGAACGCGCCCGGCGCCAGAAACCGGTGCCCCTCGCTCTCATCGCCGCTCGCAACCGGCCCAAGCGTGAACGGCACCACCGCGCCATCGAGCAGACACACCACCCGCCGCAGCGGCCGCACCCAGGTGAACGCCCCGCTCTGCCCCCAGCGCATCGATTTCGGCCAGCCGAACCCGGCCAGCGCCTGCGCGAATTCCTCGGCGATCAGCTCGCCCGCCGGCCGCGACGGCAGGTTCCGCCGGAGCAGGAAATACCCGTCCTCCTCGACGAGGTCTTCCCGCGCCGCCCCGTTCTTGCGCAGGAACCCCTCCAGCGCCTGCGGCGGTGCGGCGAGCTTCGGCCCCCGCACTTCGCTCGCCGATGCCGGCACCTCGGCCGCGATCGTCGCCGTCACCGCGATCCGCCGCGCCGCGCCAAAGGCAACCACATCCCGCGGCGACAATGGCGCGAGCTGCGCGCCCACCAGCTTGGCGAGCTGCTCCGCCGCCGCCGCCTGCATCCGCGCCGGAATCTCCTCGGAGAAAAGCTCCAGAAAGAACTCAGCCATGTTCCTTCTCCCCCGCCACCCACGCTTCCGCACACGCCTTCGCCAGCGCCCGCACCCGGCCGATATAGGCGGCGCGCTCGGTCACCGAAATCACCCCCCGCGCGTCCAGCAGGTTGAAGAGATGGCTCGCCTTGATGCACTGGTCATAGGCCGGCTGCGCCAGCCCCCGCCCCACCAGCGCCCCGCATTCTTTCTCCGCGTCCCCGAAATGCCGCATCAGCATCGCGGTATCGGCGACTTCGAAATTATGCGCCGAATAGTCCTTCTCCGCCCGGAGGAACACATCGCCATAGCTCAGCGCGCGCGGCCCCTCGGCGTCGTTGAAGCGGAGCGAATAGACGTTCTCCACCCCCTGCACATACATCGCCAGCCGCTCCAGCCCGTAGGTCATCTCGAAGCTCGGCACATCCACCGCGATCCCGCCGACCTGCTGGAAATAGGTGAACTGCCCCACCTCCATCCCGTCGCACCAGATCTCCCAGCCGAGCCCCCAGGCGCCCAGCGTCGGGCTCTCCCAGTCATCCTCGACGAAGCGGAAATCGTGCCGCAGCGGATCGAGCCCGATCTCCCGGTAGCTCGCCAGCAGCAGTTCCTGCGCCTCCGCCGGCGAGGGCTTCATGATCACCTGATACTGGTAATAATGCTGCAACCGGTTCGGATTCTCGCCATACCGCCCGTCCGAGGGCCGGCGCGAGGGCTGCACATAGGCCGCCGCCCACGGTTTCGGCCCGAGCGAGCGCAGCGTGGTCGCCGGGTGGAAGGTTCCCGCCCCCATTTCCATGTCGTAAGGCTGCAGGGTCACGCAGCCCTGCCGGGCCCAGAACCGGTGCAGCGCGAGAATGATATCCTGGAAGCTCAGGGCGTGTTTCTGGTCTTGCATGGGTCCGTGATATGCAGCCGGGTCTGTCGCAGTCGTTTTCGCGACGCACCATTACGAGGCAAGGGGCATGAGGGCAAGATTCGCACGGGCCGACCTGATCGGAATCGCGGTGGTGATCGCGCTCGCCGCCGCCGCGATCGGCTTCCGCATGGCGACGATCGCGCCCCGCGCCTATGTCGGCCTCTGTGCGAGCGCCCACGCCCCGCTGGTCTGCGCCCCACGCCACGCCGTGCTCTGGCTGCAATACGAACGCCTGTTCGGCTTTCCCGCCCTGCTGCTCGGCCTGCTCGGCTTCGCCTTCGCGCGCCGCCCGCTCGGCATCGCGGGTGCCGCCCTCGGCATCCTCGCCGTCATCAACTACAACGGCACCGAAGGCATCGTCGGCGCCGCCCTCGGCCTCTGGGCTGGCTCGAAGCCGCGATGCCGGCACGCCTCGACCGGGGAGAAGGACAAATCCATGCGCGCGAATAGCCACACCATGCTCGATTTCGATCTCGGCGAGGAGATCGACGCCCTGCGCGAGACGGTCCGCCGCTTCGCCGCGGCCGAAATCGCCCCCCGCGCCGCCGCGATCGACCGCGACAACGATTTCCCGGCCGATCTCTGGGCGAAACTGGGCGACATCGGCCTGCTCGGCATCACCGTGCCGGAGCAATATGGCGGTGCGGGCATGGGCTATCTCGCCCATTGCGTGGCGATGGAGGAAATCTCCCGCGCCTCGGCCTCGGTCGGCCTGTCCTACGGCGCGCATTCCAATCTCTGCGTCAACCAGATCCGCCTCAACGGCACCGACGCCCAGCGCGCGCGCTACCTGCCGGACCTCGTCTCCGGCCGCAAGGTCGGCGCGCTCGCGATGTCCGAGCCCAATGCCGGGTCGGACGTGGTGTCGATGCGCCTGCGCGCCGACAAGCGCGGCACAACCTACGTGCTGAACGGATCGAAGATGTGGATCACCAACGGCCCCGAGGCCGACACGCTGGTGGTCTACGCCAAAACCGACCCCGAAGCCGGCCCGCGCGGCATCACCGCCTTCCTGATCGAGAAAGGCATGCCCGGCTTCTCCTGCGCCCAGAAGCTCGACAAGCTCGGCATGCGCGGCTCCAACACCGGCGAGCTGGTCTTCGAGGAGTGCGTCGTCCCCGAGGCCAACGTGCTCGGCGGGGTGGGGCGCGGCGTCAACGTGCTGATGAGCGGGCTCGACTACGAGCGCGCCGTCCTCGCCGCCGGGCCGCTGGGCATCATGCAGTCAGCGCTCGACATCGTGATCCCTTACGTCCACGAGCGCGAGCAGTTCGGCCAGAAGATCGGCGAGTTCCAGCTCATCCAGGGCAAGCTCGCCGACATGTACGTGACGATGAGCGCCGCCCGCGCCTATGTCTACACCGTGGCGAAAGCGTGCGATCGCGGCCGGACCACCCGCAAGGACGCCGCCGGCGCCATCCTCTACGCCGCCGAGAAGGCGACCTGGATGGCGCTGGAGGCGATCCAGTGCCTCGGCGGCAACGGCTACATCAACGATTATGCGACCGGCCGGCTGCTGCGCGATGCCAAACTCTACGAGATCGGCGCCGGCACCTCGGAAATCCGCCGCATGCTGATCGGCCGCGAGCTGTTCAGGGAAACCGCCTGAGCCGCGCGCCACGCTCGGGAAGAATTTGACGCCGGCGGAAAACTGCGGCACCGAACGCGGCCATGCGCCATTTCCTTGATTTCGAGAAACCGGTCGCCGAGCTTGAGGCCAAGATCGAGGAGCTGCGCCGGATGACCGATCCGGGCGGGCTCAACATCGCCGAAGAGGTC
>NZ_CAJQZK010000023.1:0-53159 GCF_907164655.1 Acidocella sp. C78
TGATGTCGAACCCCGTCACCAGCACGTCGCCCGGATAGTAGCGCGCCAGCTCCGCCGTCGTCTCCGGCCAGCCGAGCGTGGAGAACGGCCACAGCGCGGAGGAGAACCACGTATCGAGCACGTCCTCGTCCTGCCGCAGTGCCACCGCCGCGCCGAACCGCGCCTCGGCCTGCGCCCGGGCCTGCGCCTCGGTCTCGGCGACGAACACGCTCCCATCCGGCGCATACCAGGCCGGAATCCGGTGCCCCCACCAGAGCTGGCGCGAGATGCACCACGGCTCGATGTTGCGCATCCAGGCGAAATACGTGTTCTCCCACGATTTCGGCACGAACTGCACCCGCCCGTCCTCCACCGCCGCGATCGCCGGCCCCGCCAGCGCCTCGGCGTTGCAGAACCACTGCTCGGTCAGCAGCGGCTCGATCACCGCGTTCGAGCGGTCGGCGTGCGGCACCGCGTGCACATGCGGCTCGATCGTCTCCAGCGCGCCGGTCTCCTCCAGATGCGCCACGATCCGCCGCCGCGCCTCGAACCGGTCGAGCCCGTCAAGACTGTCGAGAAACGCCGCGTCTTGCGGCGCGCATTCGGCGCGGATCTCGGCCAGCGTGATCCGCGCCTCGCGGTCCAGCACCGAGGGCATCGCCAGCCCATGCCGCTGACCCACGCCGAAATCGTTGAAATCATGCGCCGGCGTGATCTTCACCGCGCCCGAGCCCTTCTCCGGGTCGGAATGCTCGTCGGCGACGATCGGCACCCGCCGCCCGGTGATCGGCAGGATCACGGTGCGGCCGACGAGGTCGGCATAGCGTTCGTCGGTCGGGTGCACCGCCACCGCGGTATCGCCGAGCATCGTCTCCGGCCGCGTCGTCGCCACCGTGATGGTCCGCGCCGTCCCCTCGATCGGGTAGCGCAAATGCCAGAGATTCCCCTTCACCTCGCGCATCTCGACCTCGAGGTCGGAAATCGCCGAGCGGAACACCGGGTCCCAGTTCACCAGCCGCTTGGCGCGGTAGATCAGCCCGTCATTGAACAGCCGGACGAAGATGGTCCGCACCGCCTGCGACAGCCCCTCGTCCATGGTGAAGCGCTCGCGCGACCAGTCCGGCGAGGCGCCGAGCCGGCGCAGCTGGCGGGTGATGTTGCCGCCCTGCTCGGCCTTCCAGCTCCACACCCGCTCCAGGAAGGCGTCGCGGCCGATCTCCTGGCGCGATGTGCCCTCGCGCTGGAGTTCGCGCTCCACCATCAGCTGGGTGGCGATGCCGGCATGGTCGGTCCCCGGCTGCCACAGCGCGTCCCGCCCGCTCATCCGGTGATACCGGATCAGCGCGTCCTGCAACGTCATCGTCAGCGCATGGCCGACATGCAGGCTCCCCGTCACGTTGGGCGGCGGGATCATGATGGTGAAGGGTGCGGCCGCGCGCGAGGGATCGGCGGCGAAGGCGCCGGCGTTTTCCCAGATTTCATAGAGCCGCGTCTCGAACGCGGCGGGGTCGAAAGTCTTGTCCAGCATGAGGCTCTTATGCGCGAAACCGGGCAGGGGCGAAAGCCCGCCAGGCGCGCCTTACGGGCCGTCCTCGCCGATCAGCCGCTCGATTTCCGACCGCACGATCCGCTCCACCACATTGGGCAGATGATCGTCGAGCCAGGCCTTCAGCAGCGGCCGCAATTCCGCCCGCACCATCTCCTCGATGGTGATGTCGCCGCGCCCGAGTGCGAGCCCCCGCTCCGGTGCGACCGTGCGGCGCAGCGCGCCGATATGCTCGGCGGCGCGCTGCGCGGCCTCGGGGCTGACCAGCCGCTCGGGATCGCGCAGCGACACCGCGGCGGCGTCGATCGTCTGGTCCAGCGCCATGCCCGGCGGCGTCGCGCCCGACAGCACCGCCCCCGCCGCCATGGCGCCGCCCTGTGCGAGCGCGTCGCCCGTCTCCGGCTTCGGGGTGACGCGCCCTTCCGCGACCATCATCGTCGGGTCGAGGTCGAGCACCGGCCCGGCGGCCGGGGCCGCCGCCGTCTCCGTCTCCGCCGCCGGCATGGCGACGGCGTCATCGTCCTTGAGGATGCGGCGGATGGAGGAAAGGATTTCGTCCATCGAGGGTTCGGCCGCTTGATCCGTTGGCGTTCCGCTCATGGGTGAGTGTCCCCTGGCTTGATGTGCAGTTCGCTGGGCCCGTCCGGCGCCGTTTTGGGCCGGGCGAGCAGGGTGCCGTCCGGCGCGATGCCGGCATTGCGGAAGGCGACGTTGCCGTTGCCGAACAGCGCGCCCTTCACGGTGTCGTAATATTTGAGGTCGTCATACTGCGTGACCGGCAAGGCGAGGTCGCTCGCCGTCAGCCGCCCGATCGCCGCCGCGATCGCGTAGGATTCGTCAACCTCGGAGGCGATGTTCTGGATCTGCGTCGTCTGCGCGTTGAACAGCTGCTGCTGCGCGTTCAGCACGTCGAGCGTGTCGCGCGTGCCGACGATCTCCTGCCGCTCGGTGCCGTCGAGCGCGATCGCGTCGGCCCGGATCTGCGCCCGGCTGCTGGCAATCGCCGCCCGCGCCGCCTTCAGCCCCTCGAAGGCCTGGGTCGCCTGCTGCACGGCGGCGCGCTGCGCGTCGATCACCCCGGCATAGGCGTATTGCACATTGTCCCGCGCCTGGCGGATCGCGGCATATTGCTTGCCGCCCTGGTAGAGCGGGATGGTGAGGTTGGCGAGGATCTGCCCGCCGGTGGTGCGCGAATGCGGCCCGCTGGGGTTCGATTCGTCGAAGGCCGAGGCCGAGAGCGAAAGCTGCGGCCCGAGCCCGGCCACCGCCGCATCCATCGAATCCTTCTTCGACGCCATGGTGAACAGCGCCGCCACCACCGTCGGGTTGTTGGCCAGCGCCGCGCGGGCGAGCGCCTGCTTGCCCGCGCGCCCAAGGGCGAGCGGCTGCGGCGGCACCAGCGTCTTCGCCGGATAGGCGCCGACCAGCTGGCGGAAATTCTCGTCGGCGATATGCAGGTTGCCCCGCGCCACCGCGATCTGCTCCTGCGCCCCGGCCAGCGAAGCCTCGGCCTGCGCCACCGAGGTCTCGGTGATCTCGCCGACCTTGAACTGGTCCTTCACCGCCCGCAGCTGCTGCGCCAGCACCGCCTCGTTGCTGCGGTCGAGCGCCAGCAGATGCCGGTCGGTGATCACCGTGACATAGGCGTTGACCACCTTGCCGAACACGCTCTGCTCGGTCGCGAGCAGTTGCGCCCGCGCGGCATAGACCTCGTTCTTCGCCTGGTGCACCTTCGCGATCGTCAGCCCGCCATCGAAGATCGACTGGTTGACGGTGATCTGCCCGATCGCGTCGTTGCGCGCCGCGGTCAGCGTCGAGCGCGTCAGCTGGGTCTGGCCAAGCGCGTTGACCGCGTTGAACGCGCTCTCGGTGGTCTCGTCGACCCGCCCGGCCGAACCCTGGATGGTGATCGTCGGCCGCCAGCCGGCAAGCGCCGCCGGCACGTTCTCGTCGGTCGCGCGCAGCGTCGCCCGCTGTTCCTGCAAGGTCGGGTTGTTGGAATAGGCCTGCGCCAGCGCCGCGGTCAGCGTCGCCGGGCGCCCGTCGCCCGCCGCCCGCGCCGCCGGCGCGGCCAGCAGCGCCGCCACCGGCAATGCCGCCGTCAACGCCGCCCGAATCCGCCGGTTTCCCGGCCGTGCCCGTCCTGTTCGCAAAGGGGCTGTCTCCTCAAATGAGAACATCAAATCCATCATGATATCAAAAACTGAATGCAATCTTACGTTCGAAGGCCGCAAGCGCCGGCATGTTGCAATCCGCCATGGCCCGGTGGGCGAACCGCCCGCCAACCGCCTCGGCCACCACCAGCCGGCCGATGCCGCCCTCGCGCAGCACGCCCACCAGCTTTCCGCCCGGCGCGAGCTGCGCGGCGAAGCCCTCCGGCAGCGCGTCCACCATGCCCTCGATCACGATCACGTCGAACGGCGCCTCCGCCGGCGCGCCCGCGGCGAGCGCGCCGCCGATCAGCCGCACCTCCGGCGCCTCGGCGGCCAGCGCCGCCGCCGCCGCCGCGCGCAGGCCCGCGTCCTCCTCCAGCGCCGTCACGCGCGCGCCGCACGCCGCCAGCACCGCCGCGCCGTATCCGGTGTTCGCGCCCACCACCAGCACCCGCGCGCCGGGGGAGGGGGCGGCGAAATAGGCCAGCCGCGCCACGCCGAGCGGCGCCGGCATGAACCGCCCGCCGCCGAGCGGCAGGTCGGCGTCGGCATAGGCAAGGCCCGCCTGCGCCGCCGGGCAGAACCGCTCGCGCCGGATCGTGCGCATCGCGATGATGATCCGGTCGTCCGCGATATTGTTGGGCCGGATCTGGCCGTCCACCATCATCGTGCGGGCGGCGCGGAAATATCCTTCTTTGTCCGACATCGGAGATCCTCTACGCTGAAGCCGCCCCTCTATAGGACGCGCGGCCCGATCCGGCAAAGCCATCGATCCCCGGGGCTTGACCGCCGCCGGTCCCGGCCCGATAAGCCGGGTTCAGCCGCGCCGGTCCGGTGGCAGAGTGGCTATGCAGAGGACTGCAAATCCTTGGATGTGGGTTCGATTCCCGCCCGGACCTCCAGCAGCGCGCAATCCCGCGCCGCGGCGCTCATCTCCGCCCCGATCCGCCGTCCCCCCCGATTGCCCGCGGCACCGCTTGCTCCTAGTCTCTCCGGCAACGACCGGCCAACGGAACCGACGGGAGCGAAAGACATGTCCAGCCACTACCAGGCGCGCTACGATTCATGGCACGAAGCCCCGGAGGCCTACTGGCACGAGGCCGCAAGCCGCATCGACTGGATCACCCCCTATGAAAAAGTGTTCGACCCCGCGCAGGGCCCGTTCGGCCGCTGGTTTCCCGGCGCCACGCTGAACACCGCCGCCAACTGCCTCGACCGTCACATCGCCGCCGGCGCCGGCGAGCGCATCGCCCTGATCTGGGACAGCGCGATGGAAGGCCGCATCGCCCGCTACACCTACCGCGCCCTGCGCGACCGGGTGGCGAAACTCGCCGGCGCGCTCGCCGCCCGCGGTGTCGCGAAGGGCGACCGCGTGGTGATCTACATGCCGATGGTCCCCGAAGCGGCGATCGCGATGCTCGCCTGTGCGCGGCTCGGCGCCATCCATTCCGTCGTCTTCGGCGGGTTCGCCGCCCCCGAGCTGGCCAGCCGCATCGATTCCGCCGAGCCGAAACTCGTCATCGCCGCCTCCTGCGGCCTCGAACCCGGCCGCGTCGTGCCCTACAAGCCGATCCTCGACGCCGCCCTGGAGCGCGCCGCCCACAAGCCGCGCGCCTGCCTGATCTTCCAGCGCGAGGCCCTGCGCGCCGATCTGGTCCCCGGCCGCGACGAGGATTATCTCGACGCCGAGGCCGCCGCCGCCCCGCACGATCCCGTCCCCGTCGCCGCGACCGACCCGCTCTATATCCTCTACACCTCCGGCACCACCGGCCGGCCCAAGGGCATCGTCCGCGACAATGGCGGCCACGCCGTCGCCCTCGCCGCCACCATCCCGATGATGTACGACGTCCACCCCGGCCCCGGCTCCGCCAGCGAGGTGATGTGGACCGCCTCCGATGTTGGCTGGGTCGTCGGCCACACCTATATCGTCTACGCGCCGCTGCTCGCCGGCGTCACCACCGTGATGTACGAGGGCAAGCCCGTCGGCACGCCGGATGCCGGCGCCTTCTGGCGCGTCTGTGCCCAGCACGGGGTGAAAACCCTCTTCACCGCCCCCACCGCCCTGCGCGCGATCAAGCAGCAGGACCCCGCGGGCGCGCTCACCCGCCAATATGATCTCTCGAAGCTCGAAGCCCTGTTCCTCGCCGGCGAGCGCTGCGACCCGCCGACCGCCGAATGGGTCGCCGCCCTGCTCGGCAAGCCGGTGATCGACAACTGGTGGCAGACCGAAACCGGCTGGCCGATCTCCGCCCGCTTCCGCGGCCTTGGCCTCACCGCGTTCAAGCCCGGCTCCGGCGGCCGCCCCTGTCCCGGCTACGACGTCCAGGCCCTCAACCCGAGGGCGGGCTCATGCCCCAGGGCGAGGTCGGCGCCCTCGCCATCCGCCTGCCGCTGCCCCCCGGCTGCGCCCCCACCCTCTGGCAGGACGACGAGGGCTACCGCCGCGCCTATCTCGACGCCTTCCCCGGCTGGTACCGCACCGGCGATGCCGGCATGGTCGATGCGGATGGCGATATCTGGGTGATGGGCCGCACCGACGACATCATCAACGTCGCCGGCCACCGCCTCTCGACCGGCGCCATGGAAGAGGTCCTCGCCGCCCACCCCGATGTCGCCGAATGCGCGGTGATCGGCCGGCAGGACGCGGTGAAGGGCGAGGTGCCGCTCGGCCTCGTCGTGCTGAAATCCGGCGTCGCCCGGCCGGATGCCGAAATCGCCGCCGAACTCGTCGCCCTGGTGCGCGAGCGCATCGGCCCGGTCGCCGCCTTCAAGGACGCGCTGGTGGTCCAGCGCCTGCCCAAGACCCGCTCCGGCAAGATCCTTCGCGCCACGATGAAGCAGATGGCCAACGGCGCGCAGCCCGTCATCCCGCCCACGATCGAGGACGCCGCCGTGCTCGACCAGATCGCCCCGCTGCTCTCGCCCTGATCTTTGCCCCGGCCCGCCGCCTTGGTCAGACTCCTGCTCCGGCCCGCGGCCGGGATCAGAACCTGTCCTTGGCGGCGCGCAGCCGGGCGAATTCCTCGGCCGAGGCGGCGCGAAGAAACGGGTTGGCCGCCAGCTCGTCGGCAAGCCGCACCGGCAGCGTCGGCGCGCCCGCCGCCCGCAGCCGCTCCACCTCCGCCGCCCGCGCCGCGAGCGCGGCGTTGTCGGGGTCGACATGCCGGCCGAACCGCGCGTTCGACAGCGTATATTCATGCCCGCACAGCATCAGCGTCTCGGGGTCGAGTGCCGCCAGCGCCTGCAAGCTCGCATGGAACTGCGCCGGCGTGCCCTCGAACATCCGCCCGCAGCCGAGGCTGAACAGCGTGTCGCCGCACGCCGCCGCCGCATCGCCGAACACGTAGGTCACATGCCCGACCGTATGCCCCGGGGTCGCGATCATCCGCACCGCCGCCCCGCCGAGATCGATCGTCTGCCCCGGCGCCAGCGCTACGTCGAGTTTCGGCAGCCGCGCCGCATCCGCCGCGTTGCCGGCGATAAGCGCGCCGAACCGCGCCGCGAGCGCCACCGCCCCGGCGATGTGATCGTCGTGATGATGCGTCAGCAGCACCCAGTCCAGCCGCCCGCCCGCGTCCTCCACCGCCCCGATCGCCGCCGCCGCGTCCGCCGGATCGACGAAGGCGGACGCGCCGCCATGCGCCACCAGCCAGGCGTAATTGTCGGCGAGCATCGGCACCCGCGTGATCGTGAAGCCGCGATGGGAAATGGCCATGCTCCGTCCTTCTCACATGCTATAGGGGAGGGATGCGTCTCGATGCGCCCTCGATCGCCGATTTCTACGCCACGCCGCGCGGCGCCGCCACCGCACGGCTGATCCGCGCCCGGCTGCGCGATTTCTGGCCCGAGGCGCGCGGCCATGAGGTGCTCGGCCTCGGCTATCCCGCCCCCTATCTGCGCCTCTGGCGCGACCAGGCGGCGCGCTGCATCGCCGCCGTGCCGGCGCAGATCGGCGCCGCCCCCTGGCCCATCGCCCGCCCCGGCCTCAGCGCGCTGGTCGAGGACGATGCCTTGCCCTTCGCCGATGTCAGCATCGACCGGCTGCTGCTGATCCACGGTCTCGAACACGCCGAAACCGCCCGCCGCCTGCTGCGCGAGGCCTGGCGGGTGCTGCGCCCCGAGGGGCGGATGATCGTGGTCGTGCCCAACCGCGCCTCGTCCTGGGCCTATCTCGACCGCACGCCCTTCGGCCACGGCCAGCCCTATTCGCCCTCCCAGCTCGGCCGCATGCTCGCCGATTCGCTGTTCCGGGTCGAACGGCGCGACGCCGCGCTCTTCCTCCCCCCGCTCGGCGGCCGCGCCATCCTCCGCGCCGCCCCGCTCATCGAGCGCGCCGGGCGGCGCATCGCCGCCCAGGCCGGCGGCGTCGTCATCACCGAGGCGACGAAGGACGTCGCCGGGCTCATCCCGCTGCGCGCCGGCCGCCGCCGCCTCGTCCTCGCCGAGCGCTGAGGGGGCGTCAGCCCTTGGCGCGTAGCTTCCGGTGATGCGCCATGTGGTGCTCGGCATAGGTCCGGAACATGGAATCGACCGTCTTCTGCTGCGCCGCGTCCAGCTTGCCGTAGAGCGTCTGGAACGCGGCGGTCAGCTTGTTCATGTTGTCCGCCTGCTTCGCCTGGATCGCGGCGAAGGACTCCATGTTCTGCACCGCGTTCATCGTCGCGAGATGCGCGGCCCGGCTCTGGTAGAGCGTCGCGATCGAGGTCGCGTTGTCGCGCGAGACCTGGGCGAAGCCGTGCCACGCGTCCTGCTCGGAAGCGGTGATCCGCAGCTTCGCCTTCAGCGCCGCGAGCCGGTGATCGACATGCGCGAGCATGCGCGACTGCGGGGCAGGGGTGGCCGTGGTCGTGGTCTTGCTCTTGCTCTCGGGTGTCGCCGCCCTTGCATGCGGCAGGGCGATCGCGGCGATCGAGGCGCCGGCCATGGTCGCGGCCAGCAATGCGGCGGGCGCGTGGGCGCGGAGGGAGCGGATCGGCTTCATGTCGGAACTCCGGTTGGTTGAACCACCCCGCTCTAGCCCGCCCTTCATGACGCGATGCTGGCGCCGCCGTGTCGGAATCATGGCCTACGGCGATTTCATCCGCGGTTTCGCCCTGCGTCAGCCCCCCTTGTTCTTTGCCCCGATCGGGACGATGTTGTGCCGGAGAGGACCGCACAGGTCCGGTTTGACGACGGAGACCGCCAATGTTCATCGAAACCGATGTCACCCCCAACCCCGCCACGCTGAAATTCCTCCCCGGCCGCGAGGTGCTCGGCCAGGGCTCGGCCGATTTCGACACCGCCGAGGCGGCTGGCGCGAGCCCGCTGGCCGCGGCCCTGTTCGCGCTGCCCGGCGTCACCCGCGTCTTCCTCGGCGGCGATTTCGTCTCCGTCACCAGCGACGATCCCGGCGCCTGGCCCTCGCTCAAGCCGCAGGTTCTCGGCGCGATCATGGAGCACTACCTCTCCGGCCGCCCGGTGATGGACAGCGCCCAGGACGCGGCGGCGGAGGATGTCGACCCGGCCGACCGCGAGATCGCCGACCAGATCAAGGAACTGCTCGACATGCGGGTCCGCCCGGCGGTCGCCGGCGATGGCGGCGACATCGTCTTCCGCGGCTTCCGCGACGGCGTGGTCTCGCTGCACATGCAGGGCGCCTGCTCCGGCTGCCCCTCCTCGACGGCGACCCTCAAGATGGGTATCGAGAACCTGCTCAGGCATTACGTCCCCGAAGTGAAATCGGTGCAGCAGGTGATGGCCTGAGCCGGCCGGCGGCCTGACCGGGCCGCCCCGACGTCCCGAACCCAACGGAGTGTCCGCATGACCCTCGATGCCGGCGCGCTCGATGCGCTGTTCCGCACCGCCCGCACCAAATCCGCCTGGACCGGCGCGCCGGTCCCGGACGACACGCTGCAAGAACTCTACGACCTGCTGAAATACGGCCCCACCTCGGCCAATTGCTCGCCCGCGCGCTTCCTCTTCCTGCGCAGCCCCGAATCGCGCGAGCGGCTGAAACCCGCCCTCAACCCCGGCAATATCGACAAGACGATGGCCGCCCCAGTCACCGTCATCGTCGCCCACGACCCGCAATTCTACGAGCACCTGCCGAAGCTCTTCCCCCATGCCGATGCCCGCGCCTGGTTCGCCGGCAACCCCGACCTCGCCGAGGAAACCGCCTTCCGCAACGGCACGCTGCAAGGCGCCTACCTCATCATGGCCGCCCGCGCCCTCGGGCTCGATTGCGGCCCGATGTCCGGGTTCGACAAGGCGAAGGTCGACCAGACCTTCCTCTCCGACCAGGGCTGGCGCTCGAATTTCCTGATCAATCTCGGCTACGGCGAGCCGGCGGACCCGTTCCCCCGCGCCCCGCGCCTCGGGTTCGACGAAGCCTGCGTCCTGCTCTGACATGGCGCCGCCCGCCGCGCGCCTGCTGGTGCTCGACGCCGCGTTGAAATCCGCCCGCGCCGGCGTGATCGCGGGCGATCGCGTGCTCGCCGCGCGCGAGGGCGCGCCCGAAACCGGCCTGGCCGACCTGCTGCCGCTCTGGGCAGCGGATTGCCTGGCCGAATCGGGGCTTGCCGCGGCGGCGCTCGACGGCATCGCCGTCACCATCGGCCCCGGCAGCTTCACCGGCCTGCGCGCCTCCCTCGCGCTTGCCCAGGGAATCGGCGTCGCCGCCGGCGTGCCGGTTCACGGCGTCACCGTGGGCGAGGCGATGGCGGCGATGCTGCCCGGCCTCGGCCGCCCGCTCTGGGTCGTCACCACGGCGCGGCGCGGCCGGCTTTTCCTCGAACGAAACGGCGCCGCCAGCGCCGTCGACGAGCCCGACCTGCCGGCGCCGGAGGGCCCGATCGCCATCGCCGGCGACCGCGCGGCCGACATCGCCGCCCGCCTCGCCGCGGCCGGGATCGATGCCGTGCCCACCGGGATCGACGCCTGCACCATCGCCGGCATCGCCATCGCCCTGCGCCAGCGCCTCGCCGCCGGGCTGCCGCCGCGCGCGGCCGCCCCGCTCTATGTCGACCCGCCCGAGGCCCGCCTGCCCGCCGCCGGCCTGCGCCCGCCGCCGCGCCGCTGAGCGTGCCCGCCCCGCTGCCCGCCCCGTTGCCCGCCACAATGGCCCATGCGGCGTCCCTCGCCGCGATCCACGCCGCCGCCTTCCCGGACAATCCCTGGCCGGATACCGCCTTCGCGGCCCTGTTCCAAAACCCGACGACCTTCGGCTTCATCGACCCCGCCGGCGGCCTCGTCATCGCCCGCGCGGTCGCCGGCGAGGCCGAGATCCTGACCATCGGCGTCGCCCCGGCCGCCCGCCGGCGCGGCATCGCCCGCGCCCTGCTCGCCGCCGCCCTGGCGGCGGCGCGGGGCAGGGGGGCCGAGACCGTCTTTCTCGAAGTCGACGCCGCCAATGCCGCCGCCGCCAGCCTCTATCGCGAAGCCGGCTTCCGCCCCGCCGGCAGCCGGCGCGACTATTACGGCGCCGGGCGCGACGCGCTGCTGTTCAGTCTTCCGCTTTCCTGATCACGACAACGGCGCTGCCATCGGGCAGATCGAACATGTCGAGCAGGTCGTGCCCCTGGTCGGCGGCGGCGCGCGGCACGTTCGCCCGCGGCTCGGCGCCGCGCAGCCGCACCAGCAAAATCTCCCCCGCCGCCATCGAATCGAGCGCCAGCCTGGTCCGCACATAAGTCATCGGGCAGGTCTCCGCAGTAATGTCGATGGCCCGGTTATGGGCGGGAAGTTCCATGACTTTCGTATCCTGGATTACCATTTTCTAACCGTTTTCAAAAAATGGAACAGCGTTGAGCTAAATTACCTGCGCCTTTCGGACGAATTTCAAAGGTAAATTCTTGCAATTTACATCAAAATGCTCCAGATCAAGTCTAAGGTAAATGATCAAGTAGAGGCGAAGAAGGACCAGTGATGCCGGATAGCCAGGACACTCAACAACTCCTACAACTCACTGCGCAGATTGTGTCGGCGCATGTATCGCACAATTCGGTTTCAGCCGAAATGCTGCCCGCGCTCATCCGGGATGTCTATATGAGCCTCAGCGGAACGGATCAGCCTGTCGAAGAGCCGCCGCCGCCGCTCGAGCCGGCAGTCAATCCAAAGAAATCCGTCTTCAACGATTATATCGTCTGTCTTGAGGACGGTAAAAAACTCAAGATGCTTCGCCGTCACCTTAAATCCGCTTACAATCTGACACCCGAGCAGTATCGCGAGCGCTGGGGATTGTCGAGCGACTATCCGATGGTCGCGCCCGCCTACGCCAAGCAGCGCTCCACCCTCGCCAAGAAAATCGGCCTCGGCACCAAGACCGCCGGTTCGACCCCTTCCGGCTCCGCCCGCGGCAAGAAGGGCGAGTAGCCCGCTCCACCGGTTCCGGCCAAACGCCCGGCGGCAAACCCGCCGGGTTTTTTGCGTCTGCCTGCCCGCCCGTGCCGCCCGATTGCCTTTTCGCGCGCCCTGGTCCAACAATATTCGCAATCGAAACGCCGCCCTCTTTTCGTTTCGTATGCAATATAAGGAACATCGCGTGTCGGATCATGCCGCATCCATCAGCCGGCGGGCGGAAATCGTCGCCCTGGTCGAACAGAACGGCTTCCAGACGATCGAGGCGCTGGCCCGCCATTTCGACGTCACGGTGCAGACCATCCGCCGCGATCTCAACGCGCTCGCCGCCGATGGCAAGCTCAGCCGCTACCGCGGCGGCGCCGGCCTGCCGTCGAGCATCGAGAACATGGAATACAACCGCCGCCGCGTGGTCCATCTCGAAGCCAAGCTCCGCATCGCCGACATGGTGGCGGCGGACATTCCCGAGCACGCCTCGCTTTTCATCAATATCGGCTCGACCACCGAACAGGTCGCCCGCGCCCTGCTCGGCCATCACGACCTGTCGGTGATCACGAACAATCTCAACGTCGCGCGGATCATGAGCGAAAGCACCGATTTCCGCGTCATCGTCGCCGGCGGCATGGTCCGCAACCGCGATGGCGGCATCACCGGCCAGGCCACCCGCGACATGTTCGACCGTTTCCGCGTCGATATCGGCATCATCGGCGTCTCCGGCATCGACGCCGACGGCGCGCTCTACGATTTCGACATGGACGAGGTGATCTGTTCGCAGGCGATCATCCGCAACGCCCGCCGCGTCGTCCTCGTCACCGACCATTCCAAGTTCGGCCGCCCGGCAATGGTGCGGATCGGCACGCTCGCCCAGGTCTCCGCCCTCTATACCGACCTGCCGCCGCCCCCGCCCATCGCCGCGCTGATCGGCACGCTCGGCATCGAACTGCACGTCGCCGAGCCGGCAACGCCGCCGCTCGCCTGATCGCGCGCATCAAAAACGCCCGGTCCCTCGCGGGGCCGGGCGTTTTCTCGTCGTATCGCGATCCCGCTTTCTTGCCGTATCGCGATCCCGCTTTCTTGCCGTATCGCGATCCCGCTTTCTTGCCGTATCGCGATCCCGCTTTCTTGCCGTATCGCGATCCCGCTTTCTTGCCGTATCGCGATCCCGCTTTCTTGCCGTATCGCGATCCCGCTCAGTCGGCCGCCAGCGCCATGTGCTTGCGCGCGATCTCGCCGCTGACATAGGTCTCCACCGCCTCGCCGATCGCCTCGGCATGGTTGGCGAACACGTGGTCGGCGCCTTCCAGCACGCGGTAATCGACGGCGACACCCTTCTGCGTGTTCAGCTTGTCGACCAGCTTGCGCACCGAATTCTCCGGCACCAGTTCGTCGGCGTCGCCGTGGATCATCAGCCCGCCGCAAGGGCAGGGGCGAGGAAGCCGAAATCGTAATGCGCCGCCGGCGGCGCAACGCTGATCCAGCCCGAAACCTCCGGCCGGCGCATCAGCAGCTGCATGCCGACGAAGGCGCCGAACGAATAGCCCGAAATCCACAGCCCGCCATGCCCGGGGTTCAGCGCCTGCATCCAGTCGAGCGCCGCGGCCGCGTCGTTGATCTCGCCCATGCCGCCGTCATAGCTGCCCTGGCTGCGCCCGACGCCGCGGAAATTGAACCGCATCACCGAGAAGCCCAGCCGCTGGAACACCTGATACATCGTGTAGGTGATGCGGTTGTTCATGGTTCCGCCATGCAGCGGATGCGGGTGCAGCACCAGCGCCAGCGGCGCCCCCCGGTCCTTGGCATGGTGATAACGCCCTTCGAGACGGCCATCCGGCCCGGCAAACATAACTTCAGGCATGGTCTTGTCTGGTCTTTCCCAATCGATCGTCACATCACCCGGCCTTGATCGTCGCCGGATGCAGGAATGTTCCCCCGTCGGCGGCCTGCCGCCGCCCTCGCGCCCTCAGGTGCCGCCGGAGCCGGGGAAACGGCTTCGACACTTATATATAGGTTGCCTCCACGAATGATTGACCGGTCCGGTATGCATACCTACTCTCCCCGTCATGACGCGCGCGACGACCCGCAAGCATGGCCCCGAAAGCCGGCCCCAAAACCGCCTGTCCGGCATGCGGATCGCGGTTGTCCAGCCCTCCCGCGGCACACCGCGTCGCGCTGTTGCCATGAACACCGGGGAAGCCGTGCGCCAAAACTTCGTCTCCCGCCCGAAAAATCGTATCCCGGGGCCCGCTAGAGCTTTCATTTCCTCCATCCGGCGCCAATATCGCCGGAGAGGCACACAGATAACGGATGGCATCCAGATTTTCCACGGAAATGTCGCATGAGCTCAATGTTTTTGCGTGAAACCATCCGGGCCTACCGCCAGCGCGATCCGGCCGCCCGGTCGGATCTCGAGGTTCTGCTGTGCTATCCGGGCCTGCACGCCATCCTGCTGCACCGCGTCGCGAACTGGCTCTGGCGGCACCGGCTGCGCCTCGCCGGCCGCTTCCTCTCGCATCTCGCCCGGGTGGCGACGGGAATCGAAATCCATCCGGGTGCGACGATCGGCCGCCGCTGCATGATCGATCACGGCATGGGCGTGGTCATCGGCGAAACCGCCGTGCTGGGCGACGATGTCTATCTCTACCACCAGGTCACGCTCGGCGGCACGTCGAGCGAGCGCGGCAAGCGCCACCCGACGCTGGCCAACAACGTCATCATCGGCGCCGGCGCCAAGGTGCTGGGCAACATCCTGATCGGCGAGAACGCCCGCATCGGCGCCAACGCGGTCGTGGTCGCCGATGTGCCGGCGAATACCACCGTGGTCGGCATCCCCGCCCGCCCGGTCGAGCGCGGCACCGCGATCCGCCCGCCCAAACCCCGCTTCGATCCCTACGGCACGCCCTGCGATCCCTGCATCGACCCGCTGCTGAGCGAGATGGAGCGTCTGCGTGCCGAACTAACCGATCTCGAAGCCCGCGTGGCCCGCGCGGAGTCGCGCGCGCAGTATCAGGCGGACTCGCGCGAAACCGATCATGACGCCCCCATCGCCCGGCGCTGATCCCGGCCTCTATCTCGACGCCAACGCGACCGAGCCGCTCCGCCCCGCGGCCCGCGCGGCGGTCCTCGCCGCCCTCGATCTCGTCGGCAACCCCGCCTCGGTCCATGCCGAGGGCAGGGCGGCGCGCAAGCTGCTCGAATCCGCCCGCGCCACCCTCGCCGCGCGTCTCGGCGCCCGCCCGGAAAACGTGGTCTTCTGCGCCGGCGCCACCGAGGCGAACGCGATGGCGATCCACGGCCTCGCCGCCGGCGGCGGCATCGTCATCGGCGCCACCGAGCACGACGCCGTCCGCGCCGCCGCTCCGGATGCCGTCATCGCCCCGGTCGATGAAGCCGGCCGGCTCGACCATGCGGCCTTCGCCGCGTGTCTCGCCGCGCACCGCCCCACGCTCGCCTGCGTCATGGCGGCCAACAACGAAACCGGCGTGCTGAACGACATCGCCGCCATCGCCGCCCTCTGCGCCGCGAGCGGCACGATGCTGCATGTCGATGCCGTGCAGGCCGCCGGCCGCGTGCCCAACCCGGACTATCTCGCCCAGGGCGCGTCCAGCGTCGCCGTCTCCGCGCACAAGCTCGGCGGCCCGAAAGGGGTGGGCGCCCTGCTGCTCGCCGCCGATGCCGCGTCCCGCCTCGTCCCGCTGGTCCGCGGCGGCGGGCAGGAACAGGGCCGCCGCGGCGGCACCCACAACCTGCCCGGCATCGCCGGCTTCGCCGCCGCCCTCGATGCCGCGCATGCGACCCCGCGCCCCGACCAGCGCCCCGACCCGCGCCTCGCCGCCCTGCGCGACGCGATCGAGGCCGGCGCGCGCGATTGCGGCGCAATCATCGCCGGCGCCGGCGCGCCCCGCCTCGCGAACACCACCTGCCTCGTCCTGCCCGGCCTTGCCGCCGAAACCCAGGTCATCGCGCTCGATCTCGAAGGTATCCGCATCTCCGCCGGTGCCGCCTGCTCCTCCGGCAAGGTCGCCCGCAGCCACGTCCTCGCCGCGATGGGCCTGGGCGATCTCGCGTCCAGCGCCATCCGCGTCTCGCTGCCCTGGAACGCGCCGGCGGATGCGCCGGCCCGCTTCCTCGCCGCATATCGGCGTCTTGCCGCCCGCGCCTTGCGCAAATCCGCGCATGTCTCTACCTCCGCAGCGTGAACGGCGCCCGGATCGCGCGCCTTCGTCAACGCAACCGGATCAAGGGTCTCACATGCCGAACATGACTTTCATCGAGCGCGACGGCACGCGCCGGACGGTGGACGCCCCGTCCGGCCTGTCGGTGCTCGAAATCGCCCACAAGCACGGGATCGACATCGAAGGCGCCTGCGAGGGCTCGCTCGCCTGCTCCACCTGCCATGTCATCGTCGAGCCCGACTGGTTCGCGAAGCTCGCCGCCGCCTCGGAAGACGAGGAAGACATGCTCGACCTCGCCTTCGGCCTCGAAAAGACCTCCCGCCTCGGCTGCCAGATCGTGATGTCCCCGGCGCTGGACGGGCTCGTCGTGAAGCTGCCCGCCGGCGTGCGGAACGCGCAGAACGGCTGAGATCGTGCGCGTCGTCGTCGCCATGTCCGGCGGGGTGGACAGTTCGGTCGTCGCCGGGCTGATGCACGAGGCCGGGCACGAGGTGATCGGCGTCACCCTCCAGCTCTACGATCACGGCGCCGCCACCGGCCGCAAGGGTGCGTGCTGCGCCGGGCAGGACATCCACGACGCCCGCAACGTCGCCGACCGTCTCGGCATCGCCCATTACGTGATCGATGCCGAAACCGCCTTCCGCAGCGCGGTGATCGGCGATTTCGCCGATGCCTATGCCGCGGGCCGCACCCCGGTCCCCTGCGTGCGCTGCAACCAGCACCTCAAATTCGGCGACCTGCTCGGCCTCGCCCGCGATCTCGGCGCGGCGGCGCTGGCCACCGGCCACTATGTCCGCCGCGAGGAGGGGACGCACGGGGCCGAGCTTCACCGCGCGGTCGATGCGCGGCGCGACCAGTCCTGGTTCCTCTTCGCCACCACGCGCGACCAGCTCGAATTCTCCCGCTTCCCCCTCGGCACCATGCCGGACAAGGACGCCGTCCGCGCCGCGGCCGCGCGGATGCACCTGCCCGTCGCCGAAAAGCCGGACAGCCAGGACATCTGCTTCGTCCCCTCCGGCACCTATGCCGACATCGTCGCGAAGCTCCGCCCCGATGCCGCCGCCCCCGGCGAAATCGTCACCGAGGACGGCGCCGTGCTCGACCATCACCAGGGTATCGCCCGCTACACGGTCGGCCAGGCGAAGCGCCTCGGCGCCGCCTCCGGCCATGTCGTCACCAGGATCGACGCCGCCCGCCGCCGCATCGTCGTCGGCCCGCGCGGCGCCGGCGGCCGCGAGGTGAGGATCGCCGAGCCGAACTGGCTGATCGATCCGCCCGCCGCCCCGTTCCGCGCCAGCGTCAAGCTCCGCGCCGGCGAGGCGCCGCACCCCGCCGAGATCGACATCGCCCGCAACCTCGTCACCCTCGACACGCCTGCTTTGGCCGCCCCCGGCCAGGCCTGCGTCGTCTATCAGGACTCCCGCGTTCTGGGCGGCGGCTTCATCTTGTGATCTTGTGATCTTGTGATCTTGTGATCGACACCACGGCCGCCACGGTCGTTTTTTTCGCCCATCGCCGGCAAGCCTGATTGGTTTCGCGGCCGCGCCGGTCTATATCCACATCGGCGCCATCCGTCTGCCCGCAGTCCGGCGGGCCGGAGCCGCTCTCGCGTGCCGGATCTCCCGGAAGCGGGTCGACGCAACCACGCCATGGCACAAGCCATGCACGGCAAGAAAAAAAGGATTCCACACGTGGCCAACGAAAAATCGCAGAACGTGCAGGATGTGTTCCTCAATCACGTTCGCAAGAGCAAGACCCCGGTCACCGTGTTCCTGGTGAACGGCGTGAAGCTTCAGGGCGTCATCACCTGGTTCGACAATTTCTCCGTCCTCCTCCGCCGCGACGGGCATACCCAGCTCGTCTACAAGCACGCGATCTCGACCGTGATGCCTGGCGCGCCGATCCAGCTCTTCGACGCGGCCAAGGCCGATGCGCCGGCCAGCGCCAGCGGGGCGACCCTCACCCTCGGCCGCGCCGGCGATGCCGATCGCGACGCCGAGTAGGCCGGATTGAGCATACCGACAAAGGCCGCGCCCACCCGCGCCGCCATCCTGCTGCCCTGGGAGCATGGCGGGCGGCGCAACGGCCCGCGCGAGGCCGAGGCCCGGCTGGCCGAGGCCATCGGCCTCGCCGCCTCCATCGGTCTCGTCATCGCCCATGACGAGATCGTCCAGCTCCGCGCCCACCGCCCCGCCACCCTGTTCGGCGAGGGCCAGGTGAGCCGCATCGCCGAGTCCATCGCCGAGGCCGAAATCGACGTCGCCGTGGTCGATTCCGTGCTCAGCCCGGTGCAGCAGCGCAATCTCGAACGTGCCTGGAAATGCAAGGTCATCGACCGCACCGGCCTGATCCTCGACATTTTCGGCGAGCGCGCCCGCACCGCCGAGGGCGTGCTCCAGGTCGAACTCGCGCATCTCGCCTACCAGCGCTCCCGCCTCGTCCGCTCCTGGACCCATCTTGAGCGCCAGCGCGGCGGCTTCGGCTTTCTCGGCGGCCCCGGCGAAACCCAGATCGAGGCGGACCGCCGCCTGATCACCGACCGCATCGCCCGCCTCCGCCGCGAGCTTGACGAGGTCCGCCGCACCCGCGCCCTGCACCGCGCCGCGCGCAACCGCGTGCCCTATCCCGTCATCGCCCTGGTCGGCTACACCAATGCCGGCAAATCCACCCTGTTCAACGCGCTCACCGGCGCCACCGTCCACGCGCAGGACCAGCTCTTCGCCACCCTCGACCCGACGATGCGCCTCATCGTCCTGCCCTCCGGCCGCCATGCCATCCTGTCGGACACGGTGGGCTTCATCTCCGACCTGCCGACCGAACTCGTCGCCGCCTTCCGCGCCACGCTCGAAGAGGTCGCCGCCGCCGACATCATCCTCCATGTCCGCGACTGCGCCCACCCCGACAGCGCCGCCCAGCGCGCCGACGTCATCTCGGTGCTCGATGGCATGGCCCGCTCCGGCATGATCGACGAGGGCTGGTCCTCCCGCTGCATCGAGGTGATGAACAAGATCGACCTGCTCGATCCCGCCACCGCCGACCTGCCGGGCCCCGCCGCCATCGCCGTCTCGGCGCTGTCCGGCGAAAATCTCGAAACCCTGCGCGCCGCGATCGACGCCCGCCTCGCCGGCGCCATGCAGGTCGCGACCTACTGGCTCGCCCATGCCGACGGCGCCGCCCTCGCCTGGCTCTACCGCCACGGCGAGGTGCTCTCCCGCGCGGATGGCGAGGAGTCGATCGCCATCGAGGTCCGGCTCCGCCCCGAAGACCGCGCCCGCTTCGAGCGCGACCACGAAGCCGCGCTGCACGCCCCGTCGCCCTGACCCATCGTCCCGGAATCCCGCCCATGATGCCTGACAGATCCGATCTTTCCGCCATCGCGGCGCTGCTGCGCGAGGTCGCCGGCAGCATCGTGATGCCGCGCTTCGGCCATATCGGCCCGGCCGACATGCGCACCAAATCCGGCCCGCTCGACCCCGTCACCGTGGCCGACGAGGCGGCCGAGCGCGCGCTGACCGCGGGCCTGCGCGCCCTCTTCCCCGATGTCGCGGTGATCGGCGAGGAATCGGTCGCCGCCGATCCCGCGCTGCTCGGCGCGGTCGCCGGCCCCGGCCCGGTCTTCGTGATCGACCCGATCGACGGCACCCAGAACTACGCCGCCGGCCTGCCGCTGTTCGGCCTGATGATCGCCCTGGTCGAGGGCAACGAGACCATCGCCGGGCTGATCCACGACCCGCTGCGCGACGACACCATGCTCGCCACGCGCGGCGCCGGCGCCTTCCTGCTCCGCGGCGCGGCGGAGCGTGCCGAATTCCTGCCTTTGCGCGTCGCATCCCCGGCGCCGCTCGCGCAGATGATCGCCTCGGTCTCCTGGCAATACATGGAGCCGGCCGAAAAATCCCGCGTGCTCGGCAGCCTCGCCGCAATCGGGCAGACGCCCAACCTGCGCTGCGCCGCCGCCACCTACCGCGCCATGGCCTCCGGCCACATGCACGCCGCGGTCTCCCGCCGCACCCTGCCGTGGGACCATGCCGCCGGCACGCTGATCGTCGAGGAAGCCGGCGGCCATGTCCGCCGGCCGGATGGCGAGGCCTGGCGCCCCGCCGATATCGATGGCGGCCTCATCGCCGCCGCCGACCGCGACACCTGGCACCGCCTGCGCGACGCGCTCTATTTATGAATAAGTTAGAGCACGTTCCGATCCTTTCGGATCGGGTTTCGTGCTCTAGCCCTCCCGCTTCACCGCCTGCCAGAGCGCCTCCATCTCGGCGAGCCCGGCCGCCTCCGGCGTCGTCCCGGCGGCAGCGAGCCGCGCCTCCACCGCGCGGAACCGGCGCTCGAACTTCGCGTTCGCCCGCGCCAGCGCCTGCTCGCCATCGCAGCCGAGCTTGCGGGCGAGATTGACCATCACGAAGAACATGTCGCCCAGCTCGTCCTCGATCCGCGCCGGGTCCGCCCCCGCCAGCTCGGCGCGCAGCTCCGCCGTCTCCTCGTCGAGCTTGTCGAGCACCGAATCGGCATCCGGCCAGTCGAAGCCGACCCGCGCCGCCCGCCCCGCGAGCTTGCGCGCCCGCATCAGCGCCGGCAGCGTGGTGGCGATGCCATCCAGCACGCCGCTCTCCGCCCGCGCCGCCCGCTCGCGCGCCTTGTCCGCCTCCCAGGCCCGCGTCTGCGCCGCCTGATCCCGCGCCTCGGCATCGCCGAACACATGCGGATGCCGGCGGATCATCTTGTCGGCAATCCCGGCGGCGACCTCGTCGAAGCCGAACCAGCCGCGCTCCTCCGCCATCCGCGCGTGATAGACCACCTGGAACAACAGGTCGCCCAGCTCGTCGCGCAGCGCGGCCGCGTCGCCTTTTCCGATCGCGTCCGCAACCTCATAGGCCTCCTCGACCGTATAGGGGGCAATGGTGGCGAAATCCTGCTCGCGATCCCACGGGCATCCGGTCTCCGGATGCCGCAGTGCGGCCATGACGGCGATGAGGCGGTCGATCGGTCTGTCGGTCATGCGGTCCCGAAGCTGTGATGGGTGATCCCGCCGCGGTCACGGCGGGTTGATGAATGGCCTTCGCGCACCAGAGTAATCTATCGCCCGAGGAGAACAACCATGCACGTCATCCGCACACCGGACTGGTCCCTGCCCGAGCGGGATGCAACACCCCCGCATCTCGCGCTCAACCGCCGCGCCGCCCTCGCCACGCTGGGCGGCGCCATGCTCGGCTTCGGCCAGATCGGCGCCGCGCTGGCCGACGCCAAACCGGGCGATCCTCTCAACATCGCGCTCGCCGACGCCAAACCGGGCGATCGCATTGCCGACTATCCGCCCTCCGCCGCCCGGTTCGACCCCGCGCGCGGCCTCACCCCCCGCCACAACACCGAAACCTACAACAATTTCTACGAATTCGGCCTGCACAAGGACATCTGGCGCAAGGCCCAGAAACTCCCCACCGAACCCTGGACCATCCGGATCGACGGCATGGTCGAAAAACCCTTCACCCTCTCCTTCGACGACCTGATGAAGAAGGTCAGCACCGAAACCCGCATCTACCGCCATCGCTGTGTCGAGGCCTGGTCCCTCGTCGTCCCCTGGGAGGGCTTTCCGCTTGCCGAGCTGGTGAAACTGGCGAAGCCGCTCTCGGGCGCGAAATATCTCCGCTTCACCTCGCTCGCCGACCCGAAGGTGATGCCGGGCCTGTCGATTCCCTTCTTCCCCTGGCCCTATCACGAGGGCCTGACCATGGCGGAGGCGATGAACGAGCTCGCCTTCGTCGGCACCGGCATGTACGGCGCGAAAATGCCAAAGCAGGACGGCGCGCCGATCCGCGTCGTGCTGCCCTGGAAATACGGCTTCAAATCGGCGAAATCCCTCGTCCGCATCGAGTTCCTCAAGGACCAGCCGGTGACCTTCTGGGAAAAGACCAGCCCGGACATGTACGGCTTCTGGGCCAATGTGAACCCGAACTACCCCACCCTGCGCTGGAGCCAGGCGCGCGAGCGCGTCATCGGCACCGGCGAGGTGGTGCCGACGCAAATCTACAACGGCTACGGCAAATGGGTGGCCCCGCTCTATGCCGGCATGAAGCAGGACCGCAAACTCTTCATGTAGCAACGCCGAGCAGCCGGCGGGCGATGCCGATCACCCGCCGCGCCTCGCTCCACAATTCGTAGCGGTCGAATTCCGCCGCCCTGGCCCAGGCGATGTCGGTCACGTCATCCCCCGCCACCGCCTCGCCACCCTGATACAGACCGGCGAAATCGAGAATGGTGTAATGGAACTCGATGCGCTGCGCCGCGTCGCGATGGATCGAGTCGACATGCGCCGCCAGAATCAGCGCCCCGACTTCGAGCCCGGTCTCCTCGCGCAATTCCCGCCGCGCCGCCGCCTCCGCCGTCTCGCCCAGCTCCTGCCCGCCCCCCGGCAGGCTCCACGCCCCCAGCGCCGGCTTGCGGCCGCGGCGGATCAGCAGCACCTCCTCGCCGCGCAGCAGCACCACCCCGATGCCGACGCGCGGCGCCTCCGGATAGGCCCGGCTCATCCGGCCACCAGCGCGCGGATCGCGCGGTCCTGCCCGAACAGGTGCAGCAGCACCCGCGCCGCCCGCCCGCGCCTGGTTTCGAGCTGCGGGTCGGTATCGAGCAGCAATGTCGCGTCCTTCTGCGCCATCGGAATCAGGTCCTCGTCGCGTTCCGCGTCCGCCAGCCGGTAGCCGGGCAGGCCGGACTGTTTCGCCCCCAATATGTCACCGCCGCCGCGCAGCCGGAAATCCTCGTCGGCGATGCGAAACCCGTCCTCCGTCTCCCGCAGGATCGCCAGCCGCCGCCGCGCCGCCTGGCTCAGCTCGTCGCCGTGCAGCAGCAGGCAGAAACTCGCCGCCGCCCCACGCCCCACCCGCCCGCGCAGCTGGTGCAGCTGCGCCAGCCCGAACCGGTCCGCATGCTCGATCACCATCACATTCGCCTCCGGCACGTCCACCCCCACCTCGATCACCGTGGTCGACACCAGGATATCCGCCTCGCCGCGGGCGAAGCGCTCCAGCGCCGCCGCCCGAATCTCGATCGGCTGGCGCCCATGCGCCAGCACCACCCGCGCGCCGAACCGCTCTGCGAGTGCCGCGAACCGCGCCTCGGCGGCGGCGATGTCCATCGCCTCGCTCTCGGCGACCAGCGGGCACACCCAATACACCCGCCCGCCCTGGCGGATCATCCGCGCCACCGCGGCGACGATCTCCTCCATCCGCCCCGTCGGGTGCAGCGTGGTGCGGATCGGCTGCCGCCCCGCCGGCTTGGCGAGAATCCGGCTCACGCTCATCTCCCCCCAATGCGAGAGCAGCAGCGTGCGCGGAATCGGCGTCGCCGTCATCACCAGCATGTCCGTCGCCCGCCCCTTGGCGCCGAGCGCGAAGCGCTGCCCGACGCCGAACCGGTGCTGCTCGTCGATCACCGCGAGGCCAAGATCGTGGAACGCGACGCTCTTCTGGAAAATCGCATGGGTGCCGACCACGATCGGGATCGACCCGTCGGCGAGCCCTTCCAGCACGCGCCGCCGCTCTGCGGCCTTGAGCGAGCCGGTCAGCAGCGCGACCGGCACCGGGCAGAGTTTTTCCAGTGTCGCGAGATGCTGGCGCGCCAGCAATTCGGTGGGGGCGAGCAGCGCGGCCTGCGCCCCGGCCTCGACCACGCGCAGCATCGCCAGCGTCGCCACCAGCGTCTTCCCCGCGCCGACATCGCCCTGCAACAGCCGCAGCATCCGGTGCGGTGAAGCGAGATCGGCGTCGATCTCGGCGAGCGCCTCGTCCTGTGCCGCGGTCGGCGCGAAGCCGAACCGCGCCAGCGCCGCCGCCCGCAGCCTTCCATCGCCGGCAAAGGCGCGCCCCTTCCGCCGCCGCCGCCGCGCGCGGATCAGCGCGAAGGCGAGCTGCCGCGCCAGCAACTCGTCATAGGCCAGCCGCCGCGCCGGGCCATCGCCGGGCATCGCGGCCGGCGCGTGCAGCGCCCGCAGCGCCGCGGCAAAGCCCGGCCAGCCCCGCTTTTGCAGCACGGAGGGCAACAGCCATTCCGGCAGCTCCGGCAGCCGGGCGAGCGCGCCTTCGACCGCCCGCGCCATCACCCGCGCCGAAAGCCCCGCCGTCAGCCCCCGCACCGGCTCGATCGCCGGCAGGCTCGCCGCCTGCGCCGCCGCCAGCACGTAATCGGGATGGGGCAGGGTAGGGCGGTCGGCGAACCGCTCGACCTTGCCCGACAGCAGCAGCTTCGCCCCCAGCGGAAACTGCCGCAGCCGCCCGGGGTGGAACAGCACCACCTCGCCGAAGCCGCTGGCGTCGCGAATCACCACCCGGTGCGGCTGCCCTTGCCGCGCCGGCGCCTCGTGCCGCACCACCTCGACCATCACCGTCGCGACCATCCCCGGCTCCGCCTCCGCCAGCGTCGAATGCCGCGATCGGTCGATGAAATGCAGCGGCAGATGAAACAGCACGTCGCCAACGCTCGGCCCGCCCACGGCGCGCGCGATCAGCGCCGCGAGCTTCGGGCCGATTCCCGGCAGGCTGGCAAGCTCGGCCCGCAACGGCGCCAGCGACTCGGAGATGTTGGTGGTCACGGGCTGACAGTGGCGGAGCACTCCACTATATCGCAACCCATCATGACCGAAGTATCGACCGAGGCGCTGGCACAGCGCCGCCGCCGGCTGCTCTACCGGGCCACCCATCGCGGCACGTATGAAAACGACCTGATGATCGGCGGCTTCGCCCGCAAATATATCGGGTCGATGGACGATGACGCGCTCGACGCGCTGGAGGCGGTGATGGAACACCCCGACGCCGAGCTGGCGGACTGGCTGACCGGCCGCAAGCCGGTCCCGGCCGAGGCCGAGTCGGACATGCTCCGCCGCATCCGCGACGAGGCGGCGGAGATCGCCCAGGGCGAGTTCGGCGCCAAGCGCGGGCGATGAGCCTGCTTCCCGTCTACGGCGCGCCGGAAGGGTTCGACGCCGACCTGATCGCCCGCCGCGCCGCCGAGGCCGGCACGGTGCTGCACATCGCGCGCGACGATGCCCGCCTCGCCCGGCTGGAGGACGCGCTCGCCTTCTTCGCCCCCGCCGCCGAAATCATCCGCTTCCCCGCCTGGGACTGCCTGCCCTACGACCGCGTCTCGCCCAACCCGGCCATCGTCTCCGATCGCGTCGCCGCGCTGGCCCGGCTGCTGGAGCCGGCCAAGGGCACCCGCATCGTGCTGACCACGGTGAACGCCGCACTCCAGCGCACCCCGCCGCGCGCCCGCTTCGCCGGCGCCAGCCGCACCATCGCCCCCGGCGGCGCCGCCGCCCCGGACGATCTCGCCCGCTTCCTCGAACAGCGCGGCTATCACCGCGTCGGCACCGTGATGGAGCCCGGCGATTTCGCCGTGCGCGGCGGCATTTTCGACGTCTGGCCCGCCGGCGAGCCATCCCCCGCCCGCATCGACCTGTTCGGCGACACGGTGGACACGCTCCGTCGCTTCGATCCCGGCACCCAGCGCAGCGGCGAGGCGCTGGCGCAGCTCACCTTCCGCCCCGCCACCGAACTGCCGCTCGATGCCGAGGCGGTCAGCCGCTTCCGCACCGGCTTTCGCGAGATGTTCGGCGCCGAGGCGCAGGCCGACCCGCTCTACGAGGCCGTCTCCGAGGGCCGCCGCCAGCCCGGCATGGAGCATTTCGCCCCGCTCTTCTGCGAGACGATGGAAACCGTGTTCGACTATGCGCCCGGTGCCGCCATCAGCCTCGACCACCAGGCCGAGGAGGCCGCCGCCGCCCGCTTCGAGATGATCGCCGATCATTACGAAGCCCGCCGCGCCCCGCCCCGCGCCGGCGAGGCGCCCTACCGGCCGATTCCGCCCGCCAGCCTCTATCTCGACCGCGCCGGCCTCGATACGCTGCTCCGCGCCCGCGGGGCCACGGTGTTCTCCCCCTTCGCCCGGCCCGACGGGGCCGAGGGTGTCGAAGCCGGCGGCCGTCCCGGCGCCATCCTCGCTTCCGCCCAGGGCATCGCCTCGGTCTATGACGAATTCCGCCTGCTCGCCGCCCGCTGGCGCGAGGCCGGGCGCCGCGTCGTCCTCGCCGCCTGGTCCGCCGGCTCGCGCGACCGTCTCGCCGCCCTGCTGCGCGACCACGGCATGCGGTCGATCCCGATCGACAACGCCGCCGAGGCCCGCATCGCCCAGGGCGACGCCGTGCTGCTCGCCGTTCTCGGCCTCGAACGCGGCTATGTCGCCGACGATCTCGCCATCGTCGCCGAGCAGGACCTGCTCGGCCAGCGCATCGCCCGCCCGCCGCGCCGCCGCCAGCGCGCCGACCAGTTCATCGCCGACGCCACCGAAATCGCCGAGGGCGATCTCGTCGTCCATCAGGATCACGGCATCGGCCGCTACGATGGTCTGGTGACGCTGAGCGTCGAGGGCGCGCCGCATGACTGCCTGCGCATCCTCTACGATGGCGACCAGAAGCTCTTCCTGCCGGTCGAGAACATCGACATGCTCTCCCGCTTCGGCAGCGAGACCGCCGGCGTCGGGCTCGACCGCCTGGGCGGCGCCTCCTGGCAGGCGCGCAAGGCCAAGGCCCGCAACCGCATCCGCGACATGGCGGCCGGCCTCATCCGCATCGCCGCCGAGCGCAAGCTGCACGACGCCGCGATCCTCGCCGCCGACGATGGCGCCTTCGCCGAATTCTGCGCCCGCTTCCCCTACACCGAAACCGAGGACCAGGCCCGCGCCATCGCCGACGTCATGGAAGATCTCGCCGCCGGCAAGCCGATGGACCGCCTGGTCTGCGGCGATGTCGGCTTCGGCAAGACCGAGGTCGCTCTCCGCGCCGCCTTCATCGCCGCGATGTCCGGCGCCCAGGTCGCCGTGGTGGTGCCCACCACGCTGCTCGCCCGCCAGCACTACCGCCTGTTCTCCGAGCGTTTCGCCGGCCTGCCCATCCGCGTCGAGCAGCTCTCCCGCCTCGTCTCCGCCAAGGACACCGCGAAGGTGAAGGCCGGCCTCGCCGACGGCACGGTGAACATCGTCGTCGGCACCCACGCGCTGCTCTCCAAAACCATCGCCTTCGCCGATCTCGCCCTCCTCATCGTCGACGAGGAGCAGCATTTCGGCGTCGCCCACAAGGAACGGCTCAAGCAGCTCAAGGCGGACATCCACGTCCTCACCCTGACCGCGACGCCGATCCCCCGCACCCTCCAGCTCGCGCTCACCGGCGTGCGCGACCTCTCGCTGATCACCACCCCGCCGGTCGACCGCCTCGCCGTGCGCACCTTCATCATGCCGTGGGACAAGCTGGTGATCCGCGAGGCCATCGCCCGCGAGCGCTTCCGCGGCGGGCAGATCTTCTGCGTCGTCCCGCATATCGAGGATATCGACCGGATGCGCGAGCGCCTGGCCGAGATCGCGCCGGACCTGCGCACCGCCACCGCCCATGGCCGCCTGCCGCCCACCGAGATCGAGCGGGTGATGACCGAGTTCAGCGAGGGCAAGCACGACGTCCTGCTCGCCACCAACATCGTCGAATCCGGGCTCGACATGCCGGCGGTGAACACCATCCTGATCTGGCGCGCCGATCTCTTCGGCCTCGGCCAGCTCTACCAGCTGCGCGGCCGCGTCGGCCGCGGCAAGCAGCGCGGCTACGCCTATCTCACCTGGCCCGCCGCGCACACGCTCGCCGCCTCCTCGCAGAAACGCCTCGAAGTGATGCAGACGCTCGATACCCTCGGCGCCGGCTTCACCCTCGCCTCGCACGATCTCGACCTGCGCGGCGCCGGCAACCTGCTGGGCGACGAGCAGTCCGGCCATATCCGCGAGGTCGGCATCGAGCTTTATCAGCAGATGCTGGAGGATGCGGTGGCCGAGCTGCGGGCTGCCGGCGGCGGCGAATCGCGCGAGGCCGCGCGGGACTGGACGCCGAATATCAGCCTCGGCCTGCCCGTCCTCATCCCCGAGCCTATGTCGCCGACCTGCCGGTCCGCCTCGGCCTCTACCGCCGCATCGGCGGGCTCGCGACCGACGCCGAGAGCGAGGCGCTCGCCGCCGAACTGGTCGACCGCTTCGGCCCGATGCCCGAGGAGGTGGAAAACCTGCTCGCCACCGTGGCGCTCAAGCGCGCCTGCCGCGCCGTCGGCGTCGAGAAGCTGGAGGCCGGGCCGAAGGGCATGGTCGTCGCCTTCCGCGGCAACGAATTCGCCAATCCCGGCGGCCTCGTCTCCTGGCTCGCCACCCGCGCCGGCCTGCTCCGCCTGCGCCCGGACCACAAGCTGGTCATGGTCCGCGAGATGGACGTGAAGGCCCGCCTCGCCGCCGCGCGGGACATCGTGGCCAATCTCCAGCGGATTCTCGACCAGTCGAAAGCCGCATGATCCGGCGGCGTAACTAAACAAATCGAAACTTGTCCCGGCGGCCCCGGTCCTCATCTTTGCGTGAGGAAGGCGGCCGCTCCTCGGCCGCCCCGGTCCACGGCCGCGCGGCGGCCGTGCGGCCCGCCGCCGCCGCGCGGCCGTGAAGTTCGCTGCCGCGCGCCGGAAGCTGCTCTCACTGCCCGACCGCGGCGGACACTCCACGGAGGATCTGCCATGACAGACCAAACCCTTTTCCGCGCCGGCGCCGTCGCCCTGTTCGCCGCCGCCCTCGGGGCATCCCCCGCTTTCGCCGCGACCGCGCCGCAAAGCGCCCCCACCCCGATGCCGGCGCCCACCACCGGCTCGATGCAAGCCGCCCCCGCCGCCTCGCCGCAAACCGTCGCCAAGGCCGGCAAGGCGCTGCACCAGGTGCTCGACATCAATCACACCTATGGCGCGAAACTCGCCCAAACCACCGATCCCGCCGGCAAGCAGCGCCTGATCGCCGCCGCGAAGGACAAGGCGAGCGCCGCGATCACCGCGCAGGGCCTTACGGTACGGCAATACGACCAGGTGCTGGCCGAGGCCCGGCAGAACCCGGCTTTGCGCGCCCGGCTCTTCGCCGCAGCCGGACTCTCCCCCCAGAAATGACCGCCTGACGCCCTGATCGCCGCGCCCGCGCCGCTGGAAGCTGGCGCCGGCCCGGCGGTCGCCGGCGCCGCTTGATCTGCGCCGGTCCGGCGGTCGCCGGCGCCGCTTGATCTGCGCCGGCCCGGCGGTCGCCGGCGCCGCTTGATCTGCGCCGGCCCGGCGGTCGCCGGCGCCGCTTGATCTGCATCGGCCCGGCGGTCGCCGGCGCTGCTTGATCTGCATCGGCCCGGCGGTCGCCGCGTCATTGACCGCGCGCCGCCGCATCGGCTTTATGATCCGTCATGGATCTGGCTTCCCCGCGCTCCGAACCCGCCGCCGCCCGCGCCGATGCGGACCCCGGCCCCTGCATCCTCACCCGCCCGCCGCGCCAGACAGCCCCGCTCGTCATCGCCTCGCCGCATTCCGGCCGCGCCTATGCGCCCGATTTCCTCGCCCTCTCCCGGCTCGATTCCCGCGCCCTGCGCAAGAGCGAGGACTGCTTTGTCGACGAGCTGTGCGCCGGCGCCCCCGGCCTCGGCCTGCCGCTGCTCGCCGCCCGCTTCCCCCGCGCCTGGTGCGACGTCAATCGCGAGCCCTGGGAGCTCGACCCGGCGATGTTCGCGGATAAGCTGCCGCCCTATGTCAACGTGGCCAGCCCCCGCGTCGCCGCCGGCCTCGGCACCATCGCCCGCGTCGTCGCCTCCGGCGAGCCGATCTACCGCGGCAAGCTCCGCTTCGCCGAGGCGGTGGCGCGGATCGAAGCCTGCTGGCGCCCCTATCACGCCGCCCTTGCCGGGCTGATCGCCGAAACCCGCGCCGCCTTCGGCGCCTGCCTCCTGCTCGACATCCATTCGATGCCGCGCCTGCCCGGCATCGCCCACGGCCACGGGCCTGACATCGTGGTGGGCGACCTGCACGGTGCCGCCTGCGCCCGGCCGATCGTGCAGCTGGTCGAACAGGCGCTGCGCGGCGAGGGCTTCATCCTCCGCCGCAACGATCCCTATGCCGGCGGCTATGTCACCCGCCACTATGGCCGCCCGCGCGAGCACGTCCATGTCGTGCAGATCGAGATCGCCCGCGCGCTCTACATGGACGAGGCGGAACTCCTCCGCGGCCCCGGCTTCGCGGCGCTGCAAGCGGGCCTCACCCGCCTGTTCGCAACCCTCGCCGCCGCCATCCCCGCCCTGCTGTAGGGCGTCGTCCTCAGCCCGTGGCGCGGATCTGCGCGAGCCGGCGATAGAGCGTGTTGCGGCTGATGCCGAGCCGCCGCGCCGCCCGGCTCATGTTCCCCTCCGCCGCCTCGATCGCGCGCAGGATCAGCTGGTCCGACCCCTCGCGCAGCGACGCCGCCCCGCCCGTCGCCATCCGGCCCGCCGCCATCATCGCGTCGGACCCGGCCCCATCCTGCCCGACCCCATCCTGTCCGCCCGCCGCGCCGCCGCGCAGCTCCTCGGCCACGTCGTCCGGCAGATGCTCCCAGCCGATCTCGCTCTCCTCCGGATCGCACATCGACTGGCCGATCCGCAGCACATTGGCGAGCTGGCGGATATTGCCCGGCCAGTGATAGGCGCCGAACGCCGCGCGCAGCGACGGTGCCAGCCGCCGCGCCCCGGCCTCGCCCTCGCCGCCGAGAATCCGCCCGATCAGCGCGTCGAGGTCGGCGCGCTGGCGCAGCGGCGGCAGGGTGATGCCGAGCCCGTTGATCCGGTAGAACAGGTCGGCGCGGAACCGCCCCTCGGCCACCGCCCGCCGCAGGTCGCGGTTGGTGGCGCAGAGCAGCGCGAAATCCACCGCCACCGGCTTGCCGCCCAGCGGCGTCACCACCCGCTCCTCCAGCACCCGCAGCAGCCGCGTCTGCATCGCCAGCGGCATGTCGCCGATCTCGTCGAGGAACAGCACGCCCCCCGCCGCCTCGCGGATGCGCCCCGGCGCGCCCTCGCGCCGCGCCCCGGTAAAGGCGCCGGGCCCGTAGCCGAACAGCTCCGCCTCGATCATCGTCTCCGGCAGCGCCGCGCAGTTGACGGCGACGAACGGCCCGCCCCGCCGCGGCCCCGAGGCGTGGATCGCCCTTGCCATCACGTCCTTGCCCACCCCGGTCTCGCCATGGATCAGGATCGGGATCGCCCGCCCCAGCGCCCGCCGCGCCTGGCCGATCGCCCGCGCCACCAGCGCATCGCCGGTCTCCAGTGCGGCCAGCGCGTCGCTCGGCCAGATCGTCGCCGCCCGCGGCGCCCGCGGCGCGCGCGGCATGTCGATGCGCAGGAACAGCCGCCGCCCGTCCGGCCCGCGCAGCTCCACCGGCTCGCCGCCGCCGCGCCGCTCGCGCGCCAGCAGCGCCTCCAGCGTGTCGTGAAAGAACGCGCTCACCGGCGCCGCCCCCAGATCCTTCCGCCGCAGCCCCAGCATCTCCATCGCCACGCCGTTCGCCCCGCGCAGCGTGCCGTCGCCGCCCAGCGCCACCGCCGCCTCGCCCGGCGTGCCGATCCCCTGCCGCGCCGTGTGAAACCGCAGCTTGATGTCACGCAGATGTGACATCTCGAACATCCTGGTCTCGATCATCTGCGCCGCCGCCCGCACCAGGCCGAACGTGTGCGGATGATACACCCGCTGGTCGCAGGAAATGTCGATCACGCCGAGCAGCTCGCCGGTCGAGGCGATCAGCGGCGAGGCGGCGCAGGCGAGAAAATTGTTCCGCTCCAGGAAATGCTCCGCGCCGTGAACGACGACCGGCGCCGCCTCGATCAGCGCGGTGCCCACCGCGTTGGTCCCCCGGTCCGCTTCCGCCCAGCTCGCCCCCGGCAGCAGCGCCACCTTCGCCGCCCGCCCGGTGAAGCTCGCATCGCCCACCGCGTCCAGCAGGAACCCGTCCGGGCCCGACAGCAGCACGACGCAGCCGGAATCCCTGATCTGCCCGTAGAGATAGTCGATGATCGGCCGCGCCCGCAGTGCGAGGTCGGAAACCCGCTCGCGCGCCTCGCGCAGCTCCACCCCGTCCAGATGCGGCGCCTCCCGCGCGCCGAGATCCGGCGCCAGCCCGGCGCTGACGCAGCGCTGCCACGAGCGCGCCAGCAGCGCGTTCGGCGCCGCCCCGTCCAGCCCGGCGCAGAGCCGCTCCTTGCCGGCCCGCAACCGCGCCGGCCTGTCCTCGTGTTGTGCGGAATGATGGTCCATCGGCGGCGTCCGTCCTGCGTTTCCTCGCTCGCGCGGCCTTTTCGCGGCCGCGTCATGTTTGCCTGACACTAGGCCCGGCGTCCCGGCGGCGCAACGGAACAATGCGACACGTCCCGTTTTGGGACAGTGTCCCCGATCGGGACGTCCCGCCGCCCCGGCATCGCCGCTCCCGGCCGCCAAACCCCCGCGCCGCGCCATGTCGCGGCTTTGGCACGGCATTTGCTCATCATCCTGCGAAACAATCGGCGCGGCCCGTCCCGAGGCCGCCAGAAGGAGGACCAGACCATGCCCGACGGCGCCATCCGTCCCTCGCCCGGAACCGCTCCCGGCGGCTTCGCCTTCAAGCCCCGCTACGACAATTTCATCGGCGGCCGCTTCACAGCCCCGCTCGACGGGCGCTACTTCGCCAACGTCACCCCGGTGACCGGCCACCCCTTCACCGAGGTCGCCCGCTCCGGCGAGGCGGACATCAACCTCGCCCTCGACGCCGCCCACGCCGCCGCCGATGCCTGGGGCCGCACTGCCCCGGCCGAGCGCGCGCTGATGCTCAACCGCATCGCCGACCGGATGGAGGAAAATCTCGCCCTCCTCGCCTATGTCGAGACGATCGACAACGGCAAGCCGATCCGCGAGACCACCGCGGCCGACATCCCGCTCGCCATCGACCATTTCCGCTATTTCGCCGGCTGCATCCGCGCCCAGGAAGGCTCGCTCTCGGAAATCGACCACAACACCGTGGCCTATCACTTCCACGAGCCGCTCGGCGTCGTCGGCCAGATCATCCCCTGGAACTTCCCGATCCTGATGGCGGTCTGGAAGCTCGCCCCGGCGCTGGCGGCGGGCAACTGCGTCGTCCTCAAGCCCGCCGAGCAGACCCCGGTGAGCATCCTCGTCCTCGTCGAGCTGATCGCCGACCTGCTGCCCCCCGGCGTGCTCAACGTGGTCAACGGCTTCGGTCTCGAAGCCGGCAAGCCGCTCGCCTCCTCGCCGCGAATCGCCAAGATCGCCTTCACCGGCGAGACCACGACCGGCCGGCTCATCATGCAATACGCCAGCCACAACCTCATCCCGGTCACGCTGGAACTCGGCGGCAAGTCGCCCAACATCTTCTTCGCCGACGTCGCCGCCGAGGATGACGACTTCCTCGACAAGGCGCTGGAAGGCTTCGCGATGTTCGCGCTGAACCAGGGCGAGGTCTGCACCTGCCCCTCGCGCGCGCTGATCCACGAAAGCCTCTACGACCGCTTCATGGAGCGCGCCGTCCCCCGCGTGCAGGCGATCCGCCAGGGCAGCCCGCTCGATGCGGCGACGATGGTCGGCGCCCAGGCCTCCAGCGAGCAGGTCGAGAAGATCCTCTCCTATCTCGACATCGGCCGCCAGGAAGGTGCCGAAGTGCTCACCGGCGGCGGCCGCGCCGCCCTCGGCGGCGAGCTGGCGGACGGGTTCTACATCCAGCCCACCATCTTCCGCGGCCACAACCGGATGCGGATCTTCCAGGAGGAAATCTTCGGCCCCGTCGTCTCCGTCACCACGTTCAAGGATGAGGACGAGGCCCTCGCCATCGCCAACGACACGCTCTACGGCCTCGGCGCCGGGGTGTGGACGCGCGATGCCAACCGCGCCTACCGCTTCGGCCGCAACATCAAGGCCGGCCGCGTCTGGACCAATTGCTACCACCTCTACCCGGCGCACGCGGCCTTCGGCGGCTACAAGCAGTCCGGCATCGGCCGCGAAACCCACCGGATGATGCTCGACCACTACCAGCAGACCAAGAACATGCTGGTCAGCTACGACCCGAAGAAGCTGGGCTTCTTCTGACCATGACAGGACCGGATCATCCCCCGCGCGTGATCGCGACGCCATCGGCCCTCGCGCTGATCGCCGAACTCACGGCGCGCCATGGCCCGGTCCTGTTCCACCAGTCGGGCGGCTGCTGCGACGGTTCGGCGCCGATGTGCTACCCGCAGGCGGATTTCGTCGTTTCCCCGGACGATATCTGCCTCGGGAGCATCGGCGGCGCGCCGTTCCATATCGGCGCGTCGCAGTTCGAGTACTGGCGTCACACCCAGCTCGTCATCGACGTCGTCGCCGGCATCGGCGGGATGTTCTCGCTCGACAACGGCACCGGGCTGCGCTTTCATGTGCGCTCGCGGCTGTTTCCGAACGAGGCCGCCGCGGCAAACGTCGCCGCCGCCGCCCGGGCTCCCCAAGCCTGACGGCGCGCAGAAGCGCCGCTCCTTCAACCCTCACAACACCAGAAACTCTTAGGGAGACCTTCATGAAGTCACGACTCGCCAGAACCGGAACCGCGCTGCTCGGCGCGCTCGCCGGCACGCTGCTCGCCGCCGGCGCCGCCGCGGCCCAGCCCGCCTATCCGAGCGTCACCCAGGCCCGGCTCGATGGCGCCTCCGCCTCCAATGGCTGGCTGATGTACAACCGCAGCTACGCCGGCGACGACTACGCGCCCTTCGCGCAGATCAACACGAAGAACGTCCACAACCTCAAGGCCGCCTGGTCGTCCGCGAAAATCGACATCCCCGACGGTTTCGAAGGCACGCCGATCGTCAATGGCGACTACATGTTCGCCACCACCCCGCTCGATCATCTCATCGCCTTCAACGCCAAGACCGGCCAGAAACTCTGGGAATACGACTACGATCTTCCCAAGGCCGCGCTGAAGACGATCTGCTGCGACACCAACAATCGCGGCGTCGCCGTCTATGGCAACGAAGTCTTCATGGGCACGCTGGACAATCACGTCCTCGCCTTCGATGCGAAAACCGGCAAGGTTCTGTGGAACGTCGCCCTCGAAAAGCCGGGTATCGGCTACTCGATCTCCGAGGCCCCGCTGGTCGTCGACGGTAAAGTGATCATCGGCGCCGGCGGCGGCGAATACGGCGCCCGCGGCTTCATCGTCGGGCTCGACGCACAGACCGGCAAGCTGCTCTGGAAAACCCACACCATCCCCTCGCCGACCGAGCCCGGCGGCAAGACCTGGCCGGCCGGCGCCTACAAGCATGGCGGCGGCAGCCCGTGGATGACCGGCACCTACGATCCGAAAACCAAGGAACTCTTCTGGGGTGTGGGCAATCCCGGCCCGTGGCTCGCCTCGATGCGCCCCGGCCACAACCTCTATTCCGACAGCGTCATCGCGATCGACCCCAACACCGGCGCGATCAAGTGGCACTACCAGTACACCCGCAACGACACCTGGGACTATGACGGTGTGAACACCGCCCAGCTCGCCGACATCACCGTCAAGGGCAAGCCCTACCACGCCCTGGTCGAGGCGAACCGCAACGGCTATTTCTACGCGATCAACCGCGAGACCGGAAAGCTGATCTACGCCGTGCCCTTCGTGCACGACACCTCGATCACCGGGATCAAGGATGGCCACGCCGTCAACAACCCGAAACTCCAGCCCGCGCTCGACAAGCAGATCTTCACCTGCCCGAGCTTCCTCGGCGGCAAGAACTGGTGGCCCGGCGCGGTCGATCCCGCGACCAACATGGCCTATGTCCCCACCCTGCACGCCTGCATGACGATGAAGGGCGCGCCGGTCAGCTACGCCGCGGGCCTGCCCTATCTCGGCGAAACCTTCGAGATGAAGCCCGACCCCGCCTCGCCGCACCACATGGGTTCGATCCAGGCGATCAACCTGTCCACCGGCAAGCAGGTCTGGCAGCACGCCACCAAGGAGCCGTGGGATGGCGGCGCGATGGCGACCTCCGGCGGCCTCGTCTTCTCCGGCACGACCGACGGTCACCTCTACGCCTTCAACGCGAAAACCGGAAAAATCCTCTGGAAGAGCCCCTATCTCGGCTCCGGCGTGATCGCCAATCCGATCTCCTACAAGGTCGACGGCAAGCAGTATGTCGCGGTCTGGTCGGGCTGGGGCGGCGTGTGGCCGCTGTGGTCGGGCAAGCTCGGCGCCTCGCTCGCCAAGGCGCCGCGCGGTGGCCAGCTCCACGTCTTCGCGCTCAATGGTTGATCGTCTGTCACCCCGGCCGCTTCGGCGGCCGGTTTTTCGCTCCGCCCTCCGGCCGCTCCTGCGGCCGGTTTTTCGCTCCGCCCTTCGGCCGCTCCTGCGGCCGGTTTTTCGCTCCGCCCTCTGGCCGCGTCAGCGGCCGGGTCATCTCCGCACGGCGCTGGCCGGCTTGCTGCTCGCGGCCGCCGGCATCGCCCCGGCGCTCGCCTCGTCCGGCCCCTCGGTCTGCATCGACCGCGCCAATCCCCTGCACGGGGTCGATCGCGCGCTCGCCGCCGCCATCGGCCGGATCGAGGGCGCCACCCCGCGAATCGTCTCCATCGACACGCGCGATGGCTCCGATGCGCTGAACGCGAAGAAGCCCCGCTTCTTTGCCGGGCTGGTCAAGCGCTGCGACCTGGTGATGGGTTTCCCGGTCGAGACCGGCCATCCGGTTCTGCCGCCCGGCGTCGCCGCCACCCGCCCCTATCTGCGCACCGGCTTCGTCATCGCCGGCGCAACCCCGCCGCCCGCTTTCTCCAGCCTGAAGCCGGGCACGCAGGTCGGCGTCGTCTATCTCACCGTGCCGACGACCTATTTCAGCGCGGGCCCCGGCGCCCGCCTCGCCGCGCACCAATATTCCACGCCCGCGAGCGTGCTCGCCGCCCTCGGCCGGCACGAGGTCGCCTACGCCCTGCTCTGGCAGCCGCTGCTCGAACAGGCGCTGGCGAAAAACCACATGCCGCTCCACCAGCGCGCCCTGCGCCAGCCGCACGCGAACTGGTCGGTCGTCGCCCTCCACGCGCCGACTCCCGCCGGCCGCGCCGTCGCGCACCGATTCGATGCGGCACTCGCCCGCCTCGCGAAAGCCGGCACCCTGGCCCGCCTGATCGCTCCCTACCACACGCCCTGACGCCTTCCGCTCGAAAGGACTGCCCCGATGCTCGAACGTCTCTCCCGCTCCCTGCGCCGCCCGCATGCGCGCCTGCTCGCCGGCCTCGTGGCCGCCACCGGCAGCGTCGCCATCGCCGCCGCGGCGCCGTTGCCCGCGCTCTACACCAAGGCCCAGGCCGCCGCCGGCCACGCCACCTTCGAAGCCCATTGCTCGATGTGCCACGGCGCCAACCTCCAGGGCATCAGCGGTCCCGCCCTGGTCGGCCAGGGCTTCGCCAGCGCCTCGAACAACTACACCGTCGCCGCGATCTTCGACGAACTGTCCCAGCAGATGCCCGCCGGCGCCCCCGGCAGCCTCTCGCACAAGGACTATGCCGACATCATGGCCTTCATCCTGAGCCGCAACGGCTACCCCGCCGGCGGCACGGCGCTCACCTACGCCGCCGCCGGCGCCTCGACTGCGAAGCTGGTCTCGCAGGTCAAGTAACCCACGCACCGCCCCGCCGCCCGCCCGGCGCGCCGGGCGGCGGCGCAATCCTTCACTTCGCCCAATCCTCCACTTGGAGCCTCATCCTTATCGGGTCACCCGCGGCGCTCCCGCCGCCCGCCACCCTCGCCGGACAGCCGCCGCCCCAATCCGCGCCGCGCGCGGCCGAGATGTCATCCTCTGTCACCAAGACTTACAATTTTTCATCCCATTACTGAAAATATTATTATATATTGATACGAGATCGAAAGATCGAAACATATTGATCATTCATGTGAATCATCTGGTTTCCGCAATCATCGAAGGTGAGCCGACATGCAACGGAATGACATGGAGCAGGAGCGCGGCGAGCAGCCGTTTGTCCCCTTTCTCGCGCGCGCGAACGAGCGGTCCCGGCCGCAACCCGTCCCGCTGCCGCGCCCCGTCGCCCGCGTGCGGGTCGGGCTTGTCGATTCGTCGCGGCTGACGCGTGAATGCCTCGCCGGCGCGCTCGGCGCGGCGGGCAACGATTTCGCGGTGCAGGGCTTCACCACCGCCGCCGAATGCATCGGCGCCGCCGGTGCCGGATATGACCTGCTGCTCTGCCACGCCCATGGCGAGGGCAGGGCGGCGATGCCGGTCCTCGCCGATATCGGCGCGCTTCATTCCGCCTGCCCCGAAACGCCGATCGTCGTGCTGCACGATTCCGCCGAACCGACCGATCCCTGTTTCGTCCGCCGCCTGTTCGGCGAGGGCGCGCAGGGCTTCGTCCCCACCAGCCGGATCGGCCTGCCGCTCGCCGCGGCGGCGCTGCGCTTCGTCCAGGCCGGCGGCCGGTTCGCCCCCGTCGAACTCCTGCTCGACGATGCGGCCGACCGTCCCCCGCCGCCCTCGACGACGATGATTTCCTCACCCCCCGCCAGCGCCTGGTGTTCTCCTATCTGCGCCGCGGCAAGGCCAACAAGATCATCGCCTACGAACTCGGCGTGAGCGAAAGCACGGTGAAGGTCCACATCAAGAACATCATGCGCAAGATCGGCGCGACCAACCGCACCGAGGCGGTCTACAAGGCGCAAACCGCCCTGTTGCGCGCCTGATCGCCCGACCCCGCCTTGCGCCTGCGTGCTCTAATCGGGCAGGTCGAGATCGCCGTCGATGATATGGGTGTTGCCACAGACGAACCCGCCCTCCGGCGTCATCGCCGGCGTGCCGGGCGCATAGCTCGCCTGCCCGGCGCCGAACGGGGCCGGATTGTCGATCGTCTGCGGCGCCGGGCTGAACCCCGCCTCGCACTGGCGCGACAGGGTAGTGACCGAAAGCCCGGTCGCCGCGAGAAAGACGCGGTTGAACGCGTAGCCGTCGCGGAACTCCGCGCCGCTCGCGCCCGGCCCCGCGAAACTGCCGGTATTGGCCATCATCACCGCATAGATCGACGACGCGCCATAACGCCGTTCCACGATCATCCGCCCGTCGGTGAACGGCGCCGCACTCACCGGCCCGTCCGGCCCGGCGATCCCGTCGGCGCCGCAGGCATAGGCGGGAAACGCCCAGTCGCCGGCCGCGCCCCCCGCCGGCATCTGGCAGAACGCCTTGCCGGTGCCGCCCGATTGCGGCGCCACCGCCACCGGGGCGATGCTCAGCGCGATGGCGTTGCCGGTCAGCCCGCTCAGCTCCGCGCCGGACCACAGCGTCGCGAACGCGATCACCACCGCGGCGAGAACGCTCAGCGGGTCCGGCGTCGCCCCCAGCCGGCGCGTCACTTCCCGCCGAACCGCCACCAGCGCGCCCATGGCCCGCCACGACATCAGATTGGGATTGCCGATGCTCATCCGCTCGTCAGGCTGTGCGACCTCGTAACTCATTGCTTAAAATTAACACCAGATTTATCTAAACAACAACTAAAAATATCAATTAATCAAAAAATTCGCCTTAACCGTGTGCGGTTAAGGCGTTGCTTCATGATCCCGGCTTAAAGTACTGACAGCGGCTTGTTTCCCCACCGCCTCCCGATCGGCATAAGCCTCAACGCAGGTAACGATCGGCATGAGCCGCCCCGAGCCCGACCGCCTCGTAATGCCGCCGCGCCGCCGCCAGCTTGGTGAACACGTCCTCATAGCCGAGCGCCTTGCCGTAGGGATCGACATAGGTATAGCCGCCGGTGACGTGGAACAGCGTCGCCATCTCGTCCACCCCGTCGGGCACCACGAGCGTATGCGTCTCGCCCGGCGGCTCGAAGGCGTAGTCGCCGGCATTGGCGACCCAGTCATGCTCCAGATACCGCCAGGTGCCGCGCAGGGTGAAGGCATGCACCGGCCCGCTATGCCGATGCCGCGACAGCACGCCCGCCGCCCGCACCCGCAGGATATTGATGTAATAGCCCTGGCTCACGCACAGGATCAGCGGCCGGAACGACACATCCGCCGTCTGCGGCACCCATTCGCGCGGATCGCCGCCATCGAGATCGATCCCGCCGCCCACGAAAATATCCGCCAGCATCCCGCCCGGCTGCGGCAGCTGATACGCCACCTTGCTCATATCCGGCACGGCGCCGGCCTCGTTCACATCCATTGTTGCTCCTCCCGCGCGGCCCGCGCCGCGTCACGCCCCGACTGTACCCCAATTCCCCCGCCCCGCCACCGCCCCCGCGCGTCAGCCGGAAAGCAACAGGGCAGGGGAGTCTCCCGCCTCATCGGCCTCCGCCAGCGGCGCCGCGCCCGAAGCCGCCAGAAACGCCGCGATCCGGTCGAACTCCGCCGGTGGTCTTGTCCCGTCCCCCGCATCGCCGGGCGGAACAAAAATCACCGTCTCAAACCGCGCCCGGGAGAGCAGGACCCGATAGGTATTCACCTGCCACGAAGCGGCCTCCTTGTGGCGGATCTCCTCCCACCGCGTGCCGCGAAAGCGCCGCGCGCGGCACGTTGTCGCGCAGGAAGCCGAGCAGCGGCTGAATCGCGCTGTCCAGCCGGTGGTTCGCCGCCCGCAGCGACACGCCGGGCCCCTTCGCATCCCGCGCCAGCGCCTCGCGCAATACATGCACGAGCGGCAGGTTGCCGGTCAGGAACGCCGCAGGTGCGGCGCTGCGGAACACCGTGTTCAGCCCGCACAGAGCATCATCCGATCAGATGGAGTCATCTGATCGGATAAAGATGCTCTGTTTATCAATATCATAGAGCACTACATCCGATCCGGATGGATCGGAAAGTGCTCTAGCGTCTTGCCCGCGCCCGGAATCCCGGTGACGAACACCACAACCCGCTCGCCCGCCGCCAGGGCCCGGTCGACCGCGCGGCCGATCGCCTCGGTCGTCCGCGTCAGGTTGCTCACATCCGCCCGCGCCGCCGCGATCTCCTCCACCCCGTGCCGCCGATACAGCATCGTCGCCGCCTCGACGATCGTCGGCACCGGCCGATACGCCCCCGCCTCCCAGGCCGCCGCGTCGATCGCCGCCGCCGGCGCCGGCAGCATCGCCTCGGTCGCCGCGATCAGCCCGCCGAGCGATGCTTCATTCGCTTCCATCACCGGCATGATCGGCTGCGCCAGCAGTGGCGGGGTCGCCGCGCGCGCCGGCGCATCCGGGGCGACCAGCACCGGCACGATCGGATGGCGCCGGCTTTCCGCATGAAAATCGAACAGGTCGAGCGCGTAATCCTCGACCTGCAACCGGTCGGCATTGGCGAACCGCGCCGCCCCGATCTTGAATTCGAGCACGAAAATCCCGCGCTCTCCCAGCACGACGGCATCGATCCGCCGCCCCAGCCGGATCAGCGGATATTCCAGCAGCACCCGCCAGCCCGGGCACCCGGCCAGTGCTGCGGTCAGGATCGGCAGCTGCGCCCGCCAGGCGCGGATCTGCTCCTCATGGTTGAGCGTATGGGTCTCGACCAGCCTTCGGGCGAGGGCGCCGATCACCGCCTCCTGCGCCGCCGCGGCGAGTTCCCCCGCCGTGCCGGACCACCACGCCCTCACGGCGCTTTCACGCCGCCGTCACGGCCATTTGACCTCGGGCGGCATGCTCATCAGGATCGCCTCGGTATTGCCGCCGGTCTTCAGCCCGAACGTCGTGCCGCGGTCATAGAGCAGGTTGAACTCGACATACCGCCCCCGCCGCACCAGCTGCGCCTCGCGCTCCTCCGGCGTCCACGCCTCGTCCATCCGCCGCCGCACGATCGCCGGATAGGTTTCGAGAAACGCGAGGCCGACATCGCGGGTAAACGCGAAATGCCGCTTCGGCTCGGTCTCCAGATAATCGTAGAAAATCCCCCCCGCACCCCGCGTCTCGCCGCGATGCGGCAGAAAGAAATACTCGTCGCACCATTTGCTGAAGCGCGGGTAATAGTCGGGGTCATACCTGTCGCACGCCGCCCGGAACCCGGCATGGAACAGCGCCGCGTCCTCGGCCGCCGCCGCCGTCCCCGGCTGCAACGGCGTCAGGTCGCCGCCGCCGCCGAACCATCCCTTCGTCGTCACGATCATGCGCGTGTTCATGTGCGCCGCCGGCACCCGCGGCGAGTGCATGTGCGCGACCAGGCTGATCCCCGCCGCCCAGAAGCGCGGGTCCTCCGCCGCGCCGGGAATGTTCTTCGCGAATTCCGGGCTGAACGCGCCGCCCACCACCGAGATGTTCACCCCCACCTTCTCGAACACCCGGCCGCGCATCAGGCTCATCTCGCCGCCGCCCTCCAGCCGGTTCTGCCCGTCCGGCGAGCGCGTCCACGGCGTGCGGACGAAGCGGCCCGGCGCGCGGTCCGCCAGCATCCCGCCATGCGCGTCCTCGATCGCCTCGAACGCGGCGCAGATCCGGTCGCGCAGCGTGCGGAACCAGTCGCTCGCCGCCGGCTTCAGCGCCTCGTGCGCGGGCGGCGGGGCAGGGGGGGCGGGGCGGATGGCGCATGCATATCTGTCATGCCCGTCATATTACATCATCGCCGCTTCCCTTCCAGCGCGCCCGCGCGCCGTTACGGGATTGAATTTTCCACGGTTTGCCGCCATCCAAAGGCGACAGCTCGAAGGGAGACAATTCATGGCTGCGGTTGCCGCATCCGGCGCGTCCGGCGCCGGGGAACACAATGACGGTCGGCAGGATTTCGCCCGGATCCTGTTTGCGACCATTTCGCTGATGGGCCTCGCGGTGCTGCTGTGGTGCTTCGCCTCTTCCCTCGCGCCCTCCCGCGCCGCCGAGGCGCCGGGCGCCGCCCCGCTGCCCCACGCCATGATGAACGGGTTGCGCTGACCATGAGCGCGAACCCCCAACAGGGCTGGCTCGAAACCCGCCTGCCGCTCTGCGCCGCCTATCGCCGCCACTGGAGCGAGGCGCTGGTCCCCGCCGGCCTGCCGCTGTCCTGGTCGGTCGGCCCGCTGGTCGGCGTCGCCCTCGCGGTGCTGACGCTCTCGGGCATCTGGCTCGGCCTCGCCTATCAGCCGAGCCTGTCCGGCGCGGCGCTGTCGATCGCCGACTACACCCGCAACGTCCCCTATGGCTGGCTGATCCGCGACCTGCACCGCGTCGGCACCACCATGCTGTTCGGCGTGCTGTTCGTCGAGCTGTTCCGCGGCGCCTTCTACGGCACCTACCGCAACGGCCGCGAACTGGCCTGGATCGTCGAGATCCTCCGCCTCTTCGCCTGCATGGCGGTCGGCTTTCTCGGCTTCGCGATGACCGGCGGCCCCGCCGCCCAGGGCGCGCTGCTGGCGATGGACGCGCATCTCGCCGCCATCCCGCTCTTCGGTCACCTGCTCGGCCCGGCCTTTCTCGGCGGCGCCGGGCTCAATGCCGCCACCGCCCCGCGAGTCGCGATGGCGCATGAGGCGATCGGCTTTCTCGTGCTGCTGATCGCGGCGCTCACGGTCGTCGCCTCCCACGCCGCGCCGCAAGCCCATCCCGATGGCCTTACCACCCCCGATCCGCGAACGATGACGCCGCGCCAGGCTCAGGCCGGGCGCTATTTCACCGCCTTCCTGATCTTCGCGCTCGTCTTCGCCGTCATCCTCGCCTTCGATCCCGGCCTCGGCACGCCGAAAACCCCGGTCCTGCCGGCGGCTCTGGCCATTCCGGTGCGGGTGACGCCGCCGTGGTATCTGCTGGTCTTCCACGGCTTCGCCCGCGTCGCCGGCACCCCCGGCGGCGGCGCGCTGCTCACCGTGGTCGCCTTCCTGCTGCTCGGCGCGCTGCCCTGGCTCGATCGCGGCGCGGTGGCGAGCTGCCGCCGCCGCCCGGTCTATGCCGGCTTCCTGGTCCTCCTCGCGGTCGATCTCGTGCTGCTCGGCATCGCCGCCGGCGCGCCCGGCGGGCTGTGGGCGACCGTCGCCGAACTCGCCACGACCTACGCCTTCGCCCATTTCCTCATCATCACGCCGCTGGTCACCATGCTGGAAACCCCGCGCGACCCGGCGGCGTCCCCTTCGCGGAGGATCGTCTGATGCGCCGCCTGCTCGCCCTTTGTCTCACCGCCGGCGCGCTGCTGGCCGCCGGCCCGGCGCTGGCGAAGGGGCCCGGCTTCGGTTTCCTCTCGCCCTTCGGCGGCTATGACAACGCGACGCTGCAAGCCGGTTTCGCGGTCTACCGCGCCGATTGCGCGAGCTGCCACGGGCTCAACCTCGTGCACTACCGCGACCTCGCCGGCATCGGCCTGTCCGAAAAGGACATCGCGGCGATCACCGCGCAAATCAGCCAGCCGGACGGCGTCGGCGCCAACGGCAAGCCGCGACTGGTCAAGGCCACGCCGGATGCCGTCATGACCTGGTCCTACGCCGGTGATGCGGCCGCGAAAGCCGCCAATCACGGCGCCCTGCCGCCCGATCTCTCGCTCTTCGAGTCCGGCCGCGCCAACGGCGCCGCCTATGTCCAGGCGCTGCTGCTCGGCTACCGCGCCGCCCCGCCGAACCTCACGCTGCTGCCCGATCATCATTACAACGTCGCCTTCCCCGGCGGGCAGATCGCGATGGCCCCGGCGCTGAAGCCCGGCTCGGTGACGCTGGCTGACGGCAAGCAGCCGGACGCGGCGCAGATGGCGCACGACGTCGCCGCCTTCCTCGCCTGGACCGCCGATCCCCATCGCGACGACCGCAAGATCGACGGCATCGCCGCCATCCTGTTCCTGCTCGTGCTCGGCCTGGTCGGCGCCGTCGCCTTCGGCCGGAGGCGCGCATGAGCGGCGCCGAACCCCGCCGCCCGGTCATCGGCGTCATCGGCGGCTCGGGCCTCTACGATATCGAGGGGATCGAGGACAAGCGCTGGGAGCGTGTCGCCACACCCTGGGGCGAGGCGTCGGACGAGCTGATGTTCGGCACGCTCGAAGGCGTTTCGGTCGTCTTCCTGCCCCGCCACGGCCGCGGTCACAAGCTCTCGCCGACCGACCTGAATTACCGCGCGAATATCGACGCGCTGAAACGCGCCGGCGTGACCGACATCCTCTCGATGTCCGCCGTCGGCAGCCTGCGCGAGGATCTGCCGCCCGGCCATTTCGTCATCGTCGACCAGTTCATCGACCGCACCTTCGCCCGCGCGAAGAGCTTCTTCGGCGCCGGCTGCGTCACCCATGTCTCGATGGCCGAGCCGGTCTGCGCCCGGCTGGGCGACGCGCTGGAACACTCCGCCCGCGCGCTCGACCTGCCGGTCACCCGCGGCGGCACCTATCTCGCGATGGAAGGCCCGCAATTCTCCACACGGGCGGAAAGCCATCTCTACCGCGCCTGGGGCTGCTCGGTGATCGGCATGACCAACATGCCCGAGGCCAAGCTCGCCCGCGAGGCCGAGCTTTGCTACGCCACCGTCGCCATGGTCACCGACTATGATTGCTGGCACGAGGATCACGAGGCGGTCACGGTCGAGCAGGTGGTCAAGGTGCTGCTCGGCAATGCCGACCGCGCCCGCGCCCTGGTCCGCGCCGTCGTCCCCGGCCTCGGTGCGCCGCGCCCCGCCTGCACCGCCGGGTGCGATCACGCGCTCGACCACGCGATCATCACCGCCCCCGCCGCGCGCGACCCCGATCTTGTCGCCCGGCTCGACGCCGTCGCCGGCCGCGTCCTCGGCTGATCCCCCCGCGCGGAAATTAACCCGCGCGGCAGGCCCGCGCGGGTGCCCTTTGCGCCGCGCCGCATCCCGCCCTATGTGTCGGCCAGCGCCGCCGGCCCGCCCGCGCGGCCACGTCTCACGCCATCAGCGACGGAGGACCACCAGCATGGCTCTGCAACTCGGCCAGATCGCGCCGGATTTCGAACAGGACAGCTCCGAGGGGCGCCTGAAGTTCCACGACTATCTCGGCTCGTCCTGGGGCATCCTGTTCAGCCACCCGAAGGATTTCACCCCGGTCTGCACCACCGAGCTGGCCGAGGCGGCGCGGCTGATGCCGGAATGGACGAAGCGCAACGTCAAGCCGGTCGGCCTCTCGGTCGACACCGGCGAGAACCACAAGGGCTGGGCCGCCGATATCGAGGAAACCCAGGGCCAGAAGCTCAACTTCCCGGTCATCGCCGATCATGACCGCAAGGTCTCCACCCTCTACGACATGATCCACCCCGCGGCCGACCCCACCGTCACGGTCCGCTCGGTCTTCATCATCGACCCGCAGAAGAAGATCCGCCTGATCATGACCTACCCGCCGGCGACGGGCCGCAACTTCGCGGAAATCCTCCGCGTGATCGACGCCCTCCAGCTGACCGACGGCTACAAGGTCGCCACCCCGGTGAACTGGACCGACGGGCAGGACGTCATCATCGTCCCCTCGCTTTCCGACGACGAGGCGAAGCAGCGCTTCCCCGAGGGCTTCCGCACGCTCAAGCCCTATCTGCGGATGGTGAAGCAGCCGAAACTCCCCTCGGCGAGCTGATCCCGCCACTGTCATGAAAGCTTCATGCGGCTGTCACAATGGTTGCATGATAGTCCGCTATCGCGAAACGGTGATTTCGCCGGAACGTCCCGCGGCCTGCAAGGGCCGCGGGCGCCGTTTTCAGGAACAGGTCATTTCGAGATGCCCGACGCAACCGCAAACGTGAAATCCGAGCCGGCGGCGGCGCTGGCCGAGCCGCGCGTGTCCATCCGCAACCTCGATTTCTTCTACGGCGCGACTCGCGCCCTCAAATCCGTCTCGATCGACTTCCCCGACCGCCAGACGATGGCGATGATCGGCCCCTCCGGCTGCGGCAAATCCACCCTGCTGCGCGTCATCAACCGGATGTACGACCTCTATCCCGGCCAGCGCGCCGAGGGCGAGGTGATCCTCGACGGCGAGAACATCCTCGCCCCCGGCACCGACATCAACCGCCTGCGCCGCCGCGTCGGCATGGTGTTCCAGAAACCCACGCCCTTCCCGAAATCGATCTACGAGAACATCGCCTTCGGCGTGCGCCTGCACGAGCGCCTCTCCCGCGCCGCGATGGACGAGCGGGTCGAATCCGCCCTGCACAAGGCGGCGCTGTGGAGCGAGGTGAAGGACAAGCTGCACGCCTCCGCCAGCGCGCTCTCCGGCGGCCAGCAGCAGCGCCTGTGCATCGCCCGCAGCATCGCCGTCCGCCCGCAGGTCCTCCTGCTCGACGAACCCACCTCCGCGCTCGACCCGATCTCGACGCTGCGGATCGAGGAGCTGATCGCCGAGCTGAAGCAGGATTTCACCATCGTCATCGTCACCCACAACATGCAGCAGGCCGGCCGCTGTGCGGATCGCGTCGCCTTCTTCTATCTCGGCGAGCTGGTCGAGGTCGCCGACGCGACGCAGATGTTCACCGCCCCGCGCGAGAAGCGCACGCAGGAATACATCACCGGCCGGTTCGGCTGAGGAGGTCTCGATGCCCGAAGACAGCAAGCACATCCTGAGCAGTTTCGAGGCCGACCTCGCCCGCCTGCGCGACATGATCGCCGCGATGGGCGGCCTCGTCGAAACCGAGCTGGCCGACGCCATCACCGCGCTCCTCACCCATGACAGCGCGATCGCCGCAAGCGTCGTCGAGATGGACGCGAAGGTCGATGCCGATGAACGCGCGATCGAGCAGTTCGCCGTCCGCGTCCTCGCCCTCCGCCAGCCCGTCGCCGACGATCTCCGCCAGGTCGTCGCCGCGCTGAAGGTCACGACCGACATCGAGCGCATCGGCGACTACGCGGCGAATGTCGCCAAGCGCACCCTCGTGCTCAACCAGTCCGGCACCACCTGGCCGCTCGCCAGCCTCTCGCAGATGTCCCGCCTCGTGCAGGAAAGCCTCAAATCCACGATCGATGCGATCAGCGAGGCCGATCCGGTGAAGGCGATCTCGGTCTGGCGCGCCGACCAGATGATCGACGATCTCTACACCACCATCTTCCGCGAGCTGATCACCTACATGATGGAAGATCCGCGCAACATCACCGCCTGCACGCATCTTCTCTTCATCGCCAAGAATCTCGAGCGCATCGGCGACCACGCGACCAACATCGCCGAGCTGACCTATTACGCCGCCACCGGCCAGACCCTGCCCGATGCCCGGCCCAAGGGCGATCTGTCGGCGAGCCCCGCGCCTGGCGCCGCCCCCTGAGGAGAGACAGCGAAATGAGCGAGACGGCGAAGCCGTATGTGCTGGTGGTCGAGGACGAGGCCCCGCTGGTCACCCTGCTGCGCTACAATCTCGAAAAATCCGGCTTCCGGGTCGATGAGGCCGGCGATGGCGGCGAGGCGCTCGCCCGCATCAACGAGGCGATGCCCGACATCGTCCTGCTCGACTGGATGCTGCCCACCATGTCCGGCATCGAGGTCTGCCGCCAGCTCCGCCGCAAGCCCTCCACCCGCCATCTGCCGGTGATCATGATCACCGCCCGCGCCGAGGATCAGGACACCGTCCGCGGCCTCGAAACCGGAGCGGACGACTACATCACCAAGCCCTTCTCGCCCGAGGCGCTGATCGCCCGCATCCGCGCCCTGCTGCGCCGCAGCGGCACCGTCCCGGCCAAGTCCCCGCTGGTCTTCCACGATCTCGAGCTGGACCCCGCGACCCACCGCGTCACCCGCGGCGGCCGCCTGCTGCATCTCGGCCCCACCGAATTCCGCCTGCTCGAATTCTTCATGCGCCACCCCCGCCGCGTCTTCTCGCGCGAGGACGTGCTGAACGCCGTCTGGGGGCGGGACATCCATGTCGAGCCCCGCACGGTCGATGTCCATATCCGCCGCCTGCGCAAATCCATCAACACCGCGACCGACATCGATCTCGTCCGCACCGTCCGCGCCGCCGGATACGCGCTCGATCTCGATCCGGTCGAGGCCTAAGGGCCTCGCCCTTTTTTTCCTTGGGCCTAAGGGCCTCGCCCTTTTTCTCCTTGGGCCTAAGGGCCTCGCCCTTTTTCTCCTTGGGCCTAAGGGCCTCGCTCTTTTCTCCTTGGGCCTGACCTGCCATCCCTTCGCCCGCGTCCACCCTGAGGCCGGCCCGGCGCCCTTCCCGATCCCGCCGGATCGGATATTGTGCGCGGCCTTCCGATGCCCGGCCCCACCCCGACAGGACACGATGATGGACCACGCCAACGCCACCTTCCTCACCGCGGCCGATCTCACCCTCGCCGCCCTCGCCTTCGTCTCGGGCAGCGCGGACATCTTCGCCTTCCTGAAATTCCATGACGTCTTCACCTCGGCGATGACCGGCAATACCGCCCTGCTCGGCCTCGCCCTCGGCCAGGGGCACATCCTCGCCGCCCAGCGCTCGCTCGCCGCCCCTGTTCGGCTTCTGCTGCGGCAGCATCGCCGGCACCATCGCCAACGAGGCCGCCGCCCGCCACAACCGCGCCCGCCGCCTCCGCCTGCTGATCGGCGCCGAGGCCACCTGCCTCGCTTTGGTGCTGGTCCTCTGGGCCATCACCCGCCACCCGGTCTATGGCCCGCTGCTCTATGTCATGATCCTCACCGGCGCCTTCGCCATGGGCCTGCAAAGCATCGCGGCGCGGGAAATCAACATCCCCGGCATCAACACCGTCGTCGTCACCAACACCCTCACTTTGGTGATGAGCCGCGGTCGGCGGCCGCGCTGCGCCGCTCGCTGCGGCAGGGCAGGGCGGATGTCTCGCCCTTCACCCCGGTCGTGCTGCGCCAGTCCGGCATGCTCGGCATCTATCTCGCGGCGCCGCCCTCTCCGGCCTGCTCGCCGAAACCCTGCCCTCCCTCATCGCCATCCGGCCCTCGCCGCCGTGCTCCTCGCCCTCGTCACCGCCAGAAGCTTCCCGCGACAAGCCGCGCCAGAGCATCATCCGATCAGATGGAATCATCTGATCGGATAAAGATGCTCTGTTTCTCAATGTGATGCTCTAGATTTTACCGGTCACTCCCGGATCAGCCTGAAGAAATACGGCTGCTCCATGCCCTTGAAGTCCATCCACCCCATCACCCGGTCGTCGTCGATCCGGGCGAACACGTCGTTGATCGGCTTCGCGTCGTAAAGCATCGCCGCGTGCAGCCGGCCGCGGAACAGAATGCTGCGCAGCCGCGCCCGGTGCCGCCGTGTCGCGAGCAACGGCCCGGCCAGCGGAAACACCGCCCGCAGGATCGCGTCGCGGAACGGCATCGCCGTCGTCGCCCGGATCGCCAGCAGCGCCGGGTTCACGCAATAGAGCCCGCCGCCGAGGCCGCGATGCACCAGCGGATGCACCGCATCCGGCCCGTCGAACTTCTTCCCGTGCCAGCGCGTCGCCTCCAGCATCCCGTCCATCGCGTGCCCGGTGCGTATGCCCTCGCCCCGCCAGCGCCCGGTCATCATCTCCGCCGGCGCCGGTTCCAGCCGGTCGAACAGCGCCACCGCCGCCGCCGTGGTCATCTCCGTCGCCGTGGCGGCGGTCGCCGCCGCCGCCTCCCTCTCCGTCAGCTGCGTCATCGTCCACCCTCCCTGTGAGCGCCCTCCGATCCATCCGGATCGGACATTGTGCTCCATGATATTGATCGATGGCGCATCTTCACCCGATCAGATGGAGCCATCCGAGCGGATGACGCTCTGAAGCCGCACCGTTGATTGCCGTCACTCTCGCCAGTTTCGAAAGACTTTTCCAGTTATTTGAACGCGACGTTTCGATGACGCCCCTCTCGCCACCCGCCACCCGCCACCCGCCACCCGCCACCGGCGCGAAACGCCTTGCCCACCCCGGATGTTTGTGGTTCAAACATCACCATGACTGAAAATGACGAAATCGCCCGCCGTCTGGCCCGCATCCTCGCCGGGCTGACCGCGCTTGTCGCCGCAACCGGCCTTGCCGCCGGGCTCGCCGGGCCGTTTCTCGTCGGCATCGCCCGCCGCCTGTCCGCCTCGGCGCCCGCTTCGCCGCCGCCGCCCGCGCCCCGGCCAGACCGTCCCGTCCCGCCGCGCCTGCGGCAAACAGAAGTCCCGCCGCGTATGCGGCGAGCGCGGCTTACGCCCAGCCTGCGGCGAGCGCGGCTTACGCCCAGCCTGCGGCAAGCGCGGCTTACGCCCTGCCTGCGGCGAGCGCGGCTTACGCCCAGCCTGCGGCGAGCGCGGCTTACGCCCAGCCTGCGGCAAGCGCGGCTTACGCCCTGCCTGCGGCGAGCGCGGCGGCAAGGCCGGTTGCGGCGACAAGCGCGGTCAGCCCGGCGAGGATGCGGGCCAGACGGCGGGCGATTTCGTCATTTTCAGTCATGGTGATGTTTGAACCACAAACATCCGGGGGTGGGCAAGGCGTTTCGCGCCGGTGGCGGGTGGCGGGTGGCGGGTGGCGGGTGGCGAGAGGGGCGTCATCGAAACGTCGCGTTCAAATAACTGGAAAAGTCTTTCGAAACTGGCGAGAGTGACGGCAATCAACGGTGCGGCTTCAGAGCGTCATCCGCTCGGATGGCTCCATCTGATCGGGTGAAGATGCGCCATCGATCAATATCATGGAGCACAATGTCCGATCCGGATGGATCGGAGGGCGCTCACAGGGAGGGTGGACGATGACGCAGCTGACGGAGAGGGAGGCGGCGGCGGCGACCGCCGCCACGCGACGGAGATGACCACGGCGGCGGCGGTGGCGCTGTTCGACCGGCTGGAACCGGCGCCGGCGGAGATGATGACCGGGCGCTGGCGGGCGAGGGCATACGCACCGGGCACGCGATGGACGGGATGCTGGAGGCGACGCGCTGGCACGGGAAGAAGTTCGACGGGCCGGATGCGGTGCATCCGCTGGTGCATCGCGGCCTCGGCGGCGGGCTCTATTGCGTGAACCCGGCGCTGCTGGCGATCCGGGCGACGACGGCGATGCCGTTCCGCGACGCGATCCTGCGGGCGGTGTTTCCGCTGGCCGGGCCGTTGCTCGCGACACGGCGGCACCGGGCGCGGCTGCGCAGCATTCTGTTCCGCGGCCGGCTGCACGCGGCGATGCTTTACGACGCGAAGCCGATCAACGACGTGTTCGCCCGGATCGACGACGACCGGGTGATGGGGTGGATGGACTTCAAGGGCATGGAGCAGCCGTATTTCTTCAGGCTGATCCGGGAGTGACCGGTAAAATCTAGAGCATCACATTGAGAAACAGAGCATCTTTATCCGATCAGATGATTCCATCTGATCGGATGATGCTCTGGCGCGGCTTGTCGCGGAAGCTTCTGGCGGTGACGAGGGCGAGGAGCACGGCGGCGAGGGCCGGGATGGCGATGAGGGAGGGCAGGGTTTCGGCGAGCAGGCCGGAGAGGGCGGCGCCGCCGAGATAGATGCCGAGCATGCCGGACTGGCGCAGCACGACCGGGGTGAAGGGCGAGACATCCGCCCTGCCCTGCCGCAGCGAGCGGCGCAGCGCGGCGCCGACCGCGCTCATCACCAAAGTGAGGGTGTTGGTGACGACGACGGTGTTGATGCCGGGGATGTTGATTTCCCGCGCCGCGATGCTTTGCAGGCCATGGCGAAGGCGCCGGTGAGGATCATGACATAGAGCAGCGGGCCATAGACCGGGTGGCGGGTGATGGCCCAGAGGACCAGCACCAAAGCGAGGCAGGTGGCCTCGGCGCCGATCAGCAGGCGGAGGCGGCGGGCGCGGTTGTGGCGGGCGGCGGCCTCGTTGGCGATGGTGCCGGCGATGCTGCCGCAGCAGAAGCCGAACAGGGCGGCGAGCGAGCGCTGGGCGGCGAGGATGTGCCCCTGGCCGAGGGCGAGGCCGAGCAGGGCGGTATTGCCGGTCATCGCCGAGGTGAAGACGTCATGGAATTTCAGGAAGGCGAAGATGTCCGCGCTGCCCGAGACGAAGGCGAGGGCGGCGAGGGTGAGATCGGCCGCGGTGAGGAAGGTGGCGTTGGCGTGGTCCATCATCGTGTCCTGTCGGGTGGGGCCGGGCATCGGAAGGCCGCGCACAATATCCGATCCGGCGGGATCGGGAAGGGCGCCGGGCCGGCCTCAGGGTGGACGCGGGCGAAGGGATGGCAGGTCAGGCCCAAGGAGAAAAGAGCGAGGCCCTTAGGCCCAAGGAGAAAAAGGGCGAGGCCCTTAGGCCCAAGGAGAAAAGGGCGAGGCCCTTAGGCCCAAGGAAAAAAAGGGCGAGGCCCTTAGGCCTCGACCGGATCGAGATCGAGCGCGTA
>NZ_CAJQZK010000024.1:0-50890 GCF_907164655.1 Acidocella sp. C78
GCGCGCATGTGCTGATCGACCAGTTCACCGCGCGCGGGGCGGATCATGACATGATCCTGCACGACCTGCTGACCCCTGCGGCGCGCCGGCTCGGCGTGTTGTGGGAGGAGGACCGCTGCGATTTCGCCGCCGTCACGCTCGGCATGGTGCGGCTCAACCAGATCCTGATCGAGAGCGGGCCGCCGGCGGACCTGCCGGGCGGAGGCGCGCGGGTGGCCGGGCATGCGCTGTTCGCGGCGGCGCCGGGCGAGCAGCACACATTCGGGATCGCGGTGCTGGCGGATGTGTTCAGCCATGCCGGCTGGCTGGTGAGTGCCGAGCCGCGCAGCACCCGCGCGGTGCTGCTCGGCATCGCGCGGCGCAACTGGTTCGACGTCATCGGCCTGTCGGTGACGACGGACCGCTGGCTGAAGGGCCTGCCCGCCATCATCCGCTCGCTGCGCGCCGTCGCGCCGAACCCCGACCTGCATGTGATGGTCGGCGGCAAGGCCTTTCTCGACTATCCGGAACGCTGCCAGTTCGTGGGCGCGGACTCGATGGCCGCCGACGCGCAGGACGCGCTGCGCCAGGCCGGAAGGCTGACGCTCAACCGCGAGGCGGCGCGGCGCTGAATTTTGCCCTGAACGAGACGCATGTCAGTGCGCATTGACGACCAGGGTAGTTGAAAGTTGACACCAGGGAGGATACTTCAGACGTCTCGAATATATATACAAACGGCTGAAAGAGTGGTCCGAGATGAAAGCCTTCAAATCGCCCGGCAAATGGCTCGTCGGCATGAGTCCGGACATTGTCGGCATGATGATTGCGACGATGGCGGATATTGCGCTGATCGTCGACCGGAAGGGCGTGATCCGTGACATCGCGGTGCAGAACGCCGGACTCGCGCGCGAGTTCGCCGAGATTTCCGACTGGGTCGGGCAGCGCTGGGCGGACACCGTGACGGTGGAAAGCCGTGACAAGGTGGCGGCGATGCTGCGGGCGGCGGGCGATGACCAGGCCGCGCAGCCGCTCGCCTCGGACCGGCACGTGAATTGCCCCGGCCGCGACGGCCGCGACGTTCCGGTGCTGTTTTCGGCGCTCGCTATCGGCGAGAAGGGCAGCGTCGTCGCGTTCGGGCGCGATCTCAGGACCATCGCCGTGTTGCAGCAGCGGCTGATCGACGTGCAGCAATCGCTGGAGCGGGATTATTCGCGGCTGCGCCATGTCGAGACGCGCTATCGCATCCTGTTCCAGAAATCCTCCGAGCCGATGCTGGTGGTCGATGGCGCGACGCAGCGCGTGGTCGAGGCCAATCCGGCGGCGCAGCGGATGTTTCACGGGCAGGGCAAGCTGGTGGGACGGCCCGTCGCCGACCTGGTGGAGCCGGGCAGCCGGGCGGCGCTCGACCAGATGCTGGGTGGGGTGAGCCGGGCCGGCCGCGCCGACGACACGCCGATCCGCCTGCTCGGGCAGGCGGAGCCGGCGCATCTCTCGGCCTTCGTGATCCGTCAGGGCGGCGGGCTGCACTTCCTCATCCGCCTGGCGCCGGCGCCGCGCGCCGTGCGGCAGGACGTGCTGGCGGACAGCCGGGCGGATCTGCTGAAACTGATCGACAACGCGCCGGATGGCTTCGTCGTCGCCGGTCATGACGGGCGGGTGATCGCGGCGAACGCGGCCTTCGCCGAGATGGTGCAGGCGGCGTCCGCCGAGCAGGTCGTCGGGCATTCGCTGGAGCAGTGGCTCGGCCGGCCGGGCGTGGACCTGCCGGTGGTGACCGCCAATCTGCGGCAGAACGGGTCCGTGCGGCTCTATCCCACCACCTTGCGCGACGAGTTCGGCACCGAGATCGAAGTCGAGATTTCGGCGGTGTCGGTCACCAGCGGCGGCAAGCCCTGCTATGGTTTCGCGATCCGCAACGTCGCCGGGCGGGGGACGCCGGAGCTGATGCGCCCGAGCGCGACGCGGGCCGTGCCGCGCTCGCTCGAACAGATCGGCGAGCTGATCGGCCGGGTGTCGCTCAAGGACATCGTCCGCGAGGCGACCGACGTGATCGAGCGGCTGTCGATCGAGGCGGCGCTCGACATCACCGGCGACAACCGGGCCTCGGCGGCCGAGATGCTCGGCCTGTCGCGACAGAGCCTTTACGTGAAGCTGCGGCGCTACGGCATGATGGATGCCGCGCCGGCCAGCCCCGGATAGGCCGAAGGGGGAGCGATGGCGTCAGCGAAAGAGCCGAACCTCACGCTTGCTCCCCTGCGCGTCGCCCCTTCATCCCTGCCCGCGCCGCGGGTCTGTCTCGAACTTCTCAAGCCGGTCACGTGGTTCGCCGCGATCTGGGCGTTCGTGTGCGGTGCGGTGTCCTCCGGCGCGCCGCTGGCCGGGCGCTGGCCGGAGCTTCTGCTCGGCATGGTGCTGGCCGGGCCGATGGTCTGCGGCACCTCGCAGGCGGTGAATGACTGGTTCGACCGCCATGTCGATGCGATCAACGAGCCGGACCGGCCGATCCCCTCGGGGCGGATGCCGGGGCGCTGGGGGCTTTATGTCGCGCTGATCTGGACGGCGCTGTCGCTCGCGGTGGCGGCCCCGCTCGGGCGCTGGGGCGTCGGCGCCGCGGTGTTCGCCCTGCTCGCGGCCTGGGCCTACAGCGCGCCGCCGCTGCGGCTGAAGCGCAATGGCTGGTGGGGCAATGCCGCCGTCGCCCTCTGCTACGAGGGGGTGCCGTGGTTCACCGGGGCGGCGGTGATGCGCGGCGCGCTGCCCTCCGCCCCGGTGCTGTGGCTGGCGCTGCTCTACAGTTTCGGCGCGCATGGCATCATGACGCTGAACGATTTCAAGTCGGTCGAGGGGGATCGGCGGAGCGGCATCAGGTCGCTGCCGGTGCAGCTCGGCGTCGGCCCGGCGGCGCGGCTCGCCTGCGTGGTGATGGCGCTGCCGCAGATCGTGGTGATCGGGCTGATGATCGCCTGGGATCACCCGCTCGCGGCGTTCGCGGTCGGGCTGTTGCTGGCGTGCCAGCTCGGGCTGATGGGAAGGCTGCTGCAGCGCCCGCGCGAGCGCGCCCCCTGGTACAACGCGACCGGGACGACGCTTTATGTGATTGGCATGCTGGTCTGCGCTTTCGCGCTCGCCGGCGGAGGAGCGTGAAATGGCCGCGATAGAGGAATACGACGTGGCGGTGATCGGCGGCGGACCGGCCGGGGCGACGGCCGCCGCCACGCTGGCGCGGGCCGGCCGCGCGGTGCTGCTGCTCGACCGCGCGGGGCGGATCAAGCCCTGCGGCGGCGCGGTGCCGCCGCGGCTCATCCATGAGTTCGACATCCCCGATCATCTGCTGGTGGCCCGCGCGCGGGGGGCGCGCATCGTTTCGCCGCGCGGGCGGCAGGTGTCGATGCCGATTGCCGGGGACGGGTTCGTCGGCATGGTGGACCGCGACGTGTTCGACGAGTTCCTGCGCGCGCGGGCGGCGCGGGCCGGCGCGGTGCGGCGGACCGGGCGGCACGAGCGCATCGAGCGCGCGGCGGACGGGCGGACGCTGGTGCATTACCGCGCCGGCGAAATGCGGCACACGGTGGCGGCGCGGGCGGTGATCGGCGCCGATGGCGCGGCCTCGGCGGTGGCGCGGCAGATGGTGCCGGCGGCGCGCGCGGCGCGGCGGGTGTTCGCCTATCACGAGGTGATCCGCGCGCCGGCGGCGGGTGAGGCGGCGGCCGCGGGCTGGGACGGCAAAAGGTGCGACATCTATTACGATGCGCGGGTTTCGCCCGATTTCTACGCCTGGATTTTCCCGCATGGCGAGACCGCGAGCATCGGCACCGGCAGCGCGGTGAAGGGGTTTTCGCTGCGCGGCGCGGTGGCGGCGCTGCGCGACGAGGCCGGGCTCGGGCAGGCGGAGACGATCCGCGCCGAGGGCGCGCCGCTGCCGCTGAAGCCGCTGGCGCGCTGGGATGACGGGGTGAACGTGCTGCTGGCGGGCGATGCCGCCGGGGTGGTGGCGCCGGCCTCGGGCGAGGGGATCTATTACGCGATGCTCGGCGGGCAGCTCGCCGGCGAGGCGTCCGACGCCTTTTGCGCCAGCGGCGATGCGCGGGCGCTGCGCGAGGCGCGGCGGCGGTTCATGGCGGCGCACGGCATGGTGTTCGCCGTGCTCGGGATGATGCAGGATTTCTGGTATGCCAGCGACCGGCGGCGGGAGCGGTTCGTCGCCATCTGCGGCGACGCCGACGTGCAGTCGATCACCTGGCAGGCCTATATGGAAAAGGCGCTGGTGCGGGCGAAGCCGGCGGCGCATCTGCGTATCTTCGCGAAGAACATCGCGCATCTGACCGGGCTGGCGCGGGCATGAGCGCGCTCGGGGGCGGCTGGGAGCCGGTGCTGGTCGCGGCGGGCGCGGCGGCGGCGACGGCGCTGGCCGGCGGGCTCGCGACGCGGCTGGGCGCGTGGTACCGCCAGCTCCGCAAGCCGTCCTGGCAGCCGCCGGAATGGCTGTTCGGCCCGGTCTGGACGCTGATTTTCGCGCTCGCCGCCGCCGCCGGCGTGATCGGCTGGGAAAGCGCGCCCGCACCCGGCGCGGCCGGGCGGCTCGTGGTGCTGTTCGGGCTCAACGCGGTGCTGAACATCCTGTGGAGCGTGCTGTTCTTCACGCTGAAGCGGCCGGACTGGGCGCTGGCCGAGCTGGTGGCGCTGTTCGCCTCGATCGCGGCGATCATGCTGGCGATGCAGCCTTATGCCGCGGGGGCGAGCCTGTTGCTGCTGCCCTATCTGTTGTGGGTGGGTTTCGCCGGCGTGCTGAACCTGACGATCGTGCGGCTGAACCGCCCGTTCGGCGCCGCTCTGGGGGCGCGCTGACATGGGGCCGTATCCGTTCAGCGCGATCGTCGGCCAGGACGAGATGAAGGAGGCGCTGCTGATCGCGGCGATCGAGCCGGCGCTGGGCGGGGTGCTGGCGCTGGGCGATCGGGGCACCGGCAAGTCGACCGCGGTGCGGGCGCTGGCGGCGTTGCTGCCGGCGGTGAGTGCGGTGGCGGGCTGCCGCTATCGCTGCGATCCGGCGGATCGGCGGCGGCTCTGCCCGGAGTGCCGGGTGCTGCGCGTCGGCGGGCGGTTGCCGCGCGAGCGGGTGCGGGTGCCGGTGGTGGATCTGCCGCTCGGCGCCACCGAGGACAGGGTGGTCGGTGCGCTGGACATCGAGCGGGCGCTGGCCGATGGCGTGAAGGCGTTCGAGCCGGGGCTGCTGGCCCGCGCCAACCGGGGGTTTCTCTATATCGACGAGATCAATCTGCTGGAGGATCATCTGGTGGATCTGCTGCTCGATGTCGCGGCCTCGGGCGAGAACGTGGTGGAGCGCGAGGGGCTGAGCCTGCGCCATCCGGCGCGCTTTGTGCTGATCGGCAGCGGCAACCCCGAGGAGGGCGAGCTGCGGCCGCAGCTGCTCGACCGGTTCGGCCTGTGCGTCGAGGTCCGGACGCCGACGGATATCGACGAGCGGATCGAGGTGGTGCGGCGGCGGGACGCGTTCGAGCAGGACCCGGCCGGCTTCGCGCGGCGCTTCGCGGCGGCGGAGGCCGGGCTGCGCGAGGCGATCGTCGCGGCGCGGCGGCTGCTGCCAATGGTCGCGGTCGCCGACGAGGTGCTGGCGCTCGCCGCCCGGCTGTGCGTGGCGCTCGGCACCGACGGGCTGCGCGGCGAGCTGACGCTGCTGCGCGCGGCACGGGCGAAGGCGGCGCTGAAGGGCGCGGTCGCGGTGACGCCGGCGCATCTGCGGGCGGTGGCCCCCGCGGCGCTGCGCCACCGGCTGCGGCGCGATCCGCTCGATGAATCGATGGCCGGCGCGCGGGTGGATCGCGCGCTGGACGAGGTGTTCGCCGCATGAGCCCGATGCCGCCGCCGCGCCCGGCGCGCAGCGCGGCGGTGGTCGCGGCCCTGTTCAGTCTTGATCCGGCGGGGCTGGGGGGCATCTGGGTCCGCGCGCCGTTCGGCCCGGCGCGGGACGGGTTTGTCGAGCATGTCCGCGCTTTGCTGCCGGCGGGGGCGGCGATGCGGCGGGTTCCCGCCGGGATCGACGACGGACGCTTGCTGGGCGGGATCGACCTCGCGGCGAGCCTCGCCGCCGGGCGCAGGGTGATGGCGGCCGGGCTGCTGGCGGAGGCGGCGGGCGGCGTGCTGGTGCTGCCGATGGCCGAGCGGCTCGACCGCGCCCTGTGCGCGCGGCTGGCGCTGGCGCAGGAGGGGCGGTTCGGCGCCATCGCCCTCGATGAGGGGATCGGGCCGGAGGAACGGCTGGCCCCCGCGCTGGCCGACCGGATGGCCTTCGCGCTCGATGCCGCCGACCTCGCGGCGCCGCGGGCGCGATCGCGCGGGCTTGGCGCGGCGCGGCGGCGGCTGGCGCGGATGCGGATGGGCGATGGCGTGGCCGAGGCGCTCTGCCATGTGGCGGCGCAACTCGGCATCTTTTCGCTGCGGCCGGTGATCCTCGCCATGCGGGCGGCGCGGGCCGCCGCGGCGCTGGCCGGCCGCCGCAGCGCCGGCGAGGAGGATGCGATGCTGGCGGCGCAGCTCGTGCTCGCCCATCGGGCCACCCGCCTGCCGGCGGCGGCCGAAGAGGACGCGCCGCCCGAGCCGCCGCCGCCGGAAGGCCGCGACGAGGAGATGGATTCGGCGGCGCCGGAGACGCCGGGCGAGCAGGCGGCGGACCGGGTTCTCGACGCCGCCCGCAGCGCCCTGCCGCCCGAACTCCTGGCCGCGCTGCTGCTCGGCCAGGGCCGCCGCGGTCAAGCGGGCGGGCGCGCCGCCGCCCCTGCCGCCGCGACGGCGGCGCATGGAAGGCCGCTCGGCGCGCGGCCCGGCCGGCCGGGGCGGGAGCATGGCCTCGCCCTCGTCGAGACGCTGCGGGCCGCCGCCCCGATGCAGGCGCTGCGCCGGCGCGAGCGGCCGGATCATCCGGGGCGGGTGATCGTGCTGGGGGGGGATTTCCGGGTTCGCCGGCATCAGGCGCCGGTCCGCTCGGTGGCGATTTTCGCGGTCGACGCCTCCGGCTCGTCGGCGCTGAACCGGCTGGCGGAAGCGAAGGGCGCGGTGCAACTGCTGCTGGCCGATTGCTATGTGCGGCGCGACCAGGTGGCGCTGCTGGCATTCCGCAACCGTGGCGCGGAGCTGCTGCTGCCGCCCACCGCGGCGCTGGCGCGCGCGCGGCGGAGCCTTGCCGCGCTGCCGGGCGGCGGGGCGACGCCGCTGGCCAGCGGGATCGACGCCGCGCGCGACATCGCTCTCGGCGCGCGGCGGCGGGGCAACCGGCCGCTGCTGGTGCTGCTGACCGATGGCGGGGCGAATATCGGCCGCGACCGCCAGCCGGGCCGCGCGGCGGCGGCGGCGGATGCGCGGGCGGCGGCGTCCGCCTGCGCCGCGGATGGAATTCCCGCCCTGCTGATCGACACCGCGCCGCGGCCGAACGCGTTCGCCGCCGAACTCGCCGGCGCGATGCGGGCGCGCTACCTGCCGCTGCCCTTTGCCGATGCGCGCGCGCTGAGCCGGGCGATCCGCGCGGAGCAGGCCGCATGAGCGCCGCGCTCGCGCTGTGGGACCGGGTGTTCGAGGCCGAGGCGCCCGACTGGGAGACCGATGGCGGGACTGGCCGAACCGCGCGGCGAGCCGCTTCGTGACCGCCGGCGGGTTGCGTTTCCATGTTCAGGTGATGGGGGCGGGGCCGGTTCTGCTGCTGCTGCACGGCACCGGGGCGGCGACCCATTCCTGGCGCGGGCTGGCGCCGCTGCTGGCGCGGGATTTCACGATCGTCGCGCCGGATCTGCCGGGCCACGGTTTCACCGCGGCGCCGTTCTGGCCGCGCATGTCGCTGCCCGGCATGGCCGGCGCGATCGCGGGCCTGCTCGATGCGCTCGGGGCGCGGCCGGCGCTGGTGGCCGGGCATTCGGCGGGGGCGGCGATTCTGGCCGAGATGTGCCTGCAGGGGCGGATCGCGCCGGCGGGCCTGGTCAGCCTCAACGGCGCGCTGCTGCCGCTGAAGGGCGTTGCCGGGCAGGTATTCTCGCCGCTGGCGCGGCTGTTCGCGCTCAACCCGCTGGTGCCGCGCGTGTTCGCCTGGCACGCGGCGGACAAGGCGGTGGTGGCGCGGCTGCTGCGCGGCACCGGATCGCGCATCGATGCGGCGGGGGCGGAATTCTATGCACGGCTGGCGCGGCGCAGCGGCCATGCGGGGGCGGCATTGATGATGATGGCGAACTGGGACCTCGCACCGCTGGCCGCGGCGCTGCCGCGTCTCGCACCCAGCTTGCTGCTGATCGTGGGGACGGCGGACCGCTCGATCCCGCCGGCCGACGCGCGCGAGATCGCGCGGCGTGTGGCCGGGGCGAGGGTGATCGAGCTGCCGCGTCTCGGCCATCTCGCGCATGAGGAGGCGCCCGAGCGCGTGGCCGGCGAGATCGCCGGTTTCGCGCGCGAGATCGGGGTGCTGGCGGCATGAACGTGATCGCCCGTCAGGACGTGGGAGCGGAGGCGATGTCGAGGCGGCCGCATGCGGTGGTGATCGGGGCGGGGTTCGGCGGGCTGGCCGCCGCGATCCGGCTCGGCGCGCGGGGCTGGCGCGTCACCGTGCTGGAACGCTGCGAGCAGCCCGGCGGCCGGGCCTCGGTGTTCCGGCAGGACGGGTTCGTGTTCGATGCCGGCCCGACCATCATCACCGCGCCTTTCCTGCTGGAGGAACTCTGGGCGCTGGCCGGCGGGCGGATGGCCGACGATGTCGATCTGCGGCCGATCGACCCGTTCTATCGCATCCGCTTCGATGACGGCTCGCATGTCGATTGCTCCGGCCATCATGATGCGATGTGCGCCGAGATCGGCCGGCTCGCCCCGGGGGATGTGGCCGGCTACGAGCGCTTCATCGCGATGACCGAGGAGATCTACCGGATCGGGTTCGAGCGGCTCGGCCACGTCCCGTTCGGCCACTGGACCGACATGGCGCGCATCCTGCCCGACCTCGTGCGGCTGTCCGGCCATCGCAGCGTTCATGGGCTGGTGGCGCGGCATGTGCGCGACCCGCGGGTGCGCGCGGCGCTGAGCTTCCATCCGCTGCTGGTCGGCGGCAATCCGTTCCGGGTCAGCGCCATCTACGCGCTGATCCTGCATCTGGAGCGCCGGCACGGCGTGCATTTCGCGATGGGCGGGACCGGGGCGATCGTCGCCGGGCTGGCGCGGCTGATCGGGCGGCAAGGCAATCACATCCGCTGCAACACGCCTGTGGACCGCATTCTCGTGCGCGAGGGGGCGGCGTGCGGCGTCGAACTCGCGGATGGCAGCCGGATCGCGGCGGATATCGTGGTCTCCGACGCCTGCACCGGGTTTACCTATGGCCATCTGCTGCGCGGGGTGGCGCGGCGGCGCTGGACCGACCGCAAGCTCGCCGCGGCGCGCTACTCGATGGGGTTGTTCGTCTGGTATTTCGGCACCGACCGGCAGTTCGGCGAGGTGCCGCACCATACGATCGTGATGGGGCCGCGCTATCGCGGGCTGCTCGACGACATTTTCGAGAAGAAGCGCCTGGCGCCGGACATGAGCCTCTATCTGCATCGCCCGACGGCGACCGATCCGGCGCTGGCGCCCGAAGGATGCGACGCCTTCTACGCGCTCGCGCCGGTGCCGCATCTGGGCGGCGGCCAGGACTGGGAGCGCGAGGCCGAGGCGTTCCGCCAGCGTGTCGAGCGGCGGCTGGCGGAGACGGTGATGCCGGGGCTTGGCGGGCACATCGTCACCTCGCGGGTGATGACGCCGCGGGATTTCGCGACCCGCTACGATTCGACCTGGGGCGCCGGCTTCGGGATGGAGCCGGTGCTGACCCAGAGCGCCTGGTTCCGCCCGCACAATGCGAGCGAGGATGTGCGCAACCTGTTCCTGGTGGGCGCGGGCACCCATCCCGGCGCCGGGGTGCCGGGCGTGCTCTCGACCGCGCGGGTTCTCGATACGGTGGTTCCCGATGCCGATACGTTCGTCTGATCCCGACATCGCCGCCTGCGCCGCGCAATTGCGGCGCGGCTCGGTCAGCTTTCATGCCGCCTCGCTGCTGCTGCCGGCGGCGGCGCGCGCCGCGGCGACCGCGCTCTACGCCTTCTGCCGCGAGGCCGACGACGCGGTGGACCTTGCCGCCGACAAGGCGGCGGGGGTTGCGGCGATATCGGCGCGGCTGGAGGCGATCTGCCGCGGCGCGCGGCTCGATGATCCGGTCGATCGTGCCTTTGCCGCGACCATGGCGGCGCACGGGATTCCGCGGGCGCTGCCGGAGGCGCTGATCGAGGCTCTGGCCTGGGACGCGGCGGGGCGGCGTTATGCGACGCTCGCGGAGTTGCGCGCCTATGCGGCGCGGGTGGCGGGGTCGGTCGGGGTGATGATGGCGATGCTGATGGGCGTGCGGGACGAGGCGAGCCTCGCTGCTGCCTGCGATCTCGGCCTTGGGATGCAGCTGACCAACATCGCCCGCGACGTGGGCGAGGATGCGGCGGAGCGCCGGCTCTATCTGCCGCTGGACTGGCTGGACGAGGCCGGGCTGGAGCCCGAGCGGTTCCTCGCCCGCCCGGAATTCAGCCCGGCGCTGGCGCGGGTGATCGGCCGCCTGCTCGACGAGGCCGAGCGGCGCTATGCGGCCGCGGGAAGCGGCATCGCCGCGCTGCCGCTGGCCTGCCGGCCCGGCATTGCGGCGGCGCGGCGGATCTATCGCGAGATCGGCCGGCGCCTGGCGGCGAACGGGCTCGACTCGGTCACCACGCGCACCCGCGTTTCCGGCCGGCGGAAGCTCGGGCTGGCCGCGCTCTCGCTGGCCGATGCCGCGACCGCGGGGCTGTGGGCGCCGCTTGCCGGGCCATCTTCCCCTTGTCCGGAAGTGCGCTTCCTGATCGATGCGGCGGCGTCGGGCGGCGAGGCGGTGGGGGCGGCGGCGCGGGTGATCCTGCTCATCGACCGGCTGGAACGCGAGGAACGCACGGCGCGGATGAGGGCGGCCGGGGCGCGCCTCCCGCTCGTCTGCGGTGCGGCGGAGCCGGCGTGATGGCGGCCTGGGCCGGGCATTACGCGACCTTTCTGGAGTTTTCGGGCATCGACGCGCTGGTGCTGGCGGCGGCCATCTGGTCGCTCGTGTCGGTGCGGCGGAGCCTGCGGCGGGACCGCGAGCGCGACGGGTCCTAGAGCATCATCTGATCCTTTCGGATCGGCTGCCTCAATCTCAGATGAACCGGCGCGGCATGCGGAAGGGCAGCATGAACTGCACGGCGGGGTGGACCAGACGGTCGCAATCCAGCGTCTCGTGCACGGCCTCGACTTGTTCGCCGCCGAGCGAGGCGGCGATGCGGGCGCGGGCGTAGAAGGGCGTGTCTTCGAGGTTGCCGATCAGGGTGGCGGCGCCATCGCTGCGGGTTTCGCGCGCGAGGCGCCAGCGCGTCGCCGGCAGGGCGGCGATGGGCGGGGGCGTGAAGGCGGTGGCACCGCCGGCGGCGGCGAAGGCGAGGGCGAGCGAGGTCTGCCCGCCGTCGCGCCGCTCCGCGTGGTAGAGGATGGCCGCGCCCTGCCGGGTTGCCGCGCGCGACCAGTGCCAGCGCCGGAAGGCGCGGGCGATCGGCTCGTCGCCCTCGTTGCGGTCGAGATAGGCGTTGCCTTCCCAGGCGAGGTCGGGCTCGGTGAAGGCGACACGGATGCGCGCGCAGGGCGCGAGCGGCTGCCAACGGTGCCGTCCCGCCGCATCGAGCGTGTAGAGGGCGCTCTCCAGCGCGTGGGGGGTGAGGCGGAGCGTGCCGCGCACCCGGCGCGGCAGGGGGTTCGACCATTCCGCGATCTCGGCCGCAAGCCCGCCGGCATCGAAGGTGAGCCGGCTCGGGCCGATGACGAGGCTGGCGGCCTCGGCCCGCAGGCTGTGGCGGCGGCGCTCGGTCATGGTCCAGCGGTTGGCCCGCGGGCCGTAGAGGGCGAGGTTGATGGCAACGAAATCCTCCGGTGCCGCGCCGTCGGGGGCGAGGCGGCGGGCGGCGGCGTAATAGGGTGAGAACACCGAGCCGATGAAGGCGATCAGGGTGAGGGCGTGGCGCCCGTCGTCGCTCAGCGCGTCGACATACCACCAGGCATAGCCGCCGCGCGGGACCGGGCGGTCGAAGCGGATCATTCCGCGTCCGCCAGGATGGCGGCGGCGGCGAAACTGCCGGAGAGGGCGGCCATCGGCAGGCCCGGGCCGGGATGCGCCGAGCCGCCGGCGAGGTAGAGCCCCGGCAGCGCGGTGCGCGCCCGCGGGCGGGCGAAGGGATCGCGCCAGCTGGCGAGATCGCGGCCATAGAGCGCGCCGCCGGCGCCGGGGAACAGCCGTTCGAAGCCGGGCGGGCCGGTGACGGCACTGCCCACGATGTCGAGCGTGAGGCCGGCGGCGGCGAGGCGGGCGCGCACACGGGCCCAGCAGGCGGCGGTCGCGGCATCGTCCGGCATGGCATTGTCGCCGAGCGGCGGGGCGTTGACCAGCACCAGCAGCCGTTCCGCGCCGGCGCCGCGGGGCCGCTCGCCGGGCGCCTGCCCGCCACGGTCCTGGGCGCAGACATAGATGGTCGGGTCCGGCGGCAGGGCGCCGGCGGCGAGGGCGGCGAACTCGGCGGGGTAGTCGCGGCTGAAGAACACGTTGTGGTGGCTGAGCGGGAAGCCGCGCGCATGGGCGACGACCTGCCAGGTCACCGCCGAGAGCGAGCGCGGGGCGGCGGCGGCGCGGCCGAGGGCGGCGCGGGCGGCGGCGCCGAGGCCGCCGGCGCCGATCGCGCCGATCTCGCCGGCGGCGATGACCGTGCGGCCGGCGACCTCCGAGCCATCCGCGAGGCGGACGCCGCTGACGCGGCCGCCATCGGTCAGCACCTCGGCCACAGGCGCGCCGAGGCGGAAGCGCGCGCCGTGGCGGCTGGCGGCGCGCATCAGCGCGGCGGCCAGCATCGTCATGCCGCCCTCGATCGTCCACACGCCGCGCTGTTCCGCGTGGGCGATGAGCATCAGCGTCGCCGGCGCGGCGAAGGGCGAGGCGCCGGAATAGGTCGCGTAGCGGGCGAAGAGCTGGCGCAGCCTGGGATCGGTGAAGCGGCTGCCGAGGACCGACCACAGGCTGGCGAAGGGCGAGGCGCGGCCGAGGGCCAGCAGGCCGGCGAGGCCGGTGCGCCGGCCGAGGGCGAGGAGACCGGGAGACGGGTTGCGCATGAAGGCGGCGTCGAGCGCATCGTAGAGCGCGCCGCTGCGGCGGCAGAAGGCGGCGAATTCGCGGGCGGCGCGCGGGCCGAAGGCGGCGAGGATGGCGGCCTCGCTCGCGGCCGGGGTTTGCCGCAGGTCGAGCCGGGTGCCGTCCTGCCAGTGATGCCGGGCGATGACATCGAGCGGGGCGAGGCGAAGCTCGGCCGCGAGGCTGGTGCCGGCGGCGCGCAGCAGGTCGTCGAACACGTGGCGCATCGTGACCACGGTTGGCCCCGCATCGATCGCGCGGCCGGCGACGGTGACGGCGCGCAGCTTGCCGCCGGGTGCTGCCGCGCGGTCGAACACGGTGACGCGCCGGCCGGCGGCGGCGAGGCGGATGGAAGCGGCGAGGCCGCCCATGCCGGCGCCGATGATCAGGACGGTCGATGGGTCTCGTGCGGGTATCGCGGGGTCCTCCGATAGCGGCCGAGTATCCGAAAATACTTGACGGAGTGTCAACCAGATCGCACAGTTAAAAGCGACAATAAAAAGTGACACACGGCTTAACCATCGGAGGTCCGTCATGGATGCCATGTCGCTCATCGAATCCACCCTCACCACGGCCATGCTGCGGGCCGAAACCGGCGGCGGACCGCCGAAGCTGGCGGCGGCGATGCGGCACGCGGTGTTTCCGCGCGGCGCGCGGGTGCGGCCGCGGCTGTGCCTCGCGGTGGCCTCCGCCTGCGGGGCCGACCGGTTCGACGCGGCGGTGGCGGCGGGGGCGGCGCTGGAATTCCTGCATTGCGCCTCGCTCGTGCATGACGACCTGCCCTGTTTCGACGATGCGGCGACGCGGCGCGGCCGCCCCTCGGTGCATGCCGCGTTCGGCGCGCCGATCGCGGTGCTCGCGGGCGATGCGCTGATCGTGCTGGCGTTCCAGACCCTCGCCCTCGGCTGCGCGGTGCAGCCGGGCCCGGTTGTCGCGCTCAGCGGGATCGTCGCCGAGGCGGTGGGCATGCCGGGCGGCATCGTCGCCGGTCAGGCCTGGGAGAGCGAGGACGAGGTGGATCTCGCGCGCTATCAGCGGGCCAAGACCTCGGCGCTGTTCGCGGCGGCGGCGATGGCCGGGGCGGCGAGCGCGGGCGAGGACCCGCTGCCGTGGCGGGCGCTGGGCGACAATCTGGGCGATGCCTATCAGATCGCCGACGATCTCTGCGATGCTGCCGGGGATGCGGCTTCGTGCGGCAAGCCGGTCGGGCGGGACGACGCGCTGCACCGGCCGAGTGCCGTGCGGCGCTTCGGCATCGAGGGCGCGCTCGATCTGCTGGACGAGGTGGCGGAGCGCGCCGCGGCGTCCATCCCCGATTGTCCGGGGGTGGCGGCGCTGCGTGCGCTGATCGTGCAGGAGGCGAAGCGGCTGGTGCCCAAGGGGCTGGCGCGCGCGGCGGCCTGAGGCGCGCGCGGTGACGGCGAGCGCCGTGCGCGCCGGTGTTCCGCCGGTGTCGGGCTGGCGGCGGCGCTGGCGGGATCTGCGCAACCGGCTGCTTGCGAACGGCACCTTCCAGGATGTTGCGGCGCGTTTTCCGCCGACCCGGTTCGTGGCGCGGCGGGAGGCGCGGGCGCTGTTCGATCTGTGCGCCGGCTTCGTCTATTCGCAGACGCTGGCGGCGTGTGTCGAGCTTGACCTGTTCGCGCTGCTGGCGGCGGGGGCGGAGCCGCTCGACCGGCTGGCCGCGCGCTGCCGCCTCGCGCCCGCGGCGATGCTGCGGCTCGCGCGGGCGGGGGCGGCGCTGCGGCTGCTGGAGACCGATGGCGCGAGCGTGGCGCTCGGGCCGCTGGGTGCCGCGCTGCTGGCCAATCCGGGCATCGCGGCGATGGTCCGGCATCATGCGCTGCTCTATCGCGACCTCGCCGATCCGGTCGGGCTGCTGCGCGGCGAGACGGATGCGACCCTTGCCGGGTTCTGGCCGTATGAGGGCGGCGACGCGCCGCGGGCGGCGGCCTATTCGCAGCTGATGGCGGCCTCGCAGCCGATGGTCGCCGCGGGGATTCTCGCCGCCTGGAATTTCCGCCGGCACCGGCGGATTCTCGATGTCGGCGGCGGCGATGGAAGGTTTCTCGAGGCGGTCGCCGCGCGGGCGCCGGACCTGGAGCTGATGCTGTTCGACCTGCCGGATGTGGCGGCGCTGGCGCGGGCCCGCTTCGCCCGCGCGGGGCTGGCCGGGCGGGCCGGCGCCCCGGCCCGCGCCTATGGCGGCGACATGCGCGCCGACCGGCTGCCGGAGGGGGCGGACATCGCCACCCTCGTCAGGGTGCTGCACGATCATGACGACGCGGATGCGACGGCGATCCTGCGCAATGTCCGCGCCTGCCTGCAACCGGGCGCGACCCTGCTGATCGCCGAGCCGCTGGCCGCCGCGGCGGGGGCGGCGCCGGTGGGCGATGCGTATTTCGGGTTCTATCTGCTGGCGATGGGGCGCGGCCGGGCGCGGCGGGCGGCGGAGCTTGCCGCGATGGCGGAACGCGCCGGCTTTACCGGGGCGCGGCAGATCGCCACGCCGCAGCCGCTGCTGACCGGGCTGATCGCGGCGCGGGCCGGGTGAGCGCGCGCGACAAAAGACGCGTTGACTGTAAGTTTAGATTGACATTTTATTTTGTACTTGTAAGCTGACATTTACAATACGACCGCACGGCTCGCGGCACTCCAGAGGGGACGTGCCTTGCTCGACAGTCTCGCCATCATCATCGAAAGGCCGTTCGACCTGTCGCTCCGGCGGGTGAGGCTCGATCCGCAAGCGGCCACGGATGTGGTGGTCGAGGTGGCGTGGTCGGGGGTGAGCACCGGCACGGAGAAGCTGATTTTCACCGGCGAGATGCCGCCCTTTCCGGGCATGGGCTATCCGCTGGTGCCGGGCTACGAGGCGACGGGCACGATTGTCGCGGCGGGGCGCGAGGCGCGCGGGCGGCTGGGCGAGACGGTGTTCGTGCCGGGGGCGCGCTGCTTTGGCGAACTGCGCGCGCTGTTCGGCGCGGATTCACGACATTTGGTGGTGCCGGCCGAGCGGGCGGTCCGGGTTCCCGCCGCGCTCGGCGAGGACGCGACCCTGCTGGCGCTGGCGGCGACCGCTCGCCATGCGATCAGGGTTGCCGGCGGAGCGCCGGAGCTGATCGTCGGGCATGGCGTTCTCGGCCGGCTGATCGCCCGCCTCGCGACGCTCGATGGCGGCGCGCCGGTGGTCTGGGAAACCAGGGCAGCGCGGTTCGCCGGGGCGCGAGGCTACGAGGTGCGGGCCGCGGCGGACGATCCGCGACGGGATTATCGCACGATCATCGACGCCTCGGGCGATTCCGCAATTCTCGATCTGCTGATCGGCCATCTCGCGCCGGGGGGGATGATCACCCTCGCCGGGTTCTACGCCGCGCCGCTCGGCTTCGCCTTTCCCCCGGCCTTCCTGCGCGAGGCGCGGATTTCGGTTGCCGCGCAGTGGCGGCCGGAGGACCTCGCCGATGTCGCAGCGCTGGTCGCGGCGGGGCGGCTCGACCTGTCCGGTCTGGTGACGCACCGGGTGCCGGCGGGGGACGCGGCGGAGGGATATGCCGCCGCCTTCGACGACGATTCCTGCCTCAAACTGCTCATCGACTGGAGAGACATGACATGAACGCAAGCGCCGGCCGCACGGCTCCCGATACCGAGATTGGCGCGAGCGCGAATCCGGCGAAGAAGACGCAGATCATCGCGATCTACGGCAAGGGGGGGATCGGCAAGAGTTTCACCCTCGCCAACCTGTCGTATTCGATGGCGCAGCTCGGCAAGCGGGTTCTGCTGATCGGGTGCGACCCGAAAAGCGACACGACCTCGCTGCTGTTCGGCGGCAAGTCGTGCCCGACGATCATCGAGACCTCGGCGCGCCGCAAGGCCGCCGGCGAGGCGGTGGAGATCGGCGATGTCTGCTTCAAGCGCGACGGCGTGTTCGCCATGGAGCTGGGCGGCCCGGAAGTGGGGCGCGGCTGCGGCGGGCGCGGGATCATCCACGGGTTCGAGCTGCTCGACAAGCTGGGCTTTCACCAGTGGGATTTCGATTACGTGCTGCTCGACTTCCTGGGCGATGTGGTCTGCGGCGGGTTCGGCCTGCCGATCGCCCGCGATCTGTGCCAGAAGGTGATCGTGGTCGGCTCGAACGACCTGCAATCGCTCTATGTCGCCAACAATGTCTGCTCGGCGGTGGATTATTTCCGCAGGCTCGGCGGCAATGTCGGCGTCGCCGGGCTGGTGATCAACAAGGATGACGGCACCGGCGAGGCGCAGGCCTTCGCCGAGGCGGCGGGGATTCCGGTGCTGGCCGCGATTCCGGCGGATGAGGATATCCGCCGCAAATCGGCGAATTACGAGATCGTCGGGCGGCCCGGCGGGCGCTGGTCGCCGCTGTTCGAGGCGCTCGGCGTGCAGGTGGCCGAGGCGCCGCCGATCCGCCCGACGCCGCTGAGCCAGGACGCGCTGCTCGGCCTGTTCAAGGGCGACGCGGTGGGCCGCGGGGTGGTACTGGACCCCGCCAGCCTCGCGGACATGTGCGGCTCTGACGTGCTGAACCGGCCGTCGCTCGAAGTCGTCTACGAGGGGGCCTGATCATGTCGCCGCCGGAGGGGACGATCGCGCGGCCGCAGGAAACCGGCTGCCATGGCGGGCGGGAGACGATGCGCGAGGCCGCCCGCGCCGCCGGCAAGTCCGCCGTGCTGGAGCGGCTCGCCGCCGATTACCCGCAGGGGCCGCACGACCAGCCGCAATCGATGTGCCCGGCCTTCGGGGCGCTGCGCGTGGGCCTGCGGATGCGGCGGGTGGCGACCATCCTGTCCGGCTCGGCCTGCTGCGTCTATGGGCTGACCTTCACCTCGCATTTCTATGGCGCGCGCCGCAGCGTCGGCTACGTGCCGTTCGACTCCGAGACGCTGGTGACCGGCCAGCTCTTCGAGGATATCCGCGACGCGGTGCGGCGGACGGCGCAGCCCGAGGGGTATGACGCCGTCGTCGTCATCAATCTGTGCGTGCCGACCGCTTCGGGCGTGCCGCTCGACCTGCTGCCGCGGGAGATCGACGGCGTGCGTATCATCGGCATCGACGTGCCGGGCTTCGGCGTGCCGACCCATGCCGAGGCGAAGGACGTGCTGGCCGGGGCGATGCTGCGCTATGCGCGGCGGGAGGCCGAGGCCGGCGCGGTGGCGCGGCCGCGCGCGGGCCTTGCCGAGGAGCGGCGGATCACCCTGCTGGGCGAGCTGTTTCCCGCCGATCCGCCAGGGGTCGCGGCGATGCTGGCGCCGATGGGGCTCGGCGTCGGGCCGGCGGTGCCGGCGCGGGAGTGGCGGGATCTGTATGGCGCGCTCGATTGCGTGGCGGCGGCCGCGGTGCATCCGTTCTACACCGCCAGCGCGCGGGAATTCGAGGCCGCGGGCCGCTCGCTGATCGGCTCGGCGCCGGTGGGTGAGGAGGCGACGGCCGACTGGCTCGACGCCGTCGGCCGCTGCGCCGGGATCGAGGCGGCGCGGATCGACCGGGCGAAGGCCGCGGCGATCGCGCCGGTGCGCGCCGCCCTCGCCGCCAATCCGGTTTCGGCGCGGATGCTGGTTTCCGGCTATGAGGGATCGGAGCTGCTGGTCGCGCGGCTGCTGATCGAGGCGGGGGCGGAGATCCCCTATGTCGGCACCGCGCTGCCGGCGACGCCGTGGAGCGAGGCGGACCGCGCCTGGCTCGCCCAGCAGGGCACGCATGTGCAGTTCCGCGCCTCGCTCGAACAGGATTGCGCGGCGCTGCGCGACATCCGCCCCGATCTCGCCTTCGGCACCACGCCGCTGGTGCAGGCGGCGAAGGAGGCGGGTGTGCCGGCGGTCTATTTCACCAACATCGTGTCATCGCGGCCGATCTTCGGCGCATCGGGCGCCGCGGCGCTCGCCGCCATCGTCGCGGCGCAGACGCGCGGGCGCGAGCGGTTCGGCCGGATGATCGGGTTCTTCGCCGGCGATGCGGCGCAGGCGGAGGAGGTTTCCTGATGCTGGTGCAGGATCATGACCGGGCGGGCGGGTATTGGGGCGCGGTGTATGCCTTCGCCGCGATCAAGGGGTTGCGCGTCGTCATCGACGGGCCGGTGGGCTGCGAGAACCTGCCGGTGACGGCGGTGCTGCACTATACCGACGCGCTGCCGCCGCACGAGCTGCCCATCGTGGTGACGGGGCTCGACGAGGAGTCGCTCTCGATGAGCGGCACCGAGGGGCCGATGAAGCGCGCCGCCGGGATCGGCGACCAGAAGGTTCCCGCGGTCGTCGTCACCGGGTCGATCGCCGAGATGATCGGCGGCGGGGTGACGCCAGAGGGCTCGAACCTGCGGCGCTTCCTGCCGCGCACGATCGACGAGGACCAGTGGCAGTCCGCCGACCGGGCGATGGTGTGGCTGTGGAACGAGTTCGGCCACGCGAAGGCGAAGCGCGCCGAGCGGAAGGAGGGCAAGCCGCGCGTCAACATTATCGGGCCGATCTATGGCACGTTCAACATGCCCTCCGATCTCGCCGAGATCCGCCGCCTCGTCGAGGGGATCGGCTGCGAGGTCAACCTGACCTTCCCGCTCGGCGCCGATCTGAAGGACACGCCGAGACTCGCCGATGCGGACGTGAATGTCTGCCTCTATCGCGAATTCGGCCGCAAGCTCTGCGAGGCGCTGGGCAAGCCCTATCTGATGGCGCCGATGGGGATTTTCGCGACGACGAATTTCCTGCGCACGCTCGGCGAGCTGACGGGCGTGGACCCCGAACCCTTCATCGCCCGCGAGAAGGAGACCACGATCAAGCCGATCTGGGATCTGTGGCGGAGCGTGACTCAGGATTTCTTCGCGACATCGTCGTTCGCCGTGGTCGCGACCGAGACCTATGCCCGCGGCCTGCGCCGCCTGCTTGAGGAGGATCTCGGTGTGGCGTGCAGCTTCGCGATCGCCCGCCGCCCCGGGGTGAAGCCGGACAATGACGCGGTGCGCGCGGCGATGGCGGCGAACCCGCCGCTGGTGCTGTTCGGCTCGTATAACGAGCGGATGTATGCGGCCGAGCGCGGCGGCCGCTCGGTCTATATTCCGGCGTCGTTTCCGGGCGCGATCATCCGCCGCGCGACCGGCACGCCGTTCATGGGGTATGCGGGTGCGACCTACGTCGTTCAGGAATATTGCAACGCGCTGTTTGACGCGCTGTTCAACATTCTGCCGCTCGGCGCCGATCTCGACCGGATCGAGCCGACGCCGGTGCGCGCCGATGCGGGCGAGGCCTGGGCGCCGGATGCGGCCGCGGCGCTGGACCGGCATCTTGCCCATGAGCCGTTCCTGATCAGGATTTCCGCGGCCAAGCGGCTGCGCGACCGCGCCGAGCGGTGCGCGCGCGAGGCGGGTGCCGCGCGCGTCGAGGCGGCGCATGTCGCCGTGGCGCTGCGCGAGACGGTGCCGGCGTGATCGCTTCAGCCGACAGAGCCGCATCTGGGCCGAGCCCGGTGCTGCCCCTCCTGCTTGCCCCAGCGGCGAGGCTCCCCCATCGGCCGCCCGCCGCACGGCGCCGGCCGTCCCCCCGCGCGGGGTTCGCGCGGAACTGGCAGGCTCGGGCAACCGCGCCGGCCACAACGAGGATAACAGTCTGATGTCCATGACAACGCATGATCGGGAAGGGTCGTTATCCGGCCTGACCGAACGGGAGGCGAAGGAGTTCCACTCGATCTTCATCGCCAGTTTCATCGGCTTCACCGTCATCGCGATCATTGCCCACTTCCTGGTGTGGCAGTGGCGCCCGTGGATCCCGGGTCCGCACGGCTATGTCACCGGGTTCCTGGATAACGCGCATATCGGGGTGAAGATGCTCACCTCGCATATCGGATAAGGGAGGACAGACCATGTGGCGCATGTGGCTTCTTTTCGATCCGCGCAGGGTGCTGACGGCGCTTGGCGTGTTCCTGTTCGCGCTGGCGATCCTGATTCACTTCATCCTGCTGAGCACCCCGCGTTTCGACTGGCTCGGCGGCGCGCCGGCGATGACGACGATGCAGCAGCAGTCGGCCATGCCGGCAAACAAGTAACGGGGGCGGCAAAACCCTTCAGATGATCCCGGCGCCGGTCGGCTCGTGCCGACCGCGCCGGGGGAGGGGCCCCAACCGAATGGTGAGGAACTGCCCGATGGCACTGCTCAGTTTTGAAAGAAAATACCGCGTCCGCGGCGGTACCCTGATCGGCGGGGACCTGTTCGATTTCTGGGTCGGGCCGTTCTATGTCGGCTTCTTCGGTGTGACCGCCGCCTTCTTCATCATGCTCGGCACGGCGCTGATCATCTGGGGTGCTGCGCTCGGGCCGACCTGGAACATCTGGCAGATCAGCATCGCGCCGCCCGACCTTTCCTATGGGCTCGGCCTGGCGCCGCTGGCCAAGGGCGGGCTCTGGCAGATCATTACCGTCTGCGCGATTGGCGCCTTCGGCTCATGGGCGCTGCGCGAGGTGGAGATCAGCCGCAAGCTCGGGATCGGGCTGCATGTGCCGGCGGCGTTCAGCGTCGCGATTTTCGCGTATGTCACGCTCGAGGTCATCCGCCCGCTGCTGATGGGCGCCTGGGGCAATGGCTTTCCCTACGGCATCATGAGCCATCTCGACTGGGTGTCGAACACCGGATACGCCTATCTCAATTTCGAATACAACCCGATGCACATGGTCGCCGTGACGCTGTTCTTCACGACGACGCTCGCCCTCGCGCTGCATGGATCGCTGGTTCTGGCCGCGATCAACCCGCCGGCGGGCGAGACGGTGAAGTTCGCCGAGCACGAGGACACGTTCTTCCGCGATTTCATCGGCTACTCGATCGGCACGCTGGGCATTCACCGGCTCGGCCTGTTCCTTGCCCTCGGGGCGGGGTTCGCCAGCGCCACCTGCATCCTGCTCTCCGGCCCGTTCTGGACCCAGGGCTGGCCCTCGTGGTGGGGGTGGTGGCTGCATCTGCCGATCTGGCAGTTCGGCGGTCATTGAGGTGCGCCATGCAAGTTCGCACCGTTCATAACCTTCAAGCAGTCCGGGGGCTCGGATGATCGAATATCAGAACATCTTCACGCGGGTGCAGATCCGTGGGCCGCTGCATGACGGCGTTCCGGCGCCGGCGGGTGTGTGGGGCCGGCAGGGCAAGCCTTTCTTCAGCTACCTGCTCGGCCAGATCGGCAACGCCCAGGTCGGCCCGATCTATCTCGGCTCGCTCGGCGTCGCCTCCATCGCCTGCGGCCTGATCGCCTTCGAGATCATCGGGCTGAACATGATGGCCTCGGTGAACTGGAACCCGATCCGCTTCGTGCGCGACCTGCCGTGGCTCGCGCTCGAACCGCCGCCGCCGGCCTACGGGCTGCGGCTGCCGCCGATGGACCAGGGCGGGTGGTGGCTGCTGGCCGGATTCTTCCTCACCACCTCGCTGCTGCTCTGGTGGCTGCGGGTCTACCGGCGCTCGAAGCAGCTCGGCCTCGGCACCCATACCGCCTGGGCCTTCGCCTCGGCCATCTGGCTGTTCCTCGTGCTCGGCTTCATCCGCCCGCTGCTGATGGGCAGCTGGGGCGAGGCGCCGCCCTTCGGCATCTTTCCGCATCTCGACTGGACCGTCGCGTTCTCGTTGCGGTATGGCAACCTGTATTACGATCCGTTCCATATGCTCTCGATCGTGTTTCTCTATGGTTCGGTGCTGCTGTTCGCGATGCATGGCGCGACCATTCTCGCCGTCAGCCGGTTCGGCGGCGAGCGCGAGGTGGAGCAGACGGTCGATCGCGGCACCGCATCGGAGCGCGCCGCGCTGTTCTGGCGCTGGACCATGGGGTTCAATGCGACGATGGAGAGCATCCATCGCTGGGCCTGGTGGTTCGCGGTGCTGACCACGCTGACCGGCGGGATCGGGATTCTGCTGACCGGCACCGTCGTCGACAACTGGTTCCTGTGGGCGGTGAAGCACCATGTCGCGCCGGCCTATCCGCACATCTACGGCCACATCGCCGATCCGGCGCAGGGTGCGGCAGCGGGCAAGGGGACACTGCCATGAAAGTCACGATCACCCTGCTCGCCCTGATCGGCGGCATGACGGCGATGGTCCTCGGCGTGCTGACCTTGCAGCCGCCCACGGTGCGCTCGGTACAGCGCGGCTATCGCGGCACCGGCCAGCAGCTCGAATACAGCCCCGCGGTGATCGCCGCCGCCTTTGCCGCCAACCAGGCGCCCTCGGCCCTGCCGCAGAACAATGCCGGGCCGCCGGCCGGCACGATCTACAAGAACGTCCAGGTGCTCAAGAACGTTCCGGCCGGCGCCTTCGCGCGGATCATGGTCTCGATGGTGCAGTGGGTCGCGCCGAAACAGGGCTGCGGCTACTGCCACGTCGCCGGCAATTTCGCGTCCGACGCCAAGTATCAGAAGCGGGTCGCGCGGCGGATGCTGGAGATGACGATCTTCGTCAATGCCGACTGGCAGACGCATGTGAAGAAGGTCGGCGTCACCTGCTATACCTGCCATCGGGGCAACAACGTGCCGAGCCGGGTCTGGTTCGAGGGCGTCGCCCCGCCGCACGCCGGCGGGCTGATGGCGACGCATAGCGGCGAGGCGCGGCCCTCGGCGGTGGCGGATGGCTCGGCGCTGCCGGCCGACCCGCTCACGCCCTTCCTGCTCGGGCATGAGCCGATCCGCGTGACCGGGACGACCGCGCTGCCCGCCGGCAACCGCCACTCGATCCAGCAGACCCAGTGGACCTATGCGCTGATGATGCACTACGCGACGGCGTTGGGGGTGAATTGCGATTTCTGCCACCAGACCCGCGCCTTCGCCGACTGGTCGGAAAGCACACCGCAGCGGGTGACCGCCTATTACGGCCTGCACATGGTCCGCGCGCTGAACAACGACTACCTGCTGCCGCTGACCGGCACCTTCCCAAGGGCCATGCTCGGCCCGGCCGGCGATGTGGCGAAGGTGGACTGCGCGACCTGCCACCAGGGTGTGTTCAAGCCGCTCTATGGCGCGCCGATGGCGGGCCAGTTTCCTTATCTGCGCGGCCCCGCCGCGCTCGCCCAGCCCGATCCGAAGGCAGCGGCGGCGCATGGCGAGGACAACCCCGCGATGATCACCATGGCGTCCGCCCCGGCTGCGGGCGGCGCCAAACCCACAGCGTCCCCCGCCCCGACCGGGGCGGGTGCACCGGGCCAATAACGCCGCGGCTCCCCGGCGTTCGCCCGACACTCGGCGTGGGTCGAAAGGCCCACGCCTTTTTCTTTGGCCCGGGTTTCGATTGCGCGGGGGGCCAGCGCGGCGGATGGGCAGCATGGTGCGCCGGGCAGGACTTGAACCCGCAACCAAACCGTTATGAGCGGTCCGCTCTAACCATTGAGCTACCGGCGCCCAGCGCCTGTATGGCGTCGGGGCGGGGCAATTGGCAATATCCCTCCGGACGGCTAGAACGCGCGCGACATTATTCAGGAGGTTCCGCCATGGACGTTTCCAAGATCCCGGCCGGCAAGGCGCCGCCGTCCGACATTCATGTGGTGATCGAGATTCCGCAGGGCTCGGCGGTGAAATACGAGGTCGACAAGGAGAGCGGGGCGGTGATGGTGGACCGTTTCCTGTTCACCCCGATGGCCTACCCGGCGGCCTATGGGTTCATTCCGAACACGCTCGCCGACGACGGCGACCCGGCGGACGCGCTGGTGCTGGTGCCGGCGGCGGTGGTGCCGGGTGCGGTGATCCGGGCGCGGCCGATCGGGGTGCTGCGGATGGAGGACGAGGCGGGGCAGGACGAGAAGATCGTCTGCGTGCCGCATGACAAGATCCACCCGCAATTCTCGGGCGTGACCGAGGTGGACCAGCTGCCGGCGATCACGCGCGACGCGATCGAGCATTTCTTCACCCATTACAAGGACCTGGAGAAGGGCAAGTGGGTGAAGGTGACCGGCTGGGAAGGCCGCGAATCCGCCGAGGCGGCGATCAGCCAGAGCCTCGCCCGCGCCGCGAAGTGATTCTGCTCCTCCCGTCCTGGTGAGGGACGGGAGGCTTTCCTGCCCAGGTGAGGGCGGAGCGGCCTTTGAGGCCGTCAGGCCCCGGTTTCCGCCGCGAGGATGGCTTCGAGGCCCTCGCGGTAGGAGGGAAAACGCCAGGGGCGGCGCAGCGCCGCCCTGGTGCCCTCGCTCCGCACGATGCGGTTTTCCGACCAGAAGGACAGCGCCATCGGCGACATCTCCCGCCGCGCCTCGTCGAAGGGGATCGGCGGCGGCGGGGCGATGCCGAGCAGGGACGCGGCATGGGCGATGACATCGGCGCTCGGGGCCGGTTCGTGATCGGCGAAGTGAGGATGCGGACGCCGCCGGTGGCGGTGGCGATGGCGGCAAGGGTGCCGCCGGCGATGTCGTCCACATGGATGCGGCTGAATTTCTGCGCCGGCCGGTCGATCCGGCGGGCGGTGCCGGCGCGCAGGTCGTCGAAGGCGGAGCGGCCGGGGCCGTAGATGCCGGCGAGGCGGATGATGTCGACGGCGCGGTGGTCGTTCGCCAATGCCGCCCAGCTCTGCTCCGCCTCGATGCGGCGGCGCGTGCGCGGCGAGCCGGGGGCGGGCGGCGTGGCTTCGTCGACGGTGCCGCCCTGGCGGTCGCCATAGACGCCGGTGGTGGAGAAATAGCCGATCCAGCGCAGCGCCGGGGCGGCGGCGATGGCCTCGGCGCAGAGGGCGAGGAGCGGGTCGCCGGCCTCGCCGGGGGCGGCGGTGAGCAGGAGGTGGGTCGCTTCCGGCAGGGCGGCGGCGGCGGCGGCGAAGGGGATGAGGGCGACGCCCTCGGGCGCGGATCTACCCGCCGGGTCGCGGGCGGTGGCGATGACGGCGAAGCCCGCCTCGCGGGCGGCGATGGCGACGGCGCGGCCGGTATAGCCGAGTCCGGCGATGAGCAATGTGGCGGTCATCTCTTGTGCGGAAGGTGCTCGGGGAGGGAGGCGCGGTCGGCGGCGGCGCGTTCGAGGCGGTCGCCGTGGCGGCGGGCGAGGACGACCATCGCAAAGCCGATGGCGACGATGACGACCGCCGCGGCGGCGCCGAGCGGGCCGGCGAAGCGGTTGATCTGCTTGCCGAAAATATAGGCCACGCCGCCATAGACGCTGGCCCAGACGAGGCAGGCGAGGATCTGGAAGGCGATGAAGCGGCGCCATTCCATGACCGTGACGCCGGCGAGCAGGGCGGCGAGGGCGCGCATCACCGCGAAGAAGCGGCCGAAGACGACGATCTTGCCGCCGTGGTTCTCGAACAGCCAGTGGCCGGCGCGCAGGCGGCGCTCGGTCAGGCCGATATGGCGGCCATGGCGGAGCAGCATCGGGTAGCCGGCGTTGCGGCCGATCCAGTAGCCGGCGGCGCCACCGGCGATCGCGCCCGCGGCGGCGGCGAGGATGAGGACCGAAATGTCGATCCGGTGGGTGGTGCCGGCATAGATCGCGGCGGAGACCAGCGCGGTTTCGCCGGGCAGCGGCAGGCCGAGGCTTTCCAGCATGATCAGCGCGGCGACGGCGACGCTGCCATAGGCGGCGATCCAGGGGGCCAGTGCGTGGTTGAGGGCGGCGATCATCGGGTGCTGCGGGCCTGTGTGGCGGTTCGGGTTAGAGCGCTGTCCGATCCATCCGGATCGGATGTGGCGCTCCATGATATTGATAATTAGAGCATCTTTGTCCGATCAGACGACTCCATCTGATCGGATGATGCTCTAATCGGCTTTCATTGTAACGCAAAATCCGCGATAAGCATCGCATGGTGGAGCAGGAAACCGAAATTCAGGCGATCGAGAGGCTCGAAGTGGCGCTGGCGCGCATTGCCGCCCATGTGGCGAGGCCCGCCGAGGCGGATCGGCGCGGCGACATCAAGGATGCGCTCGACCGCATGATCGCGCAGCTGCGCGCGGCGCTCGACGAGGCCGAACGGGTGGAACAGGGTTGATATGGCGAACGTGAACATCCGGATCAACGGATTTTCCTATTCGGTGAGCTGCGAGGACGGGCAGGAACGGCATCTGCAGGCGATGGCCGCCGAGATCGACCGCCGGGTGAGCAGCATCAAGGCGATCGGCGAGCAGACCGGCGAGGCGCGGCTGCTGGTGCTGGCCGCACTGCTGCTGGCCGACGAGTTGCACGACCTGCGGGCGACGCATGAGGCCATGCAGGCGGCGAAGCCCACGGGCGTGTCCCCCGAGCATGTCGCAAGGCTGCGGCGCGTCGCCGCGCGCGCCGAGGAGATTGCGGCGGACCTCGCGGAGTCCTAAGTTGAGGGGGCGAGGCTGCCCGGTGCGTCAGGCAAGCACATCCCCGGGGCCAGTAAGTATCTCCCAGGGAGCTGGCTCTGTCGGAACCGTGGTTCCGGTATTTCCGGCGCCCACCTGCTCACGCAGGCTCTGGGAGGATGTCAACGCCAACGGCCAGGGCGGCTTCGCACTTTTGCTCCTCTCCCCGACAGCATGACGGATAGCGACCTTATCGCGCGCAAGGCTGCGGCGCGGCAGGCGGCACTCGACCGGCGCGACGGGCTCGACCCCGCGCTTGGCGCGCGTCTCGCTTCCGTGGTGCTGGAGCAATGCCCGCCGCCTGCCGGCGCGGTGGTTTCGGGGTTCTGGCCGATCGGTGCGGAAATCGATATCAGGCCGCTGCTGGCGGCGTTGGAGGCGCGGGGGCACGCGATCGGCCTGCCGGTGACGCCGAAGCGCGGCCTGCCGCTTATGTTCCGGCGCTGGCGGCGCGGTGCGGCACTGGTGCCGGGGCGGTTCGGCACCTCGCACCCCGACGGCGAGGAGATCGTGCCCGATTTCGTGCTGGTGCCGCTGCTGGCCTTCGACCGGCGGGGCAACCGGCTCGGCTATGGCGCGGGGTATTACGACCGGACCCTGGCCGGCCTGCCCGATGCGTTCCGGCTGGGGTGCGCCTATGCATCGCAGGAGGTGGACGAGGTGCCGGTGGGGCCGCAGGATGCGCGCCTTCATGCGGTGGCGACCGAACGCGGCGTGGTGCGCGCGGGCTGACGCCTCCTTTCAGGGTGCTCAATGGATATCATTCGGATTCCGCGATCGAAGATCGGCGATATCGGGCGGCTGGCCTTTGCCGACCCGGATGTGGACAATCTCGCCTTCGGCGAGTCTGATCGGACGCCGCCGGAGGCTGCGCGGGCGGCGCTGATCCGCGCCGTCGAGGCCGGGGACACGCATTACGTGGACAGCCGGGGGCGGCTGTCGCTCCGCCTCGCGCTGGCGGATTATCTGAGCCGGGTGCACGCGCAGCCGGTGGCGGAGACGCGGATCGCGGTGACGGCCTCGGGCATGGCGGCGATCGGCGTCGCGTTCACCGCGATCTTGCGGCAGGGCGACAAGGTGGTGATTCACGAGCCGGAATGGCCGAACCTCGCTGGCGCGGCGCTGGCGCGGCGGGCCGAGGTGGTGCGGCTGAAGCTGGACGAGGACGGGGCGGGCGGATTCCGCCTCGATCTCGACCGGCTGGACGCGGCCCTCGACGGTGCGCGGGTGTTCTGCCTCAACTCGCCGAACAACCCGACCGGGTGGATGGCGAGCGATGCGGAAATCGTTGCGATCCTGGAGATCTGCCGGCGGCGGGGCGTGTGGCTGCTGTCGGACGAGGTGTATTCGCGGCTGAGTTTCGACGGCCGGCCGGCGGCGCCCTCGGCGCTGGACCATGCGGGGCCGCAGGATCGGGTGATCGTCGTCAATTCGGTGTCGAAGACCTGGGCGATGACGGGATTCCGCGTCGGCTGGCTGGTGCTGCCGGAGGGCGAGCGGGACGCGGTGGGCGAGTTGATCGAGGCGACGCATTCCGGCGTGGCGCCCTTCGCGCAGGAGGCGGCGCGCGCGGCGCTGGAGTGCGAGGACTATGTCGCCGGGTTCCGGGCGTTCTGCGCCGAGGGGCGGGCGATCGTCGGCGCCGGGCTCGCCGGGCTCAACCGCGTGCGCTACAGCGCGCCGCCGGCCGGGCTCTACGCCTTCGCGCGGATCGAGGGGGTGGCGGACAGCCTGGAGCTGGCACGGCATCTCGCGATCGCGCACAAGGTGGCGGTGGCGCCGGGGATCGCGTTCGGCGCGGCGGGCGAGGGGCATTTGCGGATCTGCTTTGCGCAGAGCCCGGAAAAGCTGGAGCGGGCGATGGCCAAATTGCGCGCGGGGCTCGTTTCTTTGATCTGATATTAACCAGTTCACGTTATGTTCGAGTTATGGTTCTGGACATGAGATGGATCGGCCTGGTCGCGGCAGCCTGGGTACTGGCCGGCGGGATGGCGGCAGCGCGGGCGGCTTCGCCACTGCCCGATCCGGCGCTGACGCCGGGGGCGATCAACCCCGCGGTGAGCGGGGCGACGATCGGTGCGACGATCTGCCGGCGCGGCTGGACGCGGACGGTGCGGCCGCCGGTGTCCTATACCGAGCCGCTGAAGGCGGCGCAGATCCGGCGCTATGGCTATGAGGATTCGCGGCCCTGGAAATACGAGGAGGATCACCTGATCCCGCTCGCGCTCGGCGGCTCGCCGACCAGCCCGGCGAATCTCTGGCCGGAGCCGCATCTCGGGCCGGGGCAGTGGGGCTCCTATGCGAAGGACCGGCTGGAGGCGCGGCTGGCGCGGCTGGTCTGCGCGCACCGGCTGGGGCTGGACGAGGCGCGGCGGATGATCGCGCGGGACTGGATTTCCGCCTATCGGCGCTTCATCGGCGCGCGGCCGGACAATGCGCCGTTGCATGGGCGCGGCGCGGGATATGATGGCGGATATCGGCCGTATGACCACTGGCATCGCTGGCACCACTGGCATCGCCGCGACTGGTGAGGCGGAGCGGCGCGAGCCGTCACGTTACGGCAGTTCGCCATTTGGTGTCAGCAAATCGCCGCTGAAATTCAGCAATGCGCGGGTCGTCGGGTTTCGGGATGATCCCTGACGGCGCAAGGCTTCAGGCGGGGCGGTCGGCGTCGGCGCCGGTGAGGGCGCGGGCGAAGTCGGTCGCGTCGAAGGGGCGGAGATCGGCCGCCTGTTCGCCGACGCCGACGGCATGGATCGGCAGGGCGGCGGTTTCGGCCAGGGCGACGACGACGCCGGCGCGGGCCGAGCCGTCGAGCTTGGTGACGATCAGGCCGGTGAGATCGACCATCTGCTTGAAGGTGGCGACCTGGGCGATGGCGTTCTGGCCGGTGGTGGCGTCGAGCGTCAGCAGCACGGCGTGGGGGGCGGTTTCGTCCTGCTTGCGGATGACGCGGATGATCTTGCGCAACTCCTCCATCAGCGCCGCCTTGTTGTGCAGGCGGCCGGCGGTGTCGATCAGCACGATGTCGTGCCCGTCGTGCCGGGCGCGGGCGATCGCGTCGAAGGCGAGGCCGGCGGGGTCGGCGTTGGCGGGGCCGGTCATCACCGGCGCGCCGGTGCGCTCGCCCCAGACCTGGAGCTGTTCGACCGCGGCGGCGCGGAACGTGTCGCCGGCGACGAGCAGGGGTTTGGCGCCGGCCTCGGCATAGGACTGGGCGAGCTTGCCGATCGTGGTGGTCTTGCCGGTGCCGTTGACGCCGACCATCAGGATGACGAACGGGTTTTTGCGCCGGTCGATATCGAGCGGCTGCGCGACGGGGGCGAGGATTTTCGCAACCTCCTCGGCCAGCGACGCGCGGATTTCCGGCGGCGAAACGTCCTGGCCGAAGCGGGTGCGGCGGAAGGCGCGGATGACGCGGGCGGCGACGGCGGGGCCGAGATCGGCGGTGATCAGGAGGTCTTCGAGTTCTTCGAGCGCCGCGTCGTCGAGCTTGCGCTTGGTGAAGGTGTCGGTGATGCCGGCGGCGAGCTTCTGGGTGCTGCGGGTCAGGCCGGATTTGAGCCGCGAGAGAAAGCCGAGCGCCATTATTCCGCTCCTGCGGTCACGCCGGTGGCATCCGCGCCGGTGATCCTTGTGGTGACGAGCGCGCCCGGGGTGACGGGGAGCGAAAAGCGGATCGGCGCGAAGGTTTCGGTGTGGCCGGTGGTTTCGGTTTCGGCCAGCGCGGTGACGGTGGTGCCGGTCATGGCGCGGAAGCGGGCCTCGGCGCGCCGGGCGCCGGCCTCGCGCAGACGGGCGGCGCGGGCGCGGCGCTCGGCCATCGGCAAAGCGGGGATGCGGGCGGCGGGCGTGCCCTTGCGGGCGGAGAAGGGGAAGACGTGGAGATAGTCGAGCCCGGCATCGTCGACCAGCGCGAGGGTTTCGGCGAAATGCGCCTCGGTTTCAGTGGGGAAACCGGCGATGAGGTCGGCGCCGAGGGCGATGCCGGGGCGGAGCGCGCGGGCGCGGGCGGCGGATTCGATGACGTGGTGGCGGAGATGGCGGCGCTTCATGCGCTTGAGGATGAGGTCCGATCCGGCCTGCACCGAGAGGTGCAGATGCGGCATCAGCCGGGGTTCGGTTTCGATCAGGCGCCAGAGATCGTCGTCGATCTCGGCGGGGTCGATCGAGGAGAGGCGCAGGCGCGGCAGGTCCGGCACGGCGGCGAGCAGGCGGCGGCAGAGCTGGCCGAGTTTCGGCGCGCCCGGCAGGTCGGCGCCGTAGGAGGTGAGGTCGACGCCGGTGAGCACGACCTCGTTGTAGCCGTTGGCGACGAGGGTGCGGACCTGTTCGACCACGGCGCCGAGCGGGATCGAGCGCGAGGGGCCGCGGCCATAGGGGATGATACAGAAGGTGCAGCGGTGATCGCAGCCCTGCTGCACCTCGATGAAGGCGCGCGCGCGGGTGCCGAAGCCCTCGATCAGGTGGGCGGCGGTCTGGCGGAGCTGCATGATGTCTGCGACGAGGACCGGCGCTTCGGACCGCCAGGCCTCGGGCGTGAGCTTCTCGGCGTTGCCGAGGACGCGGGCGACACCCTCGATGCTCGACCACGAGGCGGGGTCGATCTGCGCGGCGCAGCCGGTGACGATGATTTTCGCGCTGGGCGCGGCGCGGTGGGCGCGGCGGATGGCCTGGCGGGCCTGGCGCTCGGCCTCGGCGGTGACGGCGCAGGTGTTGACGATGACGGCGTCGCCGAGCCCGGCGGCCTCGGCATGGCTGCGCATCACCTCGCTCTCGAAGGCGTTGAGGCGGCAGCCGAAGGTGAGGATGTCGAGGCTCATGGCGCGAGCATCCCGGCGTCCAGCTCGCCCTCGAAGACCAGGGCGACGGGGCCTTCCATCAGGACGTGGCCGTCCTCGCGCCAGGTGAGGGTGAGGGTTCCGCCGTCCATCTCGATCTCGGCGCGGCGGGCGGCGAGGCCGCGGCGATGGGCGTTGACCAGGGCGGCGCAGGCGCCGGAGCCGCAGGCCAGGGTGAGGCCGGCGCCGCGTTCCCAGACGCGCAGGCGGATGCGGTCCGGCGCGTCGATCCGGGCGAAGCCGATATTGGCGCGCGCGGGGAAGAGGCGGGCGCGTTCGAGCTTCGGGCCGATCGTCTCGATCGGCAGGTGGGTCAGGTCGTCGACGAAGAAGGTGGCGTGGGGGTTGCCCATCGAGCAGGCGGCGGGGTTCTGCACCGGGCCGAGGGCGAGGCGGAGCGAGAGCGTGTCCGCCGGCTCTGCCAGGGGGATGTCTTCCCAGCCGAGTTTCGGCGCGCCCATGTCGACCTCGACCAGGGTGGGGCCCTTGATGTCGGCGGGCAGCAGGCCGGCATTGGTGCGGATGACGAGGCGGCGGGCGCCGGTTTCGGCGGCGAGCAGGGCGGCGACGCAGCGTGTGGCGTTGCCGCAGGCGCCGGATTCCGAGCCATCGGCGTTGAGGATGCGCATGAAGGCGGCGGCGTCGTCGTCAGGCTCGATCAGGATGATCTGGTCGCAGCCGACGCCGCGGTGACGGTCGGCGATGCGGGCGGCGGCGGCGGGAGCGAGGTCGAGCGGGTGCGCGCGGGCATCGAGAACGACGAAATCGTTCCCGGCGCCGTGCATTTTCAGAAATTGTCGGACCGCTGCCATGCGGTTCGTATATGGCGTTGCGGCGCGGCGCGGAAGGGGGCGCTATTCGAGGGGGAGCGTTGCGGTGATGGCGGCGAGGCCGGGGGCGACGCTGCGGGCGCGGAGATAGAGCGCCGTGCCGATCAGCGCCATCACCCCGCCCTGGAACAGCGGCTGGACGTAGAAGGGCGCGTGGGGCAGCACCAGCACCGAGCGGATCAGCGCGATGGTGACGACGATCGAGAGCAGGGCGACCGGCACGACCATGACGCCGCGGCGGAAGGGTTCCGACCAGCCATGGCTGGCATGGCGGGGGTTGTAGCGCAGGTTGAGCGCGGCGCAGGCGACGGCGAGCCAGACCAGCAGGATGGTGACCGAGCGGGCGACGATGCCGAAGGCCCAGCCGATATAGGTCGCTTGCACGAGGAAGAGCGATGCGAGCACGACGGTGAGGGTGAGGGCGGCGACCGGCGCGCGGCGGCGCGAGGTTTCGGCGAAACGGGCGGGGATCAGCCCGTCCTCGGCCCAGGCGAAGAGCATGCGCGAGGTGACGACCATCTGCGGCGCCAGCGTCTTGCCGACGATGAGCGCGATCACGAGGTCGAGTGCTGCGGCGAGGGGGCGCGGGGCGGCGAGGCCGATGATGCCGGGGGCGGTGACGAGGGAGGCGTGCTTGTGGCGGATGAGGTCCAGCGCCGCCCACCAGGGCACGGCGTGCAGCAGTGCCGCGGCGACCAGCGAGAACAGCACGACCGAGGTGAGCCAGGCGATGACGATGCCGCGCGGCATCACGGTTTCGGCGTGCTCGGTCTCGCCCGACAGGGCGGGCGCGCCGGACAGCCCGCCATAGGCGAAGATGAACAGGGTGCAGACGGCGAGGAAGGCGTGCGGGTCGAAGGGTGGGGTGGCGGCCGGGCGGGTGAAGGCGATGCCGGTGCGCGCCGCGGCGGTGTGCAGCAGGGCGGCGGGGTCGGCGGCGAAGCCGATGATGCCGACGGTCAGGGCGGTGACCACGACGAGGGCGAGCAGGATGATGACGAGGCGGCCGTAATCGCGGATGCCGGCGACATGGATGCCGTAGATGATCCAGAGCGCGGCAAGGCCGAGGGCGAGATGGCCGGGTTTCGAGAGCAGCATGTGGCCGGCGGCGAAGCCGGCATTGACCATCGCGTTGCCGAGGAAATTGCCGAAGGCAAAGGCGATGAAGCCCATCGCCGCGGTGATGCTGGCCCACCAGACGAAATGCAGGATGAAGCCGAGCGGCAGGTTGAGGGCGCGCACCGTCCAGACATAGGAGGAGCCCGCGCGCGGCATGGCGCGGGAGAACCGGGCGTAGAGAAAGACCTTCAGGAAGATCACCAGGCCGGTCGCGAACATCGCCAGCGGCACCAGCGCGCCGATGCCGGGATAGACGCCGAGGCTCTGGGGGACCACGAAGTTGATTCCGGCGCCGTATTCCTGGGTGACGGCGGAGGCGACGACGGCGGCGAGGCCGAGGGTTTTGGCGAGGCGGAAGCCGGTCGACGCGCTCATGTCCGGCGGCTCCTGGCGGGTGTTGCTGGTTTGGGGGTGAAGACGCACCATTGCGCGCCGGGGCAGCGCCAGCATTCGGGCTGGCGGGCCTTGCAGACATAGCGCCCGTGCAGGATCAGCCAGTGATGGGCGCGGCGCAGCAGGTCGGGCGGGATGCGCTTGACCAGGCCATCCTCGACTTCGCGCACGGTCTTGCCGGGGGCGAGGCCGGTGCGGTTGCCGAGGCGGAAGATATGGGTGTCCACCGCCATGGTGGGCTGGCCGAAGATTTCGTTGAGCACGACATTCGCGGTCTTGCGGCCGACGCCGGGCAGGGCTTCGAGCGCCTCGCGCTCGGCCGGGACCGCGCCGCCATGCCGCTCGACGAGGAGCTGGGCGAGGGCGGCGACGTTCTTCGCCTTGGACTGCCAGAGGCCGATCGAGCGGATATGCGGGCCGATGCCCTCGGCGCCGAGGGCCGCCATCGCCGCCGGGGTGGGGGCGGCGGCGAACAGGAAGGGGGTCGCCTTGTTCACCGCTGCGTCGGTCGTCTGCGCGGAGAGGACGACGGCGACGAGGAGGGTGAAGGGGTCGGAATACTGCAGTTCGGTGCGGGGATCGGGGTTGCCGGCGGCGATGGCGTTGAGGAAGGGGCGGATATCCGCCGTCTTCATTTTGCGCGCGGTGCTGCGGGTGGTGCGGCGCTGCGGCGGCTGTGCGGCTTCGGACGGCATTGGCGATTAGTGCGGTTCGGGCGGGATTTTGGCAAGCGCCGGCGCTTGCGGAACCGTGATTCGATGCGAAGATAGGGTGATGTCGGAAATTGCGAGCATGGCCGTGGCGACGCCAGGGCGGCCGATCTTTCAGGCGATGCTGACGCCGCACCGGAGCATGAGCCGGCGGGGCATGTTCATCGTGTTCGCGTTGATGGCGGCCGGATCGTTGCTGGTGACCAGCCTGATGTGGCGGCTGGGGGCGGTCATGGTGATCGGGTTCAACGGCGCGGATCTGCTGCTGGCGGTCACGCTCTATGCGATGAACATGCGTGCGGCGAAGGCATCGGAGGCGATCGTGCTGACCGACGAGGCGCTGACCATCACCAGAACCACGCCGGGCGGCCGGCGGAGCGAGGTGCGGCTGGCGCCGGGATGGCTGCGCGTCGAGATCGAGGAGCAGCCGGGGAGCAATCCGCTCGTCTGGGTCGCGAATCGGGAAGCGCGGCACATCGTCGGGCTTGCGCTCGGGGATGCGGCGCGGCGGGATCTGGCGGGCGCGCTGCGCGAGGCGATCCAGCGGATGCGCTCGCCACGGTTCGACAACCCGCAGACACGCGACTGATGCCCGCGGGCCGGGCCGGGCGGTGGCTGCTCGTGCTCGGCTTCATGGCGGTTTGCCTGTATCCGGCGGCACGCTACGGGGCGATGACCTGGCGGAATTTCCCGGCCAGCCTGACCGCGCCGAACGGCGCCGTGGTGGTGCGCGATTTCGTCGATTTCTGGGGCGCGGCGCGGGCGGTTCGGGAGGGGCACGCGGCGCTGCCCTTCGACCCGGCGGCGTTCCACCGCTGGCTTCAGGCGCGGTTCGCGCCAGCGCAGGACGTGAACACCTGGAGCTATCCGCCATCCTTCCTGCTCCTGCTGCTGCCGCTCGGTTTTCTGGGGCTGTTGCCGGCTTTCGGACTGTGGCTTGGCGGAACGCTGGCGCTGTTGTTCGGCGTGTTGCGGCGGCTCGGGATCGGCGCGGTGCCGGCGCTGGCCGTGCTGGTGAGCCCGGCGGCGGCGGAGACGCTGCTCGATGGGCAGAACGGCGCGTTGACCGCCAGCCTGCTGGCGGGCGGGTTCGGGCTGCTGGACCGCGCGCCGGTGGCGGCGGGGGTGATGTTCGGCGTGCTGACGATCAAGCCGCAGCTCGGGCTGCTGGTGCCGGTGGCGCTGCTCGCGGCGCGGCAGTATCGGGCGGTTGTCGCGGCGGTGGTGACGGCGGCGGCGCTGGCGGGGCTGAGCGCGCTTGTGCTGGGCGCGGGAAGCTGGAGCGGATTTTTCGCCGCGACCCGGCCTTACATGACGCATCTGCTGCTGCTGTCCGGCCATCGTCAGCTCTATCAGTTGATGATGCCAACGATGTTCATGGCGGCGCGGGTGAGTGGGGCGGGTGTTGCGCTCGCGACCGGGCTGCAAGGGGTGGCAACGGCGCTGGCCGCCGGGGCGATGTGGTGGCTGTGGTCGCGGCCGGCGCCGCCGGCGCTGCGCCTCGCGCTCAGCCTGACGCTGGTGCTGCTCGCGACGCCGTTTGCCTATGATTATGACATGGTTCCAGTCGCGATCGCGGCCATGCTGCTGGCGCGCGAGGGATCAGGGACGGGTTTCTGCCGGGCGAGGGCGCGGTGCTGGCGGCGTGGCTGCTGCCGGGGATCGTGGTTTCGCTCGGATTTCTGGGGGTATCGATGGCCGGGCCGGCGATCGTCGCGTGGCTGGCGATCGTGCTGGTGCGGCGGATTCGCCGCAGCGTTAGAGCATCTTTATCCGATCGGATGGGATCATCTGATCGGATAAAGATGCTTTAATTATCAACAAGATAGAGCACGACATCCGATCCTGATGGAGCGGAACGTGCTCTAAAAGCGCGCCGGAAGACTGGCCGCGCGCAAGAGAAAAGCCGTGAGGTTGCCCCCACGGCTTTCCTTGTTCCGGGCCGGAGCCTGGAGCGGTGGATCAGAAATCCATGCCGCCCATGCCGCCCATGCCGCCCATTCCGGCGTCGCCACCGGCGGGGCCTTCTTTTCCGGACGCTCGGCGACCATCGCTTCGGTCGTGATGAGCAGGCCGGCGACCGAGGCGGCGTCCTGCAGCGCGGTGCGGACGACCTTGGTCGGGTCGATGATGCCGGCCTTCACCATGTCCTTGAACTCGCCGGACTGGGCATCGAAGCCGAAGCTGTAGTCGTCGTTGTCGAGCACCTTGCCGGAGATCACGGCGCCGTCTTCACCGGCGTTCTCGGCGATCTGGCGCATCGGCGCGAGCACCGCCTTGCGGATGATGTCGATGCCGAAGCGCTGGTCGTCGTTATCGGCCTTGAGCTTGTTGATCGCGAGCGAGGCGCGGGCGAGGGCCACACCGCCACCCGGGACGATGCCTTCCTCGACGGCGGCGCGGGTCGCGTGCAGCGCGTCGTCCACACGGTCCTTGCGCTCCTTCACCTCGGTCTCCGAGGCGCCGCCGACGCGGATGACGGCAACGCCGCCGGCCAGCTTCGCCAGACGCTCCTGCAGCTTCTCACGGTCGTAGTCCGAGGTGGTCTCCTCGATCTGCGCGCGGATCTGGTTGCAGCGGCCGGTGATGTCGGACTTCTTGCCGGCACCTTCGACGATCGTGGTATTTTCCTTCTCGATCAGCACCTTCTTCGCGCGGCCGAGCATGTTCAGCGTGACGGTCTCGAGCTTGATGCCGAGATCTTCGCTGATGACCTGGCCGCCGGTGAGGATCGCGATGTCTTCCAGCATGGCCTTGCGGCGGTCACCGAAGCCGGGCGCCTTGACGGCGGCGATCTTGAGGCCGCCACGCAGCTTGTTGACGACCAGGGTGGCGAGCGCCTCGCCCTCGACGTCTTCGGCGATGATCAGCAGCGGCTTGCCGGACTGGACGATGCTTTCGAGCAGCGGCAGCATCGGCTGCAGGCCGGAGAGCTTCTTCTCGTGGATCAGGATGTACGGGCTGTCGAGATCCGCGACCATCTTTTCCGGGTTGGTGATGAAGTAGGGCGAGACGTAGCCGCGGTCGAACTGCATGCCCTCGACGACGTCGAGCTCGGTCTGGATGCCCTTGGCTTCCTCGACCGTGATGACGCCCTCGTTGCCGACCTTCTGCATCGCCTCGGAGATCATCTTGCCGATCTCGGCTTCGCCGTTGGCGGAGATGGTGCCGACCTGGGCGGTTTCGCTCGGGGTCGTGATCTTCTTGGTGCGCTTCTTGAGCTCCTCGACGATGGCGTTGACCGCCTTGTCGATGCCGCGCTTCAGATCCATCGGGTTCATGCCGGCGGCAACCGCCTTCGCACCCTCGCGGACGATCGCCTGGGCGAGGACGGTCGCGGTGGTGGTGCCGTCACCGGCGAGGTCGTTGGTCTTCGAGGCCACTTCGCGCACCATCTGCGCGCCCATGTTCTCGAACTTGTCAGCGAGCTCGATTTCCTTCGCGACCGTCACACCGTCCTTGGTGATGCGGGGCGAACCGAAGCTCTTCTCGATGACGACGTTGCGGCCCTTCGGGCCGAGGGTGACCTTCACCGCGTTGGCGAGCAGGTCGACACCGCGGATGAGGCGTTCGCGGGCGTCGGCCGAGAAGCGGACGTCTTTAGCAGCCATGTGTAACTTCCTTTATACGATATCGGAGGGGAAACCGGGGGTGATCAGGCGGCCTTCTTCTTCGAAGCCGTACCCTCGATGATGCCCATGATGTCGGATTCCTTCATGATCAGCAGCTCTTCGCCGTCGATCTTGACCTCGGTGCCCGACCACTTGCCGAACAGGATACGGTCGCCGGCCTTGACGTCGAGCGCGACGACGGCGCCGGTTTCGTTGCGGGCACCCGGGCCGACGGCGATGACTTCGCCTTCCATCGGCTTTTCCTTGGCGGTGTCGGGGATGATGATGCCGCCGGCGGTCTTTTCCTCGGCGTTCAGCCGGCGAACGACCACGCGGTCGTGCAGGGGACGGAATTTCATGTGGCTCGCTCCTGACTTCAGAAGTCTGTTGCAACAGTTTCGGGCTCAGCAGCGCCGGCCCTCTCGATAGGCACCGGATGCTTGCTAGCACTCTCTCCGGGAGAGTGCCAAAGGATAAGGTTGCGGGCCATGGATGTCAAGCCCGGCAGCACTTGCGGGTGACGAGTGCTAAAGTATTGATAAAAAAGATTTTTCTTGCCAAACACCGGGGTGTCATGGCATCGTCATGGTCAGGAGGAGCGGACTGGCACGGCCCGCCGATGACAGCGCGACGGAGACAGACCATGATGATGAGCCGACAGCTCGAAGGATACCGGCTGACGACAGCCGAAATTCTCTACCACCTGCCCGACCATCCGGGCGTGTTGCAGAGTTACGTGTGGCAGGATCTCGACATCGCGCCGCGCTATCCGGTGCTGCACCGGTTTCTCGATTTCTGGAGCAGGCAGATCGAGGGCAGGCTGCATTCGGTGCGGGTGGGCACGGCCGCGCTGATCACGCCAGGGGAGATGCGCAGCCCGCATATGTTCCAGCTTCACTGAGCGATGCGCGGGAGCGGCTGGCGGCGAGCGTGGCGCCGAGGTGACACACTTACCCGAATTGCAGCCCTGCGGCGCGGTTAAGGATACGTTCAGTCATCCATGCGATAAGATGTATTGCGCAGGGGTGACTGAAATGGCGGGCGTGACGCGACAATTCCTTCTCGTGCTGGGTGTGGCGCTTGGTGTTGCGCCGCCATTCGCCGTCGCCCGCGCCCAGGGCGTGAACCCCGCGATCGCGGCGAGCGAGACAAGAGTGTCGCTCGGGGTGACGGCGAGCGGATATACGTATCGCGAGAGCGGCGGAGTTGACCGGGAAAGCGGCGTGCTGCCCGGCTTCAGCGCCGGTGTCTCGCGGCTGGGGCCGGCGCTCGGGATGCGCGACATCTATACCGGCGTCGTCTACGATTTCGCGGGCGGGGCGCTCGGCTATCAGGGATATCTGCAGGGTGGCGCCGGTGCGCCGCGACCCTATGACCAGTCGGACAGCGCGCGGTTCAATCATGTCGAGGTGCAGCTCGGCGCGGCGGTGCCGCTCGGTCGGGCGATCAGTGTGCTGCCCTTCGTCGCGATCGGGTATCAGAGCTGGTCGCGCAATGTCGGCGGCGGCAGCGGGTATGGCAGTTTTTATCACGCGGTGCTGGCCGGGGTTGGAGCAAAGCTCGACTATGCGGCGTCGGGGCGGCTGGTGCTTTCGGCGGCGGCAGAGGGGCTGGCGGTGCTGGGCGGCGGGGTATCCGCGCCGGCGCTTGGCCTTTCGGGCGGGTTCGGCACCAGCGGCGAGGAAGAGGTGCGGCTGGGCGCGGACTGGCGGCTCGACAATGTCTGGCACGTTTTCGCCGGGCTGGAGATGCGGCATTTCAACTATGCCGGGTCGAAACCGTCCAACGGGGTGTACGAGCCGACGAGCGGAACCTTCGCCGCGCGCGGCGAAATGGGCGTGACGTTCGGCTTCCGATAAGCCGGCGGCGCGGCTGGCAATGCCGTTGGGAATAAAAAATCTAACATAACGTTTTTATCTCTTTCCCACCCGCCCCGCTTTGGGCTATCCCTGCGGTCATGATGCGGTTCTGTGCGCGGCGCGGCGAATGAGGCGCGGCGGCGGGACGGATGCGGAAGCGGAACCGGCTTCGGATTTCTGGCGGTTCTGCATGACCATGCTGGCGCCGCGAGGGCAGCGGCCGGAACGGCATCACCTCGCGCTGATCGACGCGCTGGAGCGCGTCACGAGCGGCGAGGTGGACCGGCTGATGGTGCAGATGCCGCCGGGGGCGGCGAAATCGACCTATGCCTCGGTGCTGTTTCCGGCATTCTGGTTCACCCGCCATCCGGCGAGCGAGGTGATCGCGGCGTGTCACACGGCGTCGCTCGCCGGGCATTTCGGCCGCCGCCTGCGCATGCTGATCGCCGAGCAGGGCGATGAGTTCGGCCTGTGTCTCGACCCGACCAACCGGGCGGCGGGGCGGTTTTCGTTGCAGGGTGGCGCGCAGTATTTCGCCGCCGGCGTGCGCGGGCCGATCACCGGGCGGCGGGCGGATCTGATCCTGATCGACGACCCTGTGAAATCCTGGGCCGAGGCGGACAGCCGGGCGGCGCGGGATGCGCTGTATGACTGGTACCGCGCCGAACTGCTCTCGCGGCTGAAGCCGGGCGGGCGGGTCGTGCTGGTGATGACGCGCTGGCATGAGGACGATCTTGCCGGGCGGCTGATGGCCAGGGATGGCGGCTGGACGGTGCTGCGGCTGCCGGCACTGGCGGAGGCCGACGATCCGCTCGGGCGGGCGCCGGGCGAGGCGCTCTGGCCCGACTGGGAGGATGAGCGGGAGATCGCGCGGCGGCGGGCGACGGTGGGCGAGCGCGTGTTCGCCGCCCTGTATCAGCAGCGGCCGATGCGCGATGGCGGGTCGTTGTTCGAGCTTGACCGGATCGGCTTCGTCGATGCGGCGGGCCGTGCGCGCCTGGGACCTGGCGGCGACGGCGGCATCCGCCGGCGGCAATCCGGACTGGACCGTGGGGCTGAAGCTCGGGCTGGCCGCCGATGGCACGCATGTCGTGCTGGATGTGGTGCGGGTACGGGCGGGGCCGGCGGCGGTCGAGGCCTTGTTGCGGGCGACCGCCGAGGCGGACGGGCCGGGGACGGCGATCGCGCTGCCGCAGGACCCGGGGCAGGCCGGTGTGGCGCAGGTGGCGCATCTGCGCCGGGTTCTGGAAGGGTTCACGGTGATTGCGAGCCCGGAATCCGGATCGAAACAGACGCGGGCCTTGCCGGCGGCGGCGCGGATCGGCGCCGGCAGGACGCGGGTGCTGCGCGCCGCCTGGACCGACGCCTTCGTGGCCGAGCTGCGGACCTTTCCGAACGGCGAGAAGGACGACCAGGTGGATGCGCTGGCACGCGCCGAGGCGATGCTCGGGCAGGCGCCAGCGGCGGCGCGGATGACGAAGATTTCCATGATGGGACGCTGAATTCATGTTCGAGACGATCTGCCAGACGATTCCGGCCGATCCGCACCTCGCGCCGCGGGCGCGGCGGCTGGAGATCTATCGCCGGGTGCTGGAGGGGACGATCTATGACGCGCTGCCCTACGCGTTCCAGGAGGAGCGCAACGGGGCGGGCGAGTATGTTCCGCTGCGGGCGCGGCGGCCTTCGGTGCGCTACGGCCTGTGCCGGATCGTGGTGGAGGATTCGGTTTCGCTGCTGTTCAGCGCGGGCATTTCCCTGCGGTCGAGTGCGCGGACCCGGCGACCGAGACGCTGCTGGCCGACATTCTGGGTGAATGCCGGCTCAATGAGGTGATGATCGACGCGGCGTTGCGCGGCTCGGTCGGCTCGGTGGCGATTTTGCTGCGGGTGCTGAAGGGGCGGTTCTTCTGCTCGGTGATGGAGACGCAATACCTGACGCCGCGCTGGCGGGAGGATGCGCCAGACACGCTCGAACAGGTGACCGAACTCTACAAGGTGCGCGGCGCCGAGCTGATTGGCCAGGGCTATGAGGGGGTCGATCCCGCTCAGACCTACTGGTTCCAGCGGCGCTGGGACGCGCAAGCCGAGATCTGGTTCGAGCCGGTGCCGGTGGGCGCCGGCCTGCCCGCCGAGCCGGACCGGGCACGGAGCGTGCGGCATGGCCTCGGATTCGTGCCGATCGTGTGGATCCGCAACCTGCCGGGTGGCGAGGGGGTCGACGGCGCCTGCACGTTCCGCGCCGCGATCGAGACGTCCATCGAGATCGACTATCAGCTGTCGCAGGCCGGGCGCGGGCTGAAATATGCCTCCGATCCGACGCTGCTGATCAAGGAGCCGGCGACGACCGACCGCGAGATGGTCAAGGGTGCGGGGAATGCGCTGATCGTTTCGGAAAAGGGCGATGCGAAGCTGCTGGAGATCGGCGGCACCGCCTCGGCCGCAGTGATCGATTATGTCCGCACGCTGCGCGAGTTCGCGCTGGAGAGCGTGCATGGCAATCGCGCCAGCGCCGATCGGCTGACAGCGCCGCAATCGGGTCGGGCGCTGGAGCTGATGAACCAGGGACTGATCTGGCTCGCCGACAATCTGCGGATTGCCTATGGCGAGGGTGGGTTGCTGCCGCTGCTGCGGATGGCGTTGCGGGCGGCGGCGCGGTTCGATGTGAGGGTGATGGGCCGGACGGTGCCGCGGGTCGATCCCGACCTGCGGCTGAGTCTGCGCTGGCCGCGCTGGTATGCCGCCTCGGCCGATGACCGGCTGAAGGAGGCGCAGGCGATCGCGACGCTGGTCAATGCGGGTCAGATGTCGCGCGAGACGGCGGTGAAGAGTCTCGCCGCCAGTCATGTGATCGGGGATGCGGCGGCGGAACTCGCGCGCATCGCCGATGAGGGGGACCAACTGGAACGGAACGAGGCATGAGCGACGAATTCGCGGAGCACGAGGGCCGCCTGACGAGCCGCAGGCGGAGCCTGAGAGCCCGAATCTGAATGGTAGTGCGACTATCGGTGACGGGCGATTTTTCGTGTGAGCAGGCGGATATGGGCGAGGAAGAGCCATGCGGTGGCGCTGGTAACGGTGGCCTCGAAATCCCTTGCGAGACGTCGGCATCTGCCGAGCCAGGCGAAGGTTCTTTCTACCACCCAGCGCCGCGGCAGGAGTTCAAACCCGCTCGCGGCGTCGGAGCGCTTTACGATCTGTATGGTCCATTTGCCGATTTTGGCGAGGCGTCCATTGAGTTTAGGACCGGCATAACCGCCGTCAGCGAATATGTGCCGCAACCAGGGATACAGGGATTTGACGGATTTGAGCACGTCGGGCGCCCCGTCGCGGTCCTGAATACCGGCATGATGAACGACGGCACCGACGAGGTGGCCGATTGTATCTGTGATGATGTGGCGCTTGCGGCCCTTGATCTTCTTTCCGGCATCGAACCCGCGCGGCCCGCCGGCTTCGGTGGTCTTGACCGACTGACTGTCGATCACACCGGCTGTGGGCGAAGCCTCGCGTCCGGCCATTTCCCGCGCCTGCATGACTAGGACGTGATTGATGCGATCGAACGTGCCGTCACGACAGAAGCGGTAGAAATACCCCTGCACGGTGGTGAACGGAGCGAATTCCTTCGGGATCTGGCGCCACTGACAGCCGGTTGCCAGCATGTAGAAGATGGCCTCCACAATCCTTCGAAGCGCCACCCTTCGGGGTCGGCCTCGATGCTGCGGAGCGGGCATGAACGGCTCGATCATGGCCCATTCAGCGTCGGTGAGGTCGCTTGCGTAGCGCAATCCGGCCCGGCAATATCGTCGCCGAGCGATTTCAGTCCAGGTCATCGTGTCTCCGTCCGTCTTCGCAAACGAACTGAATCACAACTTACTGAAATCGCTCAACTATCTTTTTCGGTCCGGCTCTGAGGACTGGCAGGCCAGGGCGATGGCGGCCGAGCAGGCGATGGAGGCGCTGCGGCGCGAACACGCCGAGCGGCTGAGGCGGGCGGAACTCAGGATCGAGGCGGTGAGGGCCGGCATGATCGATCTTGACGGGCTGAGACTGATCGATCCGGCTGTTGTAACGCCAGCCGAGGGCGGCGTGGCGCCGGATGCGGCGGCGCTGATGGCACAGCTGAAGCGGGACAAGCCCTGGCTGTTCGCCGCGCCGTCGTCATCCTCGACGGCGTCGGTGCCGCGGGCGGAGCCGCCGCGGGCGCGTCATGCGACCGAGCTGAGCGAGGCCGAGTGGCGCACGGCGCGCGCCGAACTGCTGCGCCGGGCCGGGGCCTGAGCCGGCCGCGAGCCGCTTTCAAAATATTAACGCGTTGTCAGACAACCGTGCTCCGCGCGTCGGAGTGCGGCGAATTGCGTTATCCAGAAGGAACACGACATGGGTATTTCCAATTTTCCCGCCGCGCTGCAGCCGATCATCCAGCAGGGCTTCCTCGAGCGCGAATTCGAGCAGGCGCTGCGCTCGCGGCTCGGCTACCGGATGGTGGCTGATCGCGAGAACTTCGCGGTCGGCATCGGCGAGACGCTGACCAAGACCCGCGCCGGGCTGAAGCCTTCGGTCACCACGCCGCTGGCCGCCGCGACAAACACCAATCTCGACAACGGGCTGACGCCGCAGGGCTGGGGTGTCGAGCAGTATACCGTGACGCTGAATTTCTATGCCGCGACGCAGGACCTGAACATGGTCACCAGCCGGGTCGGCATCGCCTCGCAGTTTCTGCAGAATGCCGCGACCAATGGCGAGCAGGCGGCGCGCAGCCTTGACGAGCTGGCGCGCAACGCGCTGTTCGCCCCGTATTTCGGTGGCAACACGCGGGTGAGCGCCACGCTGGCGAGTGCGGCGCCGACCATCGATGTCGATGATATTCGCGGCTTCACCACCGTGTTCGTCAACGGCGCACAGACGGCGGTTTCGGCGAGCTATCCGCTGACCGTGTCGGTCGGGGCGAATACGTATTCACTGATCGGCGTGACGCCGGATGTGAATAACGCGTCGTCAGCGCCGGGGGTATTTCGGGAACCCTGACGTTTTCGGCCGATGTCAGCGTGAGTGACGGTGCTGCCGGCAATGCGGTGCGCGCCGCGACGGCGAGCGCGATCGTCCGGCCGCAGGGGGCGGCGACGACCAGCGCGCTGCAGGCGACCGACACGCTGACGATGTCCGCCCTGCTCGATGCGGTGGCGACGCTGCGGCAGAACGCGGTGCCGGAAATCGATGGCGTCTACAACTGTTATCTCGATCCGGTCTCGGCCCGGCAGCTGTTCGCCGATCCTGACTTCCGGCAGTTGTTCCAGGGGGCGACGTCGAGCAACGCGGTGTTCCGCCAGGGCATGATCAACGATTTTCTCGGGTTGCGGTTCATCACCACCACCGAGGCCTATGTGCAGTCGCATCCCACGCTGGCGGGGCTGTATGTCCGCCGGCCGATCGTCTGCGGCAAGGGTGCGCTGATCGAGGCGGATTTTGCCGGCATCGGCGCGGAAGACGTCGCGCCGAAGGATGCGCTGGTGAACATCATCGACGGTGTCGCCATGGTCACGCGCGAGCCGATCGACCGGTTGCAGCAGATCATCGCCCAGTCCTGGTACTGGATCGGCGGGTTCTGCGCGCCGTCCGACACCACGACGACGCCGAACACCGTGCCCACCGCGACCAATTCCAACTTCAAGCGCGCGGTGATGATCGAGCATATCGGCTGAGGAGGGTGCGCACATGTCAATCGGGTCCTCGCTTCCCTTCAGGCCATCGGGCACCGCGGCCGTCGCCGCCTCGACCAGCGCGGCCTCGACCCCGCTTGCCGGCGGCGGGTCGAGCCTGCTCGTCTACAACGCCGCGGGCGCGGTCGCGTTCGTGCGGCTCGGCACCGGGGGAATGAGCCCGGCAAGCACGGCCGATACGCCGCTGCCGCCGGGCGGGCGGATGCTGATCGACGCCGGGCGGCTGGTGAGCGAGGCGAGCGCCGTGCTCGCCTCGGGCACCGGCACGGTCTATTTCACCCGCGGCGACGGATCGGTCTACTGACATGTCGGGCAGTGTTTCGAGCGCGCCCGGCACGCTGAGCGAGGCGCAGAAGGTCGATGTGCGGCGGTTCTGCGGCTATCCGGCCTATGGCGCCGGGGCGGAGGGATTCCAGTCCTGGCGGTTCTTCCAGGCTTACGGCACGCTCGAATACCGGATGAACAACCTGGCGCCGGCAGAGGTGGCGGTGGTGGCGAACTACCTCGCCACGCTCGCCGCGCTGGAGGTCGCGATTCCGGAGGCGAGCGGCAATCTCGACACCGAGGCGGCCGCGGGCTGGCAGCACAACGCCAACGAGGTCCGCGACCGCGCCGCGCTGTTCGACCAGTGGCGGCGGCGGCTGTGCGGGTTTCTCGGCCTGCCGCCGGGGCCGGCGCTTGGCCCCTCGGATGGCATCACCCTGATCGTTTGAGGTCTTCATGGATGGAACGCGGCTGGCGGACCGGATCGCCTTCGGCGGCGGCATGGCCGCGCGCAAGGCGGGTCTGATCTGCGACGCCTATCGGCCGCGCGACGGGGCGTGCCCGATCGTCGCGGCGAACCGGTTGATACGGCTTGGCGTGATGGTGCTGCCGGTATCGGGCTCGGCGCGTGGGCCGGCGCCGCTCGGCCTGCCCTACCGGCAGCTGGTGCTGGACCAGGCCTATGTGCGCGCCGGGGATTATGTCGTCGGGCCCGCCGGGACGTTCCTGGTGGTGAGCAACGAGCCGCCGGCGCCAGTGCTGGGGGCGCGCTGCAACGAGACGCTGTCGGTCTGGCGGCCGGCGGCGCCGGCGGCGCCGGGGATCAACCCCTATGGGGCGGTTCTCGGCGCCGGGGCGCGCGGCGTGCTGGCCGGATTTCCGGCGGCGCTGCTGCCGGCGCGGGGCGGCAGGCATGGCGAGGCCGGGTTGCCGGACGATACGCGCGCGCCGGGCTACATCGCCGCCGTTGCGGCGGTCGGCGGGCTGGCGCCGGCGGTGGCGGATATCGTGCGCGATGCGCGCGGGCGGCAGTTCGTGATCGAGCAGGCGGAGCTGTTCGGCGGGGTCTGGCGGCTCGCGCTTTCGGCGAGCATCGTCTGATGGCGGGGCAGCAGGATGTCGAGACCGCGATCGTCGCGCTGATCGCGACGGCTGCCTATCCGGCGGGGACGGCGGCGGCGTCTTCCATTGCGGGGCCGGACGGGATGGTGACGTGCCGGGTCTATCGCGGCATGCCGAACGCGCCGGCGCTGGAGGCGGATCTGGCGCGCGGTGTGATGCACGCCACCGTGTTCGCCGAGCCGGGGGGTGTGCGCAACGTGACGCGCTACCCGCGCGAATGGATCGAGGTGGCGCCGGTGCCGGCGACGCTGTCGGTCAGTGTCGCGGGGATGACGGCGACGTTCGCGGGGCAGTGCGTGGCGGGGCAGCTCGCCGGCATCGCTGTCGATGGCGCGATCTTTCCCTATGCGGTCCAGGCGCGCGACACGCCGGCGAGTGTGGCGAGCAACCTCGCCGCCCTGTTGCGCGCGGCGGGGTGGCTGGTGAATTACGCGGGGACGACGCTGAGCGTGCCGGCGGCGCGCGGGTTGATCGGCCGCGTCGTGGCCGGGGGCGTCGCGCTGCGGGAGATCAAGCGCCAGGTGCAGCCGTTCCGGATTTCGTTGTGGTGCCCGGACCCGCTGACGCGGGATGCGGCGGCGGCGGTGATCGACCCCGCGCTGGCGGCGCCGCAGTTCATCGGCCTCGCCGATGGCGCGACGGCGCGGCTGCGCTTCGTGGGCGCCGATACCACGGACAAGTCGATCGATGCCGGGCTGTACCGGCGGGACCTCATTTACGACGCGGAATATCCGACGACCGAGGCGATGACGACGCCGGCCATGCTGTTCGGGGTCGGCGGGATCGCGGCGGATGGCGCGTTCATCGCCGGCATGACCGGCTGAAGGAGAGACGATGAAGATCAAACTGGTGGTGCTGAAGCCGTTCGAGGGCTTCAGGCGGGGCGACACGATTGTCGACGAGGCGAAGATCGCCGCCGTGCTGGCGTCCGCCCGGGCGGGGTCGGTCGTGCGGGTTGCGGCGGAGGGCTGAGGCATGCCGATATCGCAGGCGGGCGCGCTGAACACGACGGCGCTGATCGTCCCCGACCTTTATGTGCAGATCGTGCCGCCGCAGACGCTGCTGCTCAATGGCGTGCCGACCGATGTGCTTGGCGTGGTCGGTTCGGCATCCTGGGGGCCGGTGGGCGAGCCGATGATTGTCGGTTCGATGGGGGAGTATGCCGCGTCCTTCGGGCCGGTGATGGCGCGGCAATACGACATGGGCACGGCGGTGGCCGTGGCGGTGCAGCAGGGGGCGTCGAATTTCCGCTGCGTGCGGGTGAGCGACGGCACCGACACCGCGGCCGCGGTTTCCATTCTGGGCGCGCTGACGCTGACGGCGCTGTATACCGGATCGCTCGGCAACGCGATCACGGTGACGGTTTCGGCCGGGGCGGCGGCCAATAGCTGGCGGCTGACCGTGGCGCTGCCGGGGCGCACGCCGGAAGTGTTCGACAACATCACCGGCACCGGGGCGGCGTTCTGGCAGGCGGCGGCGAATGCGGTGAACGCGGGGACGGGGCCGCTGCGCGGCGCCTCGGAGCTGGTGGTGGCGAGCGCGGGCACGTCGTCGTTCCCGCCGGCGCCCGGTGTCTATCCGTTCTCGGCGGGCACGCCGGGCAGCGATGGCGCGGGAGGGCTCACCGCGGCGTCGCTGGTAGGCCAGGACACGCTGCCGCGGAGCGGGATGTATGCGCTGCGCGGGCAGGGTTGCGGACTCGCGGTGCTCGCCGATCTCGACGATCCGACGCAGTGGAGCCCGACGATCGCCTTCGGCCTTGAGGAAGGCTGTTACATGATCCTCGCCGGTCCGCCGGGCGACACGATCGCCAATGCCGTCGCGGCGAAACAGGCGGCGGGGATCGATTCCTATGCCGCCAAGGTGATGTTCGGCGACTGGATCTGGTGGTACGATCAGGCGAACGGACTGACCCGCCTGGTCTCGCCGCAGGGTTTTGCGGCCGGGCGGCTCGCCAATCTCTCGCCCGAGCAGAGTTCGCTGAACAAGCCGCTCTATGGCGTCGTCGGCAGCCAGAAATCGGGGCGCGCCGTATCGGGGACCACAAGCACCTATTCCTCGGCCGATCTTTCGGCACTGATGTCGGCCGGGATCGACGTGATCGCCAATCCGCAGCCGGGCGGGGCGTTCTGGGGCGTGCGCGGCGGGTTCAACGCCTCGTCCGACAGCGCCACCAACGGCGACAACTACACCCGCATGACCAATTACATCGCGGCCACCCTGTCGGCGGGGATGGGTCAGTATGTCGGCCAACTGGTCAACGAGACGCTGTTCCGCCGGATTCGCGGCACGCTGCTGGCCTTCCTGAACACGATGCTCGGCCAGGGCATGCTGGGAACCACCAACGGGTCGCTGCCTTTCGCGGTGGTGTGCGATGCCTCGAACAACCCGCCATCGCGCACCGGGCTGGGGTATGTGCAGGCGGATGTGCAGGTGCAGTACCAGGCGATCAACGAGCGGTTCATCGTCAATGTCGAGGGCGGGCAGACCGTGCAGGTCAGCCAGCAGACCCTGCCCCAGGGCACGGTGTGAGGTAGCAGATGCCATATAACACGTTTACCGTTGGCAATGATTGCCAGCTCGTCGTCATGGGGCCCGTTCGGCCGGGTCGACCTTGCGCATGTGACCGGATTCGAGGTGAGCCAGGTGACGCAGAGCGTGCGCGTCGACCGGCTCGACGGGGTGCAGCTCGGCGCCGAACTGCCGCGGGGCTGGCAGGGAAGTTTCCTGCTCGACCGCGGCACCCTCGGCGGCCGACGATTTCATGGCGCAGATCGAGCAGGCCTATCTGTCGGGGCAGGCGATTCCGCCGGGAACGCTCTATCAATATGTGAATGAAACTGACGGATCGACCTCGACCTACCAGTTCGAGGGCGTCGTGTTCAAGCTCAGCTCGGCGGGCGTGTATCGCGGTGACATGCCGGTGGCGCAGAAGCTCGACTTCTTCGCCTCGACC
>NZ_CAJQZK010000025.1:0-50481 GCF_907164655.1 Acidocella sp. C78
CAGGATGCGCCGCGCGGCGAGGGCGGAGCCGCGCAGGGCGCCGTGAACCGCGAGGGCTTCCATCGCATAGGCGCTGCAGGAAGGATAGAAGCGGCATTGCCCGCCCAGCACCGAAGACAGGGTGAGCTGGTAGGCGCGCACGCCGCCGCGCAGCAGTTTCGTCGCCGGAGTCACGGCGCGCCGGCCGGGGCGGTGGGCGCGGGGAAGGCGGCATCGAGCACCGCGCGGAGATCGGCCCGCAGGGTGGCGAAATCGGTTTCGGCGGTGCCCTTGCGGGCGATCAGCACGATGTCGGCGCCGCTGAGCGCGCGGGCGCGCAGTTCCTCGCGCGCGAGGGCGCGCAGCCGGCGCCGGGCGCGGTTGCGGATGACCGCGTTGCCGACCTTGCGGCTGGCGGTCAGGCCGAGGCGGAGGGGAGCGCCGGGGGTGGTTTGCAGGATCTGCACGACAAAGCCGGGGCGCGCCGCCTTTCGCCCATGGCTCGCAGCGCGCAGGAAATCGGCACGCTGGGGCAGGGAGTGAAGGGGCGCGGCGCGCATGATCGTGATCAGTTCCCGGCCCGGCCGCGCAGGCAGGCGCGCGGCGCCGGGCGGACGCGAGGAAGAATCAGGCGGAAAGGCGCTTCCGACCCTTGGCGCGGCGGTTCGCCAGGACCTTGCGGCCGCCGACGGTTTCCATCCGCGAGCGAAGCCATGACGACGCTTGCGGACGAGCTTGGAGGGTTGGTAGGTGCGCTTCACGGTCTCAACTCCGATGACTGCCGGTGAGGCGGTTGCCGCAGGCAAACGCCGGTGGAATTCAGAAAACAGATAGGATGCCGCAACCGGTCCGGAGCGGCTTCCTGCTGGGTGTTGTCATAGGCATTGTGGGGGGCGGCGTCAACAAAGCCGGTGGCGCGGGGGATAAAGATCGTTCCCCGCTTGCCCAACCCCGCTCCGACCGTGCAGATTGAGGCCATGAAGACGCTGGCGCGACGCCGTTGCCGAACCGCGCTCGCCCTGCAGGGGGGCGGGTCGCACGGGGCCTATGCCTGGGGCGTGCTCGACGCGCTGCTGGCGGCGGGCGAGACGTTCGATGCCGTTTGCGGTGTCTCGTCCGGGGCGATTCTGGGCACGATGGCGGTGCAGGGGATGGTGCGCGGCGGCGCGGACGGGGCGCGGGCGGCGATGGCGCAGTTCTGGGACCGCGTGGTCGCCACCAACATGCTCGCACCGCTGACCTCGCATCTCGACCGCTGGCTGCCGGGCTTCGAGCTGGGGCGCGAATTCGGCAGCAACCTCGCGATGCAGGGGATCGCCACGGTCCTCAGCCTGTTCGGCCAGGCCTCGGTCAACCCGCTGGGGCAGAACCCGCTCCGCCCGATCATCGCCGACCTGCTCGACCGCGAGGCGCTGCGCGCGCCGGCGGCGCCGCGCCTGTTCATCGCCGCGACCGCGGTGGAATCGGGACGCGCCCGGATTTTCACCAATGACGACGTCACCGTTGACGCGCTGCTGGCCTCGTCCTGCCTGCCGACGCTGTTCCCGCCGGTGATGATCGAGGGGGTCGCGTATTGGGACGGGGCCTATTCGGGCAACCCGCCGCTCGCGCCGCTGCTGGAGCTGGCGCCGGAGCGGCTGGTGCTGATCCGCGCGCAGAGCCGGCTGCGGGCGGGGGTGCCGAGCCAGCCGGCGGATATTCTCAACCGGGTGCAGGAGCTGGCGTTCCAGACCGCGATCGACGCCGAGTGTGCGCTGCTGCCGGCCGGTCTCGACTTCGTCGAATATCCGGCCGACCGGGCGCTGGCTGGGCTTTCGCCGGAATCGCGCGCCTATGCCGACCGCGCCTTTCTCGACCGGCTGTTCGAGGCCGGGCGCGCCGCCTTCCGGGCGGAGGCCGCCTGAGCGCGTTGCGCAAAGTCTTCGGGCGCTGGATCGGCCACAGCCTGTCGGCAAGGCTGCTCTGGCTGACGGTGATCGTCACGCTGCTGACCGAGGTGATGATCCTGCTGCCCAGTCTCGGGCGCGAGCGCAGCGCCTGGCTGATGAACCGGGTGACCGAGGCGCATCTGGCGGCGCTGACGGTTTCGGCGGCGCCGCACGGGGTTGTCGACCTGTCGACCCGCAACGAATTGCTGCGGCTTTCGGGCACCGAGGCGATCCGGCTGGCGCAGGGGGGGCGCAGCATTCTGGTGTTGCCGCCGCGCGGCACCGTTCACGCGGAAGGGGCGATCAACCTCGCGCATGAAACGCTGTTCGGCTCGGTGATCCGGGCGATCGAGGTGCAGTTCGGCCTGGCGCCGCGCGATGTGCTGGTGACCGCGCCGAGCCCGTTGCAGCATGGCGTGATCGTGCAGATCGTGGTGCATAATCCGGTTCTCGCGGCGCATCTGTGGCGCTATGTCGAGCATATCGCCGCGCTGTCGGTGGCGATCGCGCTGCTGACGGGCTTGTGGTCTATCTCGTGCTCAACCGTGTGCTGGTGCTGCCGATGCGGCGCCTGACCGAGAGCATCGCCCGCTTCCGCGAGGACCCGGAGCACGCGGCGCCGCTGGCCCTGGCCGCTGGCGCGCCGCTCAGGGATGATGAAATCGCCATCGCCGCGCGCGAGCTTGCGACGATGCAGACCGAGCTGCGCGCGGCGCTGTGGCGCAATGCGCGGCTGGCGGCGCTGGGCACGGCGGTGGCGAAGATCAGCCACGACCTGCGCAACATCCTCTCGACCGCGCTGCTCGTCGCCGACCGGCTTTCGGGCAGCGCCGATCCCGCCATCCGCAGCGGCGCGGCGACGCTGGTCGACGCGGTCGAGCGGGCGACGGAGCTTGTGACCCATACGCTCGGCTTCGCCCGCGAGGGGCCGCCGCCGCTGCTGCGGGCGGCCTGCCCGCTCGCGGAGCTGGTGGGCGAGGTGGCGGGGCAGACGCGCCTGTTGCACGAGGGGCTCGTGATCGGGATCGACGTGCCGGAGGATATCGCGCCGATGCTCGACCGCACGCAGATCCAGCGCGCGCTGCTCAACCTCATGCGCAACGCCGCCGAGGCCGGGCCGGGCGGATCGTTGTCAGCGGCAGGGTGGAGGCCGGGCAGTTGCTGATCGAGATCGGCGATGACGGGCCGGGCCTGCCGGAGCGCGCGCGGGCCAATCTGTTCCGCCCCTTTACCGGCTCTGCGCGCAGCGGCGGAACCGGGCTCGGCCTTGCCATCGCGCGCGATCTGGTCCGCGCGCATGGCGGCGAGCTGTCGCTGGTGGCGACGGGCGACCGGGGCACCCAGTTCCGCCTCGCGATCCCGCTGGAGCCGGCCTGATCGCGGCGGCTGGATTTCAGCTTCGGGACACTAGAAATGGATGGGCGGGAAGCTTCGCACCAGGCTACCGCAGACGAGCTGCCAGCCATTCACCAGGACGAAGAAGATGATCTTGAACGGCATGGAGACCGCGGTGGGCGGCAGCATCATCATGCCGAGGCTCATCAGGATCGAGGAAATCACGATATCGATGACCATGAAGGGCAGGAAGATCATGAAGCCCATCTCGAAGCCGCGGCGCAATTCGCCGACGACGAAGCCGGGGATGAGCACGCGCCACGGCACGTCCTGCATGTTCGCCGGGAGTTTCACATGTGCGAGGGAGAGGAACACGCGGATATCGGCCGGGCGGGCATTGTCGGCGAGGAAGGTGTGGAAGGGGGCGGCGGCCAGTTTCAGCCCCTCGATCGTGCCGACATCGCCCTGTGTCATCGGCAGGAGGCCGACATGCCAGGATTGCGCGAAGACCGGCGCCATCACGAAATAGGTCAGGAAGAGGGCGAGGCCGATCAGCACCGAGTTCGGCGGCGTGGTCTGCGTGCCGAGCGCCGTGCGCAGCAGGCTCAGGACGATGACGATCCGGGTGAAGGCGGTCAGCATCACCAGCAGGCTCGGCGCCAGCGACAGGATGCCGATGAGCAGGATGAGCTGCACGAGCTTCGCGGTTTCGGGCGCGCTGCCCGAGCCGAGATGGAAATCCACCGATTGCGCGCTCGCCACATGCGGGAAGACCAGCAGCGCGAGGCCGAGACCGGCCACCGACAGCGCGGCGAGGCGCAGGAGGCGCGTCATCATGGCGCGGTGCTGCCGGGTTCGGAGGGCGGGAGGAGCTGCAACTGGTCGGTTCTCGGGCCGTTCAGCACCGCGAAGCGATGCCCGCCGAGGGTGACGATCGAGAGCGTGGTGCCGCGGCCCACCCGGCAGGACAGGGTCTGGCCCGAAACGCCCCACGCCGCCGCGAGGCCGGCGAGCGCGCGGCCGGAGCGCAGCTTGCGCAGAAGGAAGGCGGCGATCGCGATCAGGAGCAGAACCGCCCCGAGCGCGATGATGACGCTGCCGATTTGTGCCATGCTCATCGCATGAAGGTCTCCGGATCCGATCGACCGGATCGCCGCCCCGCCGAATCGGGGGAGGCGCGGTCTTGGCGGTGACATGACGGTAAAAAGGTTAATTAAATATTGATTTCATGATCTTTGCGTCCAGGAAATAAAAAAATCGCCGGCGTTGTTCCTTGACTGTTCGTTAACCTTTGGGTGGCATTTTCCGTTCGGGTTTCGGAGGGCAAAATGACCTTGAATCTACTCGGCCTTGCGGCCGACCGGCTGGTGTATCTGGCGCAGTCGCAGTCCGTTCTGGCGGGCAACATCGCCAATACCGACACGCCGGGCTACGTGCCGAAGGCGCCGGTTGCCTTTCGAACGTGCTGAACGGGGGCGGCAATCTGGCGATGGTCACGACCAGCGCCAATGACATTCCCTCGCCGGCCGGCCAGTCCTTCTCGACCCGGATCGCGACGGTCGCGGCGAAGTCGCCGGACGGCAACGGCGTCTCGCTCGAAAGCCAGCTTGCGGCGATCGCCGGGAACCAGATCAACCAGCAATACGCGGTGAACATCTACAAGACCTATCTCGGCATGTTCACGACGGCACTTGGCCCCAACCCGTAATCGGGGGATATCATCATGAAATTCGGTACCACGCTGGACATTTCGGCGGCGGCTCTCTCCGCGCAGAATTCCCGCCTGCAGGTGATCGCGCAGAACCTCGCGAACGCCGACAGCACAAGCTCCACCCCCGGCGGCAACCCCTATCAGCGCAAGACGATCGCGTTTCAGGACGTCTACAGCCAGGCGGCCGGGACCAATGTCGTCGAGGTCGCGGCGATCGGCCGGGACAAGACGCCGTTCCCGATGAAATACGATCCGTCCAACCCGGCGGCCAACGCACAGGGCTACGTCAAGATGCCGAACGTCAACAGCCTCGTGGAACTGATGGACATGCAGCAGGCGCAGCGGTCGTATGACGCCAATCTCTCGGTGATGAACGCGACGCGCGGCATGATGACCCGCACGCTGGGGCTGATCTGATGTCGGGCACCATCAGCGGGCTGGTCAGCCCTTCCAGCGCCCTTTCGGCCTATGGGCGCGTTGCCGGGCCGGGATCGTCGGCCGGGCCGAGCTTCGGCGATTTCGTCTCCAATGTCGTCACCAGCGCCGTCCATCAGAGCGCCTCGACCGAGACGGCGGCGAATGCGGGGCTGCTGGGCAATGGCGATCTCACCCATGTCGTCGCCTCGGTCGCGCAGGCGCAGGTGGCGCTGCAGACGACCGTCGCGATCCGCGACCGGCTGATCACGGCGTATCAGTCGATCATGAACATGCCGATCTGACCATGATCGTTCGGCCCCAGCGCGCGCGCCGGCTCCTGGTCCGCGCCGGCATGCCCGGGTGTGGCGCGGCGTTGCGGGATCGCGCATGCAGGGCATGACCGATCCGGCGGTGATCACCACGCTGCATGCGGCGCTGGTGGTCGCGGCGAAACTGTCGGCGCCGCCGCTGATCGCCTCGCTGGTTTCGGGCGTCGTGATATCGCTGTTGCAGGCGGTGACCCAGATCAACGAGGCGACCATTTCGTTCCTGCCGAAGATCGCCGCCGTGGTCGGCACGCTGATGGTCATGGGCGGGTTCCTGTTCAGCACGCTCGCTGCGTTCGCCCACCAGATCTTCAGCGCCATGATCCACGTGGGCTAGCCGTGTTCCCGCACGATCTGGCCAATCTGGTCTATGGTCCGCTGCTGGTGCTGGTCCGGATTTCGAGCCTCGTCATGGCCGTGCCGTTCACCGGCAACGGCACCGCGCCGGCGCAGCTGCGCATCGGGCTGTCGGTGGCGCTGACCGCGATCGTCGTGCCGCTGATCGGCGGGGCGATGCCTGGCGTGCCGGCATCGATCCTGGTCTTTGCGCTCGAGATCCTGCGGGAGATCGTCATCGGCCTTTCGCTCGGCTGGCTGACCGGGGCGATCCTGCTGAGCCTGCCGGTTGCCGGGCAGATCATTTCCTACCAGATCGGCCTTTCGAGCGTGCTGCTGCCCAATTCGACGATCGGGCCGAACAGCACCGTCATCGCCAATGCGATGGGATTGCTGCTGCCCGCCCTCGTCTTTGCCAGCGGGATCTTCCTGCTGCCGGTGCTGGCGATCGTCCGCTCGTTCCGCACCCTGCCGCTGCCTGCCGGACTCGGGGGGGCGAATCTGCCGGCCGCCGGCGTGCTGCTGGACCTCGCGGTGAAGGCGGTTTCGGCGGAATTCGTTGCAGCCCTGCATCTCGCGGCACCATTTCTCTTCATCGGCCTGGTCTGGCAGGCGGGGCTCGGCCTGATGTCGAAAGCGGCGCCGAACATCCAGGTCTTCTTCATCGCCGCTCCGCTGCAACTGCTTGGCGGGACGGCGCTGCTGGCCTTTCTCGCCTCGCCGATGATCTCGGTCTGGCATGATGCGACGCTGCCGCTGCTGCGGGCCTATGCCGGCTGGTAGGACCGCCGGCCGGGCCCGGTGGCGTCGGATGAGGCCGTCCGGCCATGGATGACGACAAGGAAAGTAAAACCGAAGCCGCCACGCCAACCCGGCTGGCGAAGGCGCTCGGCGATCATGGCCAGGGCGCGTCGCGCGAGGTCGCGGCCCTCGCGGGGCTGGCGGTTGCCTTTGTTTATACCAGCAGCAGGCTGCCCGCGTCCGCCGATCATCTGGTGAGGGTTCTCGCCTCGCTGTTCACGCGAGCCGCGACCATCGATGCCGGCGCGTCGCTCGGCCGGGCGACATCGCAGGTCGCGGTGGCGGCGGCGGGGGTCGTTCTACCGCTCGCCGCGGCGATGGTGCTGGCGGCGGCGATCGTCACGCTGCTGCAGACGGGGATGAAGCTCAACATGTCGGCCGTCGGGTTCAACTTCGCGCGGCTGAACCCGCTGACCGGGCTGACCCGGATGTTCGGCGCCCAGAGCCTCGGGGTTTCGGCGCAGACCATTCTCAAGCTCGTCGCGATCGGCGGCGCGCTCTATGTCGTCATGGCGGACCGGCTGCGCGGGATCGAGACGCTGCTGGTCGGCTCGGACATCGCGCTGGTCCGGGCGATTTTTGGCTCGATCGTGGCGATGCTGGGCGGGGCCCTGGCCATCCAGGCGATTGCCGGGCCGCTCGACTTCGTCATGACGCGGCGGCGGTTTTCCCAATCGACGAAGATGTCGCAGCAGGAGATCAAGGACGAGCAGAAGGAAATGGAGGGCGATCCGCGGATCAAGGCGCGGATCAAGGCGGCGCAGACCGCGCTGGCCAAGCGGAGCCTGCAGGTGGCGATGACGCGGGCGGCCGTGGTGGTGACCAACCCGACGCATTATGCCGTCGCGCTCGAATATCGGCCCGGGCAGGCGGAGGCGCCGAAGATCGTCGCCAAGGGCGTGGACGAGCAGGCCGCGCGCATCCGCGATCTCGCGCGCGATGCGCGGATTCCGATCGTGCCGAATCCGCCGTTGGCGCGCGCGCTCTTCCAGCAGGAGCTGGAATCGGAAATCCTGCCCGAGCACTACCGGACGGTTGCGGAGATCATCGCCTATATCTGGCGTCTCGCCGAGAAGCAGGCCCAGCATGTCTGAGCGGTATGGCTGGGCGGTATGTCCGGCAGGGGCGGCGGATTGTCCGGCGTGCCGGGCCGGGTGACGCGCCGGGTGACGCGCTCTGGCGGCCGGTGTTCAGCCGCGGCGGGCGTTGATCTCGAGGATCGCCAGCAGGGCTTCCGCCCGCTCGGCCTCGTTTTTCGCCTCGAGCAGCACCTGTTTTTCCGCCGGGCTGAAGGGGCAGGCCATGCAGAGCGTGACGATCAGGGCCTCGTCGGAAATTTCCTCGATCGCGTCCCAGTTCGCATCGATTCCGGTTGCCTCGAAATAGTGGCCGAGCGCCTCGACCAGCATGGCGCGGGTCACCGGCGCGGCGTCGTCCACGGGGTTGCCGGAGAGGGCCGCGACATCGTCGCGGAAAGCGGAGACATCGCCCTGCACCCGCCGGTAGCCGCGGCGCATTTCGGCCTCCTCGACGACCTCGAAGCGCATCAGCCCGGTCAGGGTGATGAGGTAGCGGCCATCCTCGGTCTCGCTGAAGGCGGTGATCCGGCCGAGGCAGCCGACGCGGTGGATGGCCGGGCCGTGCTCGGTGCGCGGCGCGTCCGGCAGGGGCTGGATCATGCCGAACAGGCGGCCGGCGGCCATCGCGTCGTCCACCATCGCGAGGTAGCGCGGCTCGAAGATGTTGAGCGGCAGCCGCCCGCCGGGAAACAGCACGGCGCCGGTGAGGGGAAAGACCGGAAAGACTTCCGGCACCCCTTCCAGCCGCGCGTGAGCGCCTGACATGCCGAACAGAGAACTCAACTGAACAACAGCGCGGAGAGCTTGCGCCGGGCGGCCATCGTGTCGGCGTCGTCAACGCCCCAGGCGTCGAAGAACTTGAGGAGCTGGAGCCGGGCGGCGTCGTCGTTCCAGCCACGCTGGCGGCGCATGATGTCGAGCAAAGCGTCGGCGGCCTCGGTGCGGTTGCCGGTCGCGTTCAGCGCGACCGCCAAAGCGAGGCGGGAGTCGTGATCGTTTTCGTTCGCCGCGAGCTTCTGTTGCAGCTCGGCGAGCTGGCGGGCGGCGGCGCGGCCCTCGCGCGCCACAGAGAGCGCCGTTTTCGCCGCGGTGATTTCGGCGTGATCGGCGAGGGCGGGCGGGATTTCGGCGAGGATGGCGGCCGCGCGGTCGTCCGCGCCGAGGGCGATCAGGGCGCGGACCAGGCCGGCCCAGGCCTCGGGGCGGTTTTCATCCTCATCGAGCGCGGCGCCGAAGAGCGATGCGGCTTCCTCCGCCCGGTTGCCCTCCATCGCCGCGCGGGCCTGGGCGATCAGGTCCGCCGAGGGGGCGGACGAGCCGGCGGCCTTGAGCAGGGCGTCGACGAAGCGGCGCACGTCGCTTTCCGGCAGCGCGCCCTGGAACAGGTCGGCGATCTGTCCCTGCCAGAAGGCGGCGACGGTGGGGACGGATTGCAGCGGCAGGCCGAGGCTGGCGAGCTGCTGGACGAGGGCGCGGTTCTGGTCGATGTCGATCTTGACCAGGCGGATGCGCCCGCCGTAGGCCCGCACCACCTTTTCGAGCGTCGGCGTCAAGGTCTTGCAGGGGCCGCACCAGGTCGCCCAGAAATCGACCAGCACCGGCACCTTGCGCGATGCCTCGACGACATCGGCCATGAAGGTGGCCTGGCTGCCTTCGATGATCTGGGCGTCGGCGCCGGCCGGGCGCCGCGCATCGGGGTCTGTCAGATGATCCATGGTCATGATCCGTTTCTATGCCTCACTAGATGATAGACAACGGCGCCGGTGCAAGCCAGTCGCACGCATGGGTGCGTGAAATGGGGCGCGGAACCGGGTGCGGGAGGGATTTTATGGGGTGTCGCGCCGCAGTCCGGCGGCGTCGAGCGCCTGGAGATAGGCGGCCCAGCGCTGGGCGTGCTCGCGGCCCAGCCGGTGCAGGTAGTCCCATGAATAGATGCCGGTGGAATGGCCGTCGTCGAAGGTGATCCGCACGGCGTAGTGGCCGTTGGGTTCCAGCCGGGTGATGCCGACGCCCCGCTTGCCGGCGACGAGCTGGCGCTCGGCGGGGCTGTGGCCCTGAACCTCGGCGCTCGGGCTCTCGACGCGGAGATATTCGGCATCGAGCGCGAAATGCGCGCCGTCGGCGAAGCTGATCTCCAGCACCCGCTCGGCGCGGCGCAGGCGCAGCTCGGTGGGTTCGGGCGCGGTCACGGCTCGATCTGGCGGGCTTCGTCGACCAGCATGATGGGAATGCCGTCGCGCACGGGGAAGGCGAGGCCCGCGGTGGGGCTGATCAGCTCGGCGGCCTCGCGGTCGTAGATCAGCTTGCCCTTGGTCAGCGGGCAGACCAGGACTTCGAGAAGGCGAGGGTCGATCGGCGCGGTATCGGCCATGAAGGACATCCCCTGAAATGAACCCGATGCGGCGGAGCTGGCGCGGCGGCCGGGATTGGCAAGGTCCGGTGGGCGAGGTCGGGCGGCGTGCGCCAGCATCGCGACATATGGCGGACCCGAAGAGACTCGAACTCCTAACCCCCAGATTCGTAGTCTGGTGCTCTATCCAGTTGAGCTACGGGTCCGCCGTGGGAGGCGCATTAGCGGATCGGCGGCGATCCCGCAACCCCATGGGACGGTTGTGTGCGCCGCATGACATGGCGGAGGGGCGCAAATCCGGTTTCGCGGCGGGGCGGGGCGTGCTAAGCCGCCGCAATGAGCGAGACAAGGACACTGGTGGTCGGCGCCGATCATGCCGGGTACGAACTGAAGGACCGGCTGGCGGAGGCCGCGCGCAAGGCGGGGTGGGACGTGGTCGATTGCGGCACCAATTCGCCGGCGAGCGTCGATTATCCCGACATCGCCCATGCGGTGAGCGCGCGCATCGAGGCCGGGGCGGCGCGGTTCGGGCTGCTGGTCTGCGGGTCGGGCATCGGGATGGCGATCGCGGCGAACCGGCATGAAGGCGTGCGCTGCGCCCAGGCCCATACGGCGACGGAGGCGCGGCTTTCGCGCCAGCACAACGACGCCAACATATTAGCGCTGGGTGCGCGGCTGACCGGCGAGGTGGTCGCGCTCGAAGCCCTCGACGCGTTTCTGACCACCGAGTTCGAAGGCGGCCGGCATCAGGGCAGGGTCGCCAAACTCAATCCGGAGCCAAAAGCATGAACGAGCAGAGCCCGATTGCGAACATCGCGCGCTTCTTCACCTCCTCGCTGGCCGAGACCGATCCCAATCTCGCCGCCGCGATCGGCCGCGAACTCGCCCGCCAGCAGGACGGCATCGAGCTGATCGCCTCGGAAAACATCGTCTCGCGCGCGGTGCTCGAGGCGCAGGGATCGGTGCTGACCAACAAATATGCCGAGGGCTATCCGGGCAAGCGCTATTATGGCGGCTGCGCCGCGGTTGACGTCGCCGAGGAGCTGGCGATCGCGCGGGCGCGCGAGCTGTTCGGCTGCGCCTACGCCAATGTCCAGCCGCATTCGGGCGCGCAGGCGAACCAGGCGGTGTTCCTCGCGCTGCTGAACGCGGGCGACACGATTCTGGGCATGAGCCTGGCCGCCGGCGGGCATCTGACCCATGGGGCGGCGCCGAACCTGTCGGGCAAGTGGTTCAACGCCGTGCAGTATGGCGTCAAGCGCGAGGATGGCACGCTCGATTACGAGGAGCTGGAGCAGCTTGCCCGCGCGCACCGGCCGAAGCTGATCATCGCCGGCGGCTCGGCCTATCCGCGCTTCATCGATTTCGCCCGCATCCGCAAGGTGGCGGACGAGGTCGGCGCGTATTTCCTGGTGGATATGGCGCATTTCGCCGGGCTGGTCGCGGCGGGGATTTTCCCCTCGCCGCTGCCGCACGCGCATGTGGTGACCACGACGACGCACAAGACCCTGCGCGGGCCGCGCGGCGGCATGATCCTGTCAAACGATCCCGAACTCGGCAAGAAGTTCAACTCGGCCGTCTTCCCCGGCTTGCAGGGCGGGCCGCTGATGCATGTGATCGCGGCGAAGGCGGTGGCCTTCGGCGAGGCGCTGCGCCCCGATTTCCGCGCCTATCAGAAGGCGCTGGCCGAGAACGCCCGCGTGCTGGCGGCGACGCTGATCGAAGGCGGGCTCGACATCGTGACCGGAGGCACCGACTGCCATCTCGTGCTGGTCGATCTGCGGCCGAAGAACGTGACGGGCAAGGCGGCGGAGGCCTCGCTCGAGCGCGCGCACATGACCGCGAACAAGAACGCGATCCCGTTCGACCCGGCGAAGCCGGCGGTGACCTCGGGCATTCGCCTCGGCACGCCGGCGGCGACGACCCGCGGGTTCGGGACCGAGGAGTTCCGCATGGTCGGCCGGTTCATCGTCGAGGTGCTGGACGGGCTTTCTGCCTCCAACGACGGCGCGAACGACGCGGTCGAGGCGGCGGTGGGCGCCAAGGTGCTGGACCTCTGCGCCCGGTTCCCGATCTACCGGTGAATGCGCGGTGCGCTGCCCGTTCTGCGGTGAGGCCGACACCCAGGTGAAGGACAGCCGGCCGGCGGAAGATGGCACCGCCATCCGCCGCCGGCGCTTCTGCCCGCAATGCAGCCAGCGCTTCACCACCGTCGAGCGGGTGCAGCTGCGCGAGCTGGTGGTGATCAAGGCGGATCAGCGACGGGTCGGTTTCGACCGCGACAAGCTGGCCCGCTCGATTCGTACCGCGCTGCGCAAGCGGCCGGTGGATGACGAGCGGATCGAGCGGATCGTCAATGGCATCGTCCGCAAGCTCGAAGCCTCGGGCGAGGCGGAAATTCCTTCGAGCGAGATCGGCGAGCTGGTGATGGATACGCTGAAGGAGGTCGACGCGGTGGCGTATGTGCGCTTCGCCTCGGTCTATCGCGATTTTCGTGAAACCAAGGATTTCAAGGCTTTCCTTGGCACGATGGACCAGCCGAAATAGGCATGGACGATCTGGCCCCGATGCGTTCCGCCCTCGCGCTCGCCCGGCGCGGCCTGGGCGAGACCTCGCCCAATCCGAGTGTCGGCTGCGTGATCGTGCGGCAGGGAAGGGTGGTCGGGCGCGGACGGACGGCGCCCGGCGGGCGGCCGCACGCGGAAACCGAGGCCCTGGCCATGGCCGGGGACGCGGCGCGCGGGGCGACCGCCTATGTCACGCTCGAACCCTGCGCCCATCATGGCCGGACCCCGCCCTGCGCGGAGGCGTTGATCGCCGCCGGGATCGCGCGCGTCGTCATCGCCATGACCGATCCCGACCCGCGGACCGATGGCGCGGGCATCGCCCGGCTGCGCGCCGCGGGGATCGAGGTGGTGACGGGGGTGGGGGAAGCGGAGGCGGCGGAGATCAATGCCGGGTTCATCCTGCGGGTGCGCGCCGGGCGGCCGCTGGTGACGCTCAAGCTCGCGACCTCGCTCGACGGGCAGATCGCGACCCGGACCGGGGCAAGCCAGTGGATCACCGGGGCGGCGGCGCGCCAGCTTGGCCACGCGCTGAGGGGGATGCACGACGCGGTGATGGTCGGGGTGGGCACGGTGCTGGCCGACGACCCGGAGCTGACCTGCCGGATCGAGGGATTCCGGGCGCGCCCGCTGGTGCGGGTGATCGTGGATTCGCATTTACGGATTCCGCTGGATGGCCGGCTGGCGCGCGGGGCGGCGCGCGATCCGCTGTGGATCGTGCATCGCGACGGCGCCGACCCGGCGCGGCGGGCGGCGCTGCTGGCGCTGGGCGCGCGCCTGTTCGAGGTGCCGGCGGCGCCGGTGGGCGTCGATCTCGGCGCGGCCTTCGCCGCGCTGGGGGCGGCGGGGCTGACCCGCGTGCTGGCCGAGGGCGGCGGCACTCTTGCGGCCGCGCTGATCCGCGCCGATCTGGTGGACCGGCTGGAATGGTTCACCGCGCCGATCGTGATCGGCGATGACGGGATCGGCGCGGTGGCGGGATTCGGCATCGAGACGCCGGCGGCGGCGGCGCGGTTCGCGCGCCTTGGCGAAACGCAGTGCGGCGGCGACCGCCGCGCGCGCTATCGGAGGGACTGAGCGATGTTCACCGGGATCATCACCGGGGTTGGCGCGGTGCGCGAGGTGCGGCCCGGCGGGGCGGCGACGGATACGCGGCTTGTGATCGGCGTGCCGGCGGGAAACCCCGCCTGGGCGGGGATCGGCGAGGTGGCGCTCGGCGCGTCGATCGCGTGTTCGGGCTGCTGCCTGACCGTGATCGAGCGGGGGGCGGACTGGTTCGCCGTCGAGGTTTCGGGGGAGACGCTGTCGAAGACGACGCTCGGCACCTGGCGGGCGGGGACGGCGGTCAATCTCGAACGGGCGCTGCGGATAGGCGACGAGCTGGGCGGGCATGTCGTCTCCGGCCATGTCGACGGGCTGGGCGAGGTGGTCTCGACGCGGCCGGAGGGCGGTTCGACGCGGTGGCGCTTCGGCGTGCCGCGCGACCTCGCCCGTTTCATCGCGCCGAAGGGCAGCGTTGCGGTCAATGGCGTGTCGCTCACGGTCAACGAGGTTGACGGCGCGGAATTCGGGGTGAACATCATCCCGCACACGGAAACGCATACCAGTTTCGCCACGCTGGCGGTGGGCGATGCGGTGAATATCGAAATCGACATGCTGGCGCGCTATGTGGCGCGGCTGGCGGAGGCAGGCTGATGGACCATCTGAAGACCGCGTCGTTGCAGGAATATCTGGCATCGGCCGAGGAGATCATCGAGGAGGCGCGGGCGGGGCGCATGTTCATCCTGGTGGATGACGAGGACCGCGAGAACGAGGGCGACCTCGTGATCCCGGCGCAGTTCGCCACACCGGATGCGGTGAATTTCATGGCCCGGCACGCCAGGGGGCTGATCTGCCTCGCGCTGACGCGGGCGCGCTGCGAGACGCTGGGGCTCAAGCTCATGGCGCAGTCGAACGGGTCGCGGCACGAAACCGCCTTCACCGTGTCGATCGAGGCGCGCGAGGGGGTGACGACGGGGATTTCCGCCGCCGACCGGGCGCGCACCGTCGCGGTGGCGATCAACCCGGAATGCGGGGCGGCGGACATCGTGACGCCGGGGCATATCTTTCCGCTGATGGCGCGCGACGGCGGCACGCTGGTGCGCACCGGGCACACCGAGGCGGCGGTGGATATCGCGCGGCTCGCCGGGCTGACCCCGGCCGGGGTGATCTGCGAGATCATGAACGATGACGGGACGATGGCGCGGCTGCCGGACCTCGTGTCGTTCGCGCAGTATCACAACCTCAAGCTCGGCACGATCGCCGACCTGATCGCCTATCGGCGGCGGATGGAGAAGCTGGTGCGGCGCGCGGGCGACGGGATGATCACCGATGGCGCCGGCCAGCAATGGCGCAGCGTGGTCTATGAGAACACGATCGACCGGGTCGAGCATGTGGCCCTCGTCAAGGGCGATATCGCCGCCGACGAGCCGGTGCTGGTGCGGATGCACGCGGTCAGCACCATCGACGATATTCTGGGCGGCGACCATATCCGCGATCTCCGGCGGGCGATGGCGCAGATCGCGCAGTCGGGCCGGGGGGTCGTCGTGCTGATCCGCGAGGCGCGGCCGGATGCGGTGTCCTCAAGGTTGCAGCAGATCGTCGGCGGGGCGCGCACCGGGGCGGTGCTGCGCGACTATGGCGTGGGCGCGCAGATTCTCGCCGATCTCGGCGTGCGCGACATGGTGCTGCTGTCGAACCACAAGCGCGCCGTGGTCGGGCTTGAGGGCTACGGGCTGAACATCGTCGAACAACTGCCGATCGAGGAGCCCGCGAGGTCATGAGCACCGCCGATGCCCCCGAAGCCGAGGTGCCGGACGTGCCGGGCCCGGCGCCGCGCGTCTTGCTGATCCGCGCGCCGTATTATCGCCAGGTCGTCGACGGGATGACCGATGCGGCGGTGATGCTGCTCGGCCGCGCCAATGCGACGATCGAGACGGTGGATGTCGCCGGCGCGTTCGAGCTGCCGCAGGCGCTCGCCATCGCGCTGCGCGGGCGGGCGCGGTTCGACGGCTATGTGGCGCTCGGCTGCGTCGTGCGCGGCGAGACCGATCATTACGAGTTCATCTGCGATTCGGCGATGAACGGGCTGATGCAGGTGGCGATCGACCACGCCGCGCCGCTCGGGACGGCGCTGCTCACCGTCGATACGCTCGCGCAGGCGGAAGCGCGCTCCGCCGAGACGGGCTCGAACAAGGGGGCGGAGGCGGCTTCGGCCTGCCTGCGGCAGATCGCGCTCGCGCGGCGGATGGGCCTCGCATGAAGCCCGCAGCGAAAGGCGCGCGGCCGCGCACCCTGGCGCGGGCCGCCGCGGTGCAGGCGCTCTATCAGTGCGAGCATGCCGGGGAGACGGCGGAAACCGTGATCGACCAGTTCGTCCGCCATCGCTTCGGGCGGATGGCCGGGCTGCTCGATGCCGGGGAGAGCGAGGTGGCGCCGCCGGACGTGCCGCTGTTCTCGCGCATCGTCCGCACCGCGACGGCGCAGCAGGACGTGGTCGATCCGCTGATCGCCGGGGTGCTGCCGGAGGCCTGGCCGATGCCGCGGCTCGACCCGGTGCTGCGCGCGCTGCTGCGCGCCGCCGGCGCCGAGCTGTGGATGACCGACGGGCCGCCGGCGCGCGTCGTCATCAACGAGTATCTCGACGTGGCGCACGGGTTTCTCGAAGGCGAGGCGGTGCAGATGGGCAATGCCGTGCTCGACCGGATCGCCCGCACGCTGCGGGAGGGCGAGTTCGCCGGCGAGGCCCGGGCTTGAGGTGAGCGGGCTTGAGGTGAGCGGCGAGTTCGGCCGCATCGCCCGGTATTTCGCGCCGCTCGCCGCGGCCGAGGGGCTGGGACTTGCCGACGACGCCGCGCTGTGGACACCGCCCGCCGGGCTTCAGGCGGTGCTCACGGTCGACCAGATGATCGAGGGCGTGCATTTCCTGCCCGACGATCCGCCCGATCTCGTCGCCCGCAAGCTGATGCGCCGGAACCTGTCCGACCTTGCCGCGATGGGGGCGCGGCCGGAGGGGTATCTGCTCGCCACGGCGCTGCGGGCGGAGACGCCGGAAGCCTGGCTCGCGGGATTCGCCGCGGGGCTGGCGGCCGACCAGGCGGAATTCGGGGTGCGGCTGTGGGGCGGCGACAGCTCGTCCACCCCCGGGCCGGTGACCACCGCGATCACCATGATCGGCAGTCTCGAACCTGGGACCGCGCTGCGGCGCGGCGGCGCGCGGCCGGGGGATGCGGTGTTCGTGACCGGCACGATCGGCGATGCGGTGCTCGGGCTGCACGCGGCGCGCGGCGGGATTGCCGATCCGACCGGTGTGTTTCGGGCCCGCCGGCTGCTGCCCACACCGCGCACCGGCCTGGCGCTGGCCGGGATCGCGACCGCCGCGATCGATGTCTCGGACGGGCTGGTGCAGGATCTCGGCCATGTGTGCCGGGCGTCGGGGTGCGGTGCGGTGATCGAGGCGGGGCTTGTGCCGCTGTCGGACGCGGCGCGGGCGGCGGGGATGGGCTGGCGCGCGACGATCCTGACCGGTGGCGATGACTACGAGTTGCTGCTCGCGGCGCCGTCCGGGCGGGCGGCGGCGCTGGAGGCGGCCTGCGCGCCGGTGCCGCTGACGCGGATCGGCCGGTTCGTGGCGGGGGCGGCGGAGGTGCGGGTGATCGACGAGACGGGCCAGCCGGTTCCGCTCGGGCGGGCCGGCTGGCAGCATTTCTGACGCGGGGTCAGGCGGTTGTGGCGTCGGGCGGGGCCTTGAAGGCGACGTCGCGCTTCAGCGAGAACGGATCGCTCGGGTTGCGCTGGTTGAGAATGTCCTGCATCCGCAATTCGACCGTGCCGAGAATTTTCGGGTGGGTCAGGCAGTAGAAGCGGTTCTGCTCGATGCAGTCGAAGGTGCGGGCGGCGACATCGGCGGCGCCGAGGCGGCCCGAGGTGACGGCCTTGCGGGTCTGTTCCTCGGCGAGGCGCTGGCTCGCCGTCGGCGGCGCGTCGTTGGCGAGTTCGGCCGGGCGGTTGCGCGCCGCGTCCTTGATGCCGGTATCGACGAAGGCGGGGCAGAGCACGGTGACGCCGAGTTTCGCCCCGGCGATCCGCAGATCCTGGAACAGGGTTTCGGACAGGGCGACGACGCCGTGCTTGGAGACGTTGTAGACCCCCATCGTCTGGGCGGCGACCAGCCCGGCGACGGAGGCGGTGTTGACGATGTGGCCCTCCTCGCCATTCGCGATCATGCGGGGGACGAAGCAGCGCACGCCGTGGATCACGCCCCAGAGATTGACGCCGAGCACCCATTGCCAGTCGCGCACGGAATGTTCCCAGAGCAGCCCGCCGCCGCCGACCCCGGCATTGTTGAACAGCAGATGGGCGTTGCCGTATCGCGCGAAGACCGCATCGGCGAAGCGCTCCATCGCTGCGGCGTCGCTGACATCGAGGCGTTCGGTGAGCACCTCGGCGCCGGCGGCGCGCAGCTCGGCGGCGGTGGCCTCCAGCGCGTCGGGCTGGATGTCGGCCAAAGCCAGGCGCATGAAGCGGCTGGCTGCGATGCGGGCGAATTCGCGGCCGAAGCCGCTGCCCGCGCCGGTGATGACGGCAACCCGGTTGTGGAAATCCTTCATGGCAGAATCACGATCTTGCCGGTGACGCGGCGCGCCGCCATGTCCCGCAGGGCGTCTTCCGTCTGCTCGAGGCGGTAGGTTTTCGACACCAGCGGGCGGATTTCGCCGCGCGCCAGCATGGCGAACAGGTCTTCCATCATCCGGATCTGGTTCTTCGGCTCGCGGCGGGCGAACTCGCCCCAGAACACGCCGACCAGCGACGCGCCCTTGAGCAGCGGCAGGTTGAGCGGCAGGGCGGGGATGGTGCCCTCGGCGAAGCCGATGACGAGGTAGCGGCCGCGCCAGGCGATCGAGCGGAAGGCGGGCTCGGCGAGCTTGCCGCCGACGGGATCGAAAATCACGTCCGGCCCCTTGCCGCCGGTATGTTCGCGGATCGCGGCGCGCAGGTCTTCGGTCGTGTAATTGATGAGGGCGTCGGCGCCGTGGGCGCGGCAGAGTTCGAGCTTTTCCGCCGACGAGGCGGCGGCGATGACCCTCGCACCCTTGGCCTTGGCGATGTCGACCGCGGCGAGGCCGACGCCGCCGGCGGCACCGAGCACCAGGATCGTCTCGCCGGGCTTGATCTCGCCGCGATCGACCACGGCGTGGTGCGAGGTGCCGAAGGCGAGCATCAGCCCGGCGGCGACCTCGAAGGAGACGCTGTCCGGCACCGGCACGCAGCGATGCGCGTCGATCGCGATCTTTTCAGCGAATCCGCCGGTGGAGCAGAGGGCGAGCACGCGGTCCCCCGGCTTGTAGCCGGCGACACCCTCGCCGACCGCCTCGATCTCCCCGGCGATTTCGGCGCCGGGGGTGAAGGGCAGTTCGGGCTGGACCTGGTATTTTTTCTGGATGATCAGCACGTCGGGGAAATTCACCCCGGCGGCGCGCACCCGGATCAGCACCTCGCCCGCCTGCGGGACGGGATCGGGCAGGTCGCGCAGGAGAAGCGTTTCCGGCCCGCCCCACGCCTCGCAGCGGATCGCGCGCATCAGGCCTGGCCCGGTTCCGACAGCCCGTCCGCGATCAGCACGTTCGGATAGCCGCCGGTGCGCGCCGGATCGGTGTTGCGGTAGCGGCGGTGTTCGAGCCGGGCGAGCTGGTCGCGATGCACCTCGTCCGGCCCATCGGCGAGGCGCAGCGTGCGCTGGTGGGCATAGGCCGAGGAGAGCCAGGTATCGGCGACGCCGCCGCCGCCGAAGGCCTGGATCGCCCAGTCGATCACCTTGCAGGCGACGTTGGGGCGACGACCTTGATCATGGCGATTTCGGCGCGGGCTTCCTTGTTGCCCACCGTGTCCATCATCTGGGCGGCCTTGAGGGTGAGCAGGCGGGCCTGGTCGATCATGATGCGGCTTTCGGCGATGCGCTCGCGCCAGACGCTCTGCTCGATGACCGGCTTGCCGAAGGCGGTGCGGCTTTCGAGGCGGCGGACCATGCGCTCCAGCGCGCGCTCGGCGGCGCCGATCGAGCGCATGCAGTGATGGATGCGTCCCGGCCCGAGGCGGCCCTGGGCGATCTCGAAGCCGCGGCCCTCGCCGAGCAGCATGTTGGTGGCGGGCACCCGCACCTTGTCGAAGATCATCTCGGCATGGCCGTGCGGGGCGTCGACATCGCCGAACACCGGCAGGGCGCGCTTCATCGTGACACCCGGATGCGGGAAGGGCACCAGGATCATCGACTGGCGCTTGTAGGGGTCGGGGTTTTCCGGATCGGACTGGCCCATCACGATCAGGATGCGGCAGCGCGGATCGGGCGCGCCGGAGGTCCACCATTTATGGCCGTCGATGACGTATTCGTCGCCCTCGCGGCGGATCGAGGTTTCGATGTTCTTTGCATCCGACGAGGCGACGCGCGGCTCGGTCATCGCGAAGGCGGAGCGGATTTCTCCGGCCAGCAGCGGCTTCAGCCAGGTTTCCCGCTGCTCTTGCGTGCCGTAGCGGGTCAGCACTTCCATGTTGCCGGTATCGGGGGCGGAGCAGTTGAAGGCTTCCGGGCCGAAGGGCGAGCGGCCCATGATTTCGGCGAGCGGCGCGTATTCGACATTGGTCAGCCCGGCGCCGTGCTCGGATTCGGGGAGGAACAGGTTCCACAGCCCCGCCGCCCTGGCTTTCTGCTTGATGTCCTGCAGCAGTTCCAGCGGCTTCCACTGGTCGGCCTGGGTGTGGGCGGTGTGGAACAGCGCCTGTTCGTTGGGATAGACGTGCTCGGCCATGAAGTCGGCAACGCGCTGGCGCAGAGCCTCGGTCTTGGCGGAATAGCGGAACTCCATGGTGGCATTTCCCTCGTGGTCTGATTCTGCTGGACGATCGATTTGACCCAACTGTGCGAGGTGCGCGCGGGTTATGCAAGTCCCCAAGCGGCAGAGCGGATACGGCTGGGGCACTGCCGCTTGACAGCGCGCCGCCCGCCGCCGATTTTCCCGGCCGTTTCGGAGGAGGAAACCGGATGAGCACGGACAACCAGCCGCGTCTTGTCGAGATGCTGCCGCAGCACAGGATCGACGAGGCGGCGCTGTTCGCCTATCTGGCCGCCAATGTCGACGGTTTCGCTCCGCCGGCCGCGATCCGCCAGTTCCAGGGCGGGCAGTCCAACCCGACCTACCTGATCGAGACGCCGGGGCGGAACTACGTGCTGCGCAAGAAGCCGCCGGGAACGCTGCTGCCCTCGGCGCACCAGATCGACCGCGAATATCGCATCCAGAGCGCGCTGGCCGCGAGCGCGGTGCCGGTGGTGCCGATGCTGCATTACTGCACCGACGCCGCGGTGATCGGCACCGAGTTCTACGTGATGGGCCATGTGGCGGGCCGGGTGTTCCACGACGTGATGATGCCCGGGCTCGCGCCGCAGGAGCGCGGCGCGATCCACCGGCAGATCATCGAGACCATCGCCGCATTGCACATGGTGGAGTACGAGGCGGTGGGGCTCGCCGGATTCGGCCGGCCGGACCATTATGTCGCGCGCCAGATCGAGCGGTGGACCAAGCAGTACGAAGCCTCGAAGACCGAGGATTTCGCGCCGATGGCCAATCTGATCGCGTGGCTGCGCGGCAATATTCCCGAGCGCGACGAGAGTTCCATCGTGCATGGCGATTTCCGCCTCGGCAACATGATGATTCACCCGACCGAGCCGCGCATTCTCGCGGTGCTGGACTGGGAGCTTTCGACCATCGGCCATCCGCTCGCCGATCTCGCCTATTGCTGCATGTCCTACCACCTGCCGCCCGGCTCGGGGCCGGCGATGGCGGGATATCAGGGGGTCGATCTCGCCGCGCTCGGGCTGATGAGCGAGGCTGAGGCGCTGGAGCTTTATTGCCGGCGGACCGGGCGAGAGCGGATCGAGAACTGGCGCTTCTTCCTCGGCTTCTCGCTGTTCCGCTCGGCGGCGATCGTCGAGGGGGTGTATGCCCGCGCGCTGGCCGGCAATGCCGCCGACCAGCGCGCCCACCGGATGCACGACGTGTTCCTGCAGGTTGCGAAAACCGGCTGGAACGTCGTGCGCGGCGACTGAGCGGCGATGGATCGCGGCCGGCGCCGCCCCTCGCGTAACGGTATCGGCGGCCCGGGATGCGACCGGTGCCGCCAGCAGAAGGAAGTCCGACACATGAAGCTGTTTCACTCCGTCACCAGCCCGTATGTCCGCAAGGTGATGGCCTGCGCGATCGCCCGCGAGATCGACCAGCGGATCGAGCTGATCCCGACCAACCCGCATGAGAGCCCGGCGGCGCTGACCGCGAACAACCCGCTGTCGAAAGTGCCGTGCCTGGTGACCGACGAGGGGGTGGCGCTGTTCGACAGCCGGGTGATCTGCGAATATCTCGACCAGATCGGCGATGCGTTGCCGCTGTTTCCGGGCAGCGGGTCGGCCCGCTGGACGGCGCTGCGCTATCAGGCAATGGGCGATGGCATTCTCGACGCCGCCGTGGGCATCCGCATGGAAAGCCTGAAGCCGAAGGAAGCGGCGCGGGCGGCGTTCATGGAGCGGCAGATGCAGGCGATCGAGCGGACGCTGGCCGTGCTCGAACAGGACCCGCCGGGCCGGATGCTGGATATCGGCTCGATCGCGGTGGGCTGCGCGCTGGGCTATCTCGATTTCCGCCTCGCCGCGCATGACTGGCGGAAAGCCTGCCCGGCGCTGGCCGCGTGGTTCGCCGCCTTCGCGCGCGAGCCGGCCTTCGCGCGGACCGCGCCGCCGGCGGCCTGAGGCCGAGGCGCGGCCAGGGTCAGGCGGCGACCCAGCGCGCCGCCAGAGCGCCCGCGCCATCGAGCGTGCCGATGGCGCGGCGGTGGCCTTCCGGCCGCAGCCACAGAACATCATACAGCGCGGGGCGCAGGTGGCAGACGGCGAAATGCCGGGCGGCCGCCTCCAGGCTCAGGGTCTGATCGAGACGGTCGGCCGCGGCTTCGGTGCCCGGCGGCAGTTCCGCGCGGTAGATCTGGCGCGCGCCCTCGGGCAGGGCGCGCCAGATGGCGGAGGCCTCTTCATCGTCGTGATGCAGCGTCACCCGGCCTTCGATGCGGATTTGCAGCTTCGCGGCGTGTGAATAGGCGAGGAGCGCGGCGCGGCCATCGCGGCTCAGCTCGGCGAATTTGGCGGAGCGCGCATCGGTGTGGAAGGTGATCTGTCCGCCCTGCGCCGCGCGGCCGCGCAGCACGACGCTGCGCAGGCGGGGCCCGCCGTCCGCCCCGGTGGTGGCGAGGCCGATCACGTGGAAATCGCTGCGCCGGTCGCGCACGCCGCTTGTCAGCCGGGCGAGCGCGGCGGCGATGAAATTTTCTGCCGGATGCAGGGCGGGATCGGTGTCGTGCGCGATGGCGGCTTGTGGGGCGGGTTCGGTCATGGGTGAAGATCTGGACCGTTTCGGGCGGATGAAAACCCCGCCGGGGCAAGAAGAAAGGCGGATGGGGGAGGCCCCATCCGCCTTGGCGGTCTCAGTCAGGTGCGTGGTCCGGCCCGCAGGGGCCGGGTTGCGCGGTCAGTCGGCGCCGAAGACTTCGGGTTCGCCGGCGAGGATCGTCGCTTTCGCTTCTTCCGGATCGGGCGAGCCGGAATTCACCGCGACCTGGATGACGATCAGGCTGAAGACGATCAGGATGATCGAGGCGACGAGGTTGGAGAACGTGCCGGTGCCGCCGGTCAGGTTCTTCGGGCCGAGATAGGTGATGAGCCACAGGCCGAAGAAATACGGCGCCAGCCACCACGCGCCGCGCCAGTGCAGGTTGCCGAGCCCTTCGCCCATCGTCGCCTCGTAGCCGACATAGACGATCGTGAAGAGGAGGATGATGCCGAACAGGAAGTTGTCGGTCGAAGCGCCGCTCCAGAACACGATGAAGTTGGAGATGATGAAGGCGAGGGTCGAGACCAGCGTGCCGCCGGGCAGCTGGTAGGGCCGCTTGTATTGTTCGACCGGCATGGTCTTGCGCAGGGTCAGCAGCACGATCGGGCCGGTGCCGTAGGAGAGCACCGAGGCCGAGGAGATGAAGCCGATGATCTTCTGCCAGGACGGGAAGGGGAACATGAAGAAGACGCCGACGATCAGCGTCATGATCAGGCCGCCGATCGGCACGCCCACCTTGGACAGTTTCGCGAAGGTCTGCCCGCCGAGCAGCCCTTCCTGGCCGGTGGCGTAGACCACGCGCGAGGTGGTGGTGAAGTAGATGATGCCGGTGCCGGCGGGCGAAACCACGCTGTCGATATAGAGCAGGATGGCGAGCCAGGTGGCGCCGACGATGGTGGCGAGACCGGCGAACGGGCCGGAGGCGCCGGCGAAGGTCAGCGCATCCCACCCCTTGGCGAGGTCGGACGGGCGGAGCGCGCCGATGAAGGCGACCTGCAGGCCGACATAGAGCACCAGCGCGATGGCGACCGAGCCGACGATGGCGATGGGCAGGTTACGGCGCGGGTTGCTCGATTCGCCGGCGAGTTCCACCGCCTGGCGGAAGCCGAGATAGGCGAAGATGACGCCGGATGTGGCCACGGCCGAGAACACGCCGGCCGTGCCGTGCGGGGCGAAGCCGTGGGCCGAGAAATTGCCGGGATGGAAGCCGGCGATGATCAGCACGATCACCGTCAGCGCCGGGACCGCGAGTTTCCACCAGGTCAGCGCGCTGTTGACCGTCAGCACGAGGCGCACCGCCAGCGCGTTGATGCCGGTGAAGACCAGCATCAGGATCAGCGAGGCGAAGAAGCCGAAGCCGGTGAGCACGCCGGATTTGTCGACCAGGCCGGGGATGTAGTTGTTGCCATAGGTGATGACCGCCGAGGCTTCGGCGGGCGGCACGGAGACATAGCCGAGAAACACCACGAAGCTCATGATCACGGCCATCAGGTTGCCGTGCGAGAGTTTCGGGAAGGCGATCACCGCGCCGCCGCGCGGGAAGGCCGTGGCCAGCTCGGCATAGACGAAGCCCAGCAGCAGGACCGCGACACCGCCGATCAGCCAGGCGAAGATCGCCGCCGGACCGGCATCCTTGGCGGCGTGAAGCGGGCCGAACAGCCAGCTCGAGCCAATGATGCCGCCTAGACTCGCGAAGAGCAGGCCGATGATACCCGCATCCCGCTTGAGTTTGACACCCGATTTTCCACTCATTTTACGTGCCCCCATGACAGTTTATGAACAAACCCTAATGCAGTTTTGCATCGGAGGAAACCGGTCCGTGAATCTGCCATGACAAAATCGGGGTTTACAACCTTGCCGTTCATCATGGGCGGCAGGGGGGCCTGTCCGATCCGCCGGGATCGGACATCATGCTAATGTCGGGGGTCAGGCGTCTGCCGGTTCGCGGGCGGGGCGGCGGCGCTGCGGGCGGAGGATGAGCACCATCGAGACGAACAGGGCGGCGAAGCCCATCGCATCGCCCCGTGTGAACGGTTCGGCGAGAACGAGCACGCCCATCAGCGTGGCGGTGGCGGGCAGCAGGGCGGTGAAGGTGCCAGCGATGCCGGCCTGGACCCGCCGCATGCCGTGATACCACAGGATCACCGCGAGCACGCTGGAGGTGAGGCTGTTGACCAGCAGCAATCCGGCGATCGTCCAGGTGAAGTGGACCTGCCCGAAACCGGCGATGGCGAGCGGGGCGGTCATCGCGGCGCCGCAGGCCTGCATCCAGAAAGTGGCCTGCATCACCGGGAGCAGGCCGGCGGCGCGGCGGGCGAACAGCGCGTATCCGGCCTCGCCGCAGACCGCGCCGAAGATCAGCGCGTCGCCCAGCAGGCTGAAGCCGCCGCCGCCGCGCGCGAGGGCGGCGATGCCGACGCCCGCCAGCACCACCGCCGCCCATTGCAGCGGCCGCAGATGCTCGCGCAGGAACAGCGCGGCGCCGAGCGCGATCACCGCCGGCAGGCTGGCGAGGACCAGCCCGGCCTGCACCGCGCCGGTGAGTTTCAGCCCGGCGACCATCATGCCGTTGTAGAGCAGCGTGCCGCACGCCGCCTGCATGAACAGGATGGCCAGCGTGCGCGGCGCCGGCAGGCGGGGTGCGACCAGCGGGGCAAGGCACAATGTCGCGAAGCCCGTCCGCATGAACAGCAGCGGGAAGGTCGGCAGGTGGGCGGCCAGCAGTTTGAGCAGGACGACATTGCCGCCGACGATCACCATCGAGGCGGCCAGCGCCGCATAGGCCGCGATCACGGCGAAAGATCGCTGCGATAGGGGGATTGCTCGCCGAGCATCGCCATTTCCTCCTCCACCGCCGGGCGCTCGGCGTCGAGAAACCGCGCCACGGCGTCGCTGAGGCCGGGATGGCCGATCCAGTGCGCGGAATAGGTGCGGCTCGGCAGGTAGCCGCGCTGGATCTTGTGCTGGCCCTGGGCGCCGGCCTCGACGCGGGCGAGGCCGGCGCCGATCGCGTAGTCGATCGCCTGGTAGTAGCAGAGTTCGAAATGCAGGAAGGGGATGTCTTCCACGGCACCCCAGTTGCGGCCGTAGAGCGCGTCCCGGCCGCGCAGGTTGAGCGCGCCGGCGATCGGGCGGCCGGCGCGGAAGGCCATCATCATCACCACCGCATCGCCGAGGCGCTCGCCGAGCAGGGGGAAGAAGCGCTCGGTGAGGTAGGCGCCGCCCCATTTGCGGTCGACGGTGGAGAGGTAGAAATTGTAGAAGGCGGCCCATTCGCGCCGACCCATCTCGCTGCCGCGCAGGGCGCGGATTTCGAGCCCCGCCTGGGCGTCGCGCCGCTCGCGGCGGATCGCCTTGCGCTTGCGCGAGGACAGGGCGGCGAGGAAATCCTCGAACGCGGCATAGCCGCGGTTGTGCCAGTGATATTGCACGCCCATGCGCCGCAGCCAGCCGGCCTCGCCCAGCGCGTGCCATTCCGCCTCGGTGCAGAAGGTGGCGTGGATCGAGGAGCAGCCGAGCCGCTCGGCGGCGATTTCGAGGCCGCGGGCGAGGAGCGACGGGGGCAGGCCGTCGGCCATCAGCAGGCGCGGGCCGGGGACCGGGCTGAACGGGGCGGCGACTTGCAGCTTCGGGTAATAGCGCCCGCCGGCGCGCTCGAAGGCGTTGGCCCAGCCGTGATCGAACACGTATTCGCCGTAGGAATGGGCTTTCACATAGGCGGGGGCGGCGCCGAGCAGGCGGCCCGTGCCGTCGCGCAGCGCCGCGTGCTGGGGATACCAGCCGCTGTCGCCGCCGACCGAGGCGCTGTCTTCCAGGGCGGAGAGAAAGGCGTGGCTGACGAACGGGTTGCCGCCGGCGAGCGCATCCCAGTCCGGCGCCGGGATCTCGTGGATGCTCTGGTGCAGCGAGAGGGAGAGGTCGTCCGCGGTGCCGTTCATGTATCCCGTGCGCAATGCGGGAGGGAGCGTGGCGTCCCGCGTAATATTTACAAAATCATAGGTCGTGATGCGGCTTATGCAACCATCCGCCGGGCAGGTCGGAGTCCCGCTCGGGGCAATTCGGGGAGGTGGAGCGATTTGCGCGCCGGCAGCCGGCGGGCCAGATAAGGGGGCATTCGCAAGGAGACAAAGATGGCCGAACGTCCCGTCCCGCTGCCCGACGCCGCCCCGCGCCGCCTCGACGAATACCGGCCGCCGGCTTTTCTGGTCGATAGCGTCGATCTCATCTTCGATCTCGATCCGGCGGCGACGCGGGTGCGCGCCAGCCTGACGCTGCGGCGCAACGCGGCGCACGGGATCGCGGATGCGCCGCTGGAACTCGATGGCGAGGCGCTCGACCTGCGATCGGTGCTGCTCGACGGCGAGGCGCTCGGCGCCAATCGCTACGCGCTGGGCGATCATGGCCTCGTCATTCGCGACGTGCCGGACGAGTTCACCCTGGATACCGAGGTGATCATCGCGCCGGAGCGCAATTCCGAGCTTTCGGGGCTGTATGTCTCGGGCGGGGATTTCTTCACCCAGTGCGAGGCAGAGGGGTTTCGCCGCATCACCTTCTTCCCCGACCGGCCGGACGTGATGGCCCGCTACACCGCGACGCTGATCGCCGATCCGGCGCGCTGCCCGCTGCTGCTCTCCAACGGCAATCCGGTCGATCGCGGGTGCTGCCGGACGGGCGGCACTGGGCGAAATGGGAGGACCCGCATCCCAAGCCGTCCTATCTGTTCGCGCTGGTCGCGGGCGACCTTGTGTCGGCGCATGATGAATTCGTCACCCGGTCGGGGCGGCAGGTGCAGCTCGGCATCCATGTTCGCCGCGGCGACGAGGACAAGGTGGACCACGCGATGGCCTGCCTCAAGCGGGCGATGCGCTGGGACGAGGAGGCGTTCGGCCTCGAATACGACCTCGACATTTTCAACATCGCCGCCGTTGCCGACTTCAACATGGGGGCGATGGAGAACAAGGGGCTCAACATCTTCAACACCGCCCTCGTGCTCGCCCGGCCGGACACCGCGACGGATGCGGATTATCAGCGGATCGACCGGGTGATCGCGCATGAATATTTCCACAACTGGACCGGCGACCGGGTGACCTGCCGGGACTGGTTTCAGCTCTCGCTCAAGGAGGGGCTGACCGTGTTCCGCGACCAGGAATACGGTGCGGCGACCACCGATGCGGCGCTGTCGCGGATCGACGACGTGAAGATGCTGCGCGCCCGGCAGTTCGCCGAGGATGCCGGGCCGCTGGCGCACCCCGTCCGCCCCGCCGCCTATCGCAAGATCGACAATTTCTACACCGCGACCGTCTATGAGAAGGGGGCGGAGGTGGTGCGGATGATCCGCACGATCATCGGCCACGAGGCGTTCCGCCGCGGCTTCGACCTTTATATCGCCCGCAACGACAATGCGGCGGCGACGATCGAGGATTTCGTGGCCGCGATGGGCGAGGAATCGGGGTTCGATTTTTCGCAGTTCATGCGCTGGTACGAGCAGGCCGGCACGCCGCAATTGCGGTTCGAGGGCGACTACGACGCGGCGGCGCGGCGCTATACGCTCACATTGCGGCAGATGACGGCGCCGACGCCGGGACAGGCGCGCAAGGAACCGTTTCTCATTCCGGTGGCGATGGGGCTGATCGGGCCGGATGGCGCGGAGCTTGCCGCCCGGCTGGAAGGCGAGGACGCGGCGCATGCAGGCACGCGGCTGCTGCTGTTGCGCGCGGCGGAGCAGCGCTTCGTGTTCGAGGAGGTCGCCGCCCCGCCGGTGCCCTCGCTGCTGCGCGGGTTCTCGGCGCCGGTGAAGCTCTCGGGGCACGAGGCGGCCGGGCTCGCACGGCTTGCCGCGCACGATACCGACGGGTTCAGCCGCTGGGAGGCTGGGCAGGAATATGCGACGCGGGCGCTGCTCGACGCGATCGCCGCATTGCAGCGCGGCGAGGCAGTGGCGACCGATCCGGCGCTGGTGGCGGCGATGGCGGCGGCCCTCGACCTCGCGACGGAGGCGCCGGCGCTCGCGGCACGGATATTGTCGCTGCCGGGCAAGGACGTGCTGGCGGATCGGATGGCGGTGATCGATCCGGATGCGATCCATGACGCGCTGGAGACGACGCGGGCGGCAATCGGCCGGCGGCTGCGGGACCGCTTCGCTTCACTGTGCGGGGTGGAGGACCCATCGGCGCCGTTCAGCCTCGATCCGGCGAGCATGGGGCGGCGGGCGCTCGGCAATGTCGCGCTGGCCTATCTGATGGCGGCGGACCCGGCGGCGGTGCTGGAGGTGGCGCAGCGCCGCTTCGAGACCGCGCCGACCATGACCGTGCGGCTGGGCGCGCTGGCGCTGCTCGCCGATACCGCGACGCCGGCGCGCGATGTGGCGCTGGCGGCGTTTCACGCGCGCTGGCGCGGCGATGCGCTGGTGGGCGACAAGTGGTTCCGCATCCAGGCGATGGCGGCGGCGCCGGACACGCTGGACCGCGTCGAGGCGCTGACCCGGCACGCCGATTTCGACCTGCGCAACCCCAACCGCTTCCGCGCCCTGGTGCAGGCGTTCGGGGCGGGCAACCAGCGCTGGTTCCACGATTCGTCGGGGCGCGGCTATGCGCTGGTGGCGCGGATGATCGGCGAGGTCGACCAGGTGAACCGGCAGATCGCGGCGCGCTGCATCGACGTGTTCGCGAACTGGCGGCGCTTCGACCCGGCGCGGCAGGCGCTGATGCGGGGCGCGCTGGATGAGATTCTGGCCGCCCCCGCCTTGTCGGCGAATGTGCGCGAAATGGCCGAGCGGGCGCGGGCGGGGTCGTGAAGGATCGCGGGCCGGATCGGCGATCCGGCCCGCGACATCGGGATACTGAAGCTCAGCGCGCGGCGGCCAGCGCCTGATCCAGATCGGCGATGATGTCCTCGATGTGTTCGAGGCCGATCGACAGCCGGACATAGCCGGGCGTAACGCCGGTGGCCGCCTGTTCCTCGGCCGAGAGCTGGGAGTGGGTGGTGCTGGCGGGGTGGATGGCGAGGCTGCGGGCGTCGCCGATATTGGCGACGTGGTAGAACATCCGCAGCGCCTCGATGAATTTCCGCCCCGATGCGGCGCCGCCGGTCAGCTCGAAGCCGACCAGCGCGCCGTTGCCGCCGGTGAGGTAGGTTTCCGCCCGCCGCCGCGCCTCGCCGGTGGCGACGCTGGGATGGATCACCCGCACGACGTCGGGATGGCTGGAGAGGAAATCGACGACTTTCTCGGCGTTCTCGCAATGCCGCGCGATGCGCAGCGGCAGCGTCTCCAGCCCCTGGATGAGCTGGAAGGCGTTGAACGGCGAGAGCGCCGCACCCTCGTCGCGCAGGATCACGGTGCGGGCGCGGATGATGTAGGCGATGGGGCCGAGCGGCTTGACCGCCTCGACCCAGACGGCGCCGTGATAGGAGGGGTCGGGCGCGTTCAGCAGCGGCTGGCGCTCGGGCTGCGCCGCCCAGTCGAAATTGCCGGAATCGATGATCATCCCGCCGATCGAGGTGCCGTGGCCGCCGATATATTTGGTGGCGGAATAGACCACGATGGCCGCGCCGTGGTCGAAGGGACGGCAGAGCAGCGGGGCGGCGGTGTTGTCCATGATCAGCGGGATGCCGAGCGGGCGGCCGATCGCCGCGACCTCGGCGATGGGGAAGACCGCGAGCTTCGGGTTGGGCAGGGTTTCGGCGTAGTAGGCGCGGGTCTTGTCATCGGTCGCGCGGCGGAAATTCTCGGGGTCGGTCGGGTCGACGAAGCGGATCTCGATCCCCTGGTCGCGCAGCGTGTTGGCGAAGAGGTTCCAGGTGCCGCCGTAGAGATCGGTGGAGGCGACGACATTCTCGCCCGCGCGGGTCAGCGTGCGGATCGCGCTGGCCGAGGCGGCCTGGCCGGAGGCGACGGCAAGGGCCGCGACGCCGCCCTCGATCGCGGCGAGGCGCTGTTCGAGCACGTCCGTCGTCGGGTTCATGATGCGGGTATAGATGTTGCCGAGCTCGGAGAGCGCGAACAGGTTGGCGGCATGTTCGGTGCTGTTGAACTGGTAGGAGGTGGTCTGGTGGATCGGCACCGCGACCGAGCCGGTCGTGGGGTCGGCGCGCCAGCCGGCGTGCAGGGCGAGGGTTTCCGGGTGGTGGCTCTTGACCGTCATGGACTGTCTCCGTCGGGGGCTCTGGTTTTCAGGGCACGTTCCGAGACTTCCGGGCCGGAGGTCGTGCTCTGTCGGGCCGGAGGCTAAGCCGCGGGCGGGTGGCGTGGCAAGGGTGGCTGTGGCAGGGGCGGCTGTCGCGCGGGGGCGGGGTTCAGCCGCGCACGCCGGCGAGCACGGCGAGCACGGCATCGCCATAGCGCTCGATCTTGCTCGCGCCGATGCCGGGGACGGTCGCGAGGTCGCTGCGGTCGCGCGGATGCGCGGCGGCGAGGGCGGCCAGTGTCGCGTCGTGGAAAATGACATAGGCCGGCACCTGCTGCGCCCGCGCGGTGTCGCGCCGCCATTCGCGCAAGGCGGCGAAGGCGGGGGAGTCGGTGGCGGAATCCGGCGGGACGGCGCCGCGCCGTGTGGTCTGGCGCGTGCCGGCGGGGTCGCGGCGCAGGCGGAGCGATTCCTCGCCGCGCAGCACCGGGCGGGCGCGGGGGTGGCGAACAGCGCGCCATGGGCGTCGTGATCGACCTCGATCAGCCCGGCGACGATCAGCTGGCGGAACACCGAGCCCCATTGGCGGCGGTCGAGATCGGCGCCGACGCCGAAGGTGGGCAGGCGGTCATGGCCGAGCTGGTGGATCCGTTCGGTCCCGGTGCCGCGCAGGATGTCGATCAGGTGGCCGGCGCCGAAGCGCTGGCCGGTGCGCAGCATGGCGGAGAGCGCCTTGCGCGCGGCCTCGGTGCCGTCCCACGTCTCGACCGGCTGGCGGCAATTGTCGCACTGGCCGCAATCGCGCGGATAGGCCTCGCCGAAATGGGCGAGGATCGCCCGCCGCCGGCAGCCTGCGGTTTCGCAGACGCCGAGCAGCGCGTCGAGCTTGGCGCGGGCGACGCGCTTGACCTCGTCCGGCGCGTCGCCCTGGTCGATCATCCGCCGGCGCAGTGTGACGTCCTGCATGCCATAGAGCATCAGGGTTTCGGCCGGCGCGCCGTCGCGGCCGGCGCGGCCGGTTTCCTGGTAATAGGCTTCGAGGCTCGACGGCAGGTCGAGATGCGCGACGAAGCGGATGTCCGGCTTGTCGATCCCCATGCCGAAGGCGATGGTCGCGACCAGGATCAGCCCCTCGTCGGCGAGGAAGGCGTCCTGGTTGCGGTTGCGCGTTTCGGCGGCGAGACCGCATGGTAGGGCAGGGCGCGCAGGCCCTGGCCGCAGAGCCAGGTTGCGGTGTCCTCGACCGCGGCGCGGCTGAGACAGTAGACGATTCCGCTCTCGCCCGGATGGGCGCGCAGGAAACCGAGAAGCTGGCGCCGCGGCTCGGTTTTCGGGGTGATGGCGTAGGTCAGGTTGGGGCGGTCGAAGCTGGAGAGGAACAGGCGCGCGCCGCCGAGGCCGAGGCGGCGCGCGATGTCGTCCCGGGTCTGCGGGTCGGCCGTCGCGGTCAGCGCGACCCGCGGCACGCCGGGGAAGCGCGCGCCGATGGTCGCGAGCTGGAGGTATTCCGGCCGGAAATCGTGCCCCCACTGGCTGACGCAATGGGCCTCGTCGATCGCGAACAGGGCGATCCGCACCGGTTCGAGCAGGGCGAGGAACTCCTCGGTGACCAGCCGCTCGGGGGCGACATAGAGCAGGTCCAGCTCGCCCGCGCGCAGGGCCCGGCGCACCTCCATCCGTTCCGCCGGGCTCTGGGTCGAATTGAACGAGGCCGCGCGCACGCCGAGCTGGCGGATCGCCTCGACCTGGTTGCGCATCAGCGCGATCAGCGGCGAGACCACGATGCCGACACCCGGCCGGCAGAGGGCGGGCAGCTGGTAGCAGACCGACTTGCCCCCGCCGGTCGGCATCAGCACCAGCGCATCGTGGCCGGCGATCACATGCTCGACGACGTCGCGCTGGCTGCCGCGGAAACCGCCATGGCCGAAGACGCGGCGCAGCATCGATTCGGGATCGGCGGCGGCAGCGGGCGGCGGGAAGGGAAGATCGATTCGCACGCCGCAAGGTGTAGGGCGCGCGCCGGGACCGCGGCAATGGTGCCTTATCTGCAACACCATGAAACAAGCCGTCACAATATTGATCTCGATCAACGACCGCGCGGTTCGGCCCTGATACCCCCGGCATCGTCACTGAATGAAAGTCAACGGGAGACTGCACATGAAACCCCGGTCACATCATGGTTCCTGGCGCCTGGCGGCTGCGGCTGGCATGGTCGCCGCGGCATCGCTGGCGGCGCCGGGCGCCGCCTATGCCATTCCCGCCTTCGCGGCGCAGACCGGAGAGCCCTGCTCGGCCTGTCATATCGGCTTTCCGCAGCTGACCCCATATGGGCGGGATTTCAAGCTCGAGGGCTATATCGCCGGCGGCATGTTCCCGACCTGGAAGAATTTCGCGGCGATGTCGCAGATCGGCTGGACCCAGCAGCACGACAAGATACCGGGCGGGTTGCAGCCAGGCTTCAAGTCGAACGACGCCTGGGCGGCGCAGCAGACCAGCCTGTTCTATGGCGGCGCGCTGGATTCGGCGATCGGGCTCGGCGCGTTCGTGCAGGTCACCTATGATGGCGTGGCCCGGCAGTGGAGCTGGGACAATACCGATATCCGCCTCGCCCGGCCGGGCAAGCTGTTCGGCCATCCGCTGTTCTGGGGTGTCACGCTCAACAACAATCCGGGTGTCACCGATCTGTGGAACACGCCGCCGAGCTGGGGGTATCCGTATATCCCCTCGGGCCTCGCCAACGCGCCGGCCGCGGCACAGCAGATCGCCTCGCTCGCGCAATCGGTCTATGGCATCGGCGTCTATGGCGCGCTGAACGTGACGCCGGCGGACATGATCTATGCCGAGGCGGATCTTTACAAATCGCTGCCGCAGCGGCTGGGCTACGCGCTCGGCGCCGGGGGCGGGGTGAAGATCGATGGCGTAGCACCCTATGTGCGGCTCGCCGTGCAGCACCAGTGGGGCAATTCCTCGATCGAGGTCGGCACCTACGCGCTGATGGACCGAACCTATCCGACCGGCGTCGCCAGCGGGCCGACGAACCGGTTCTTCGACATCGCCGCCGACTCCCAGTTCCAGTACATCACGCAGAACCAGGCCTTCTCGGTGCAGGCCAACCTGGTTCACGAATCGCAGGAATGGGCGCCGGGTGCCGCCAGCAACCGGGCCGACAGCCTCAATGTCGCGACGATCACGGTTTCCGACCTGATCTATCAGAAATACGGGATCACGGAATCGTTCAACACGATCTATGGCAACGCCGATGCGGGCGAGTATACGAGCAGTGCCAATGGCAAGCCGAACAGCAATGCCTGGACGACGGAACTCGATTACTATCCGTTCAACAATGGCGGGCCGAAATGGCTGCCGTGGCTGAATGCGAAACTCTTCGTTGAAAACACGATCTACCCTGTATTCAACGGCAGTGTGCGCAACTATGATGGCGCGGGAACGAACGCGCAGGCGAACGATACGCTCTTTGCGGGCGTGTGGCTGGCTTTCTGACGAACATGACGCACCCGCCCAGGGGGGCGGGTGCCGGACAGGAGAGACTGCACATGAAATCCTTAACCATCCTTGCCCTGGCTGCCGGTGCCCTGAGCATCGCCGGGGCGCATGCGGCGAATGTCGCGCATGGCGAGGCGTTGTTTCAGGCCCAGTGCGCGGCGTGCCACAGCGCCAAGGCGGGGCAGAACGGGATCGGGCCTTCGCTGGCGGGGATCTATGGTGCCAAGGCGGCGGCGAGCGCGGGGTTCCAGTTCTCGCCGGCGCTGAAGCATTCCGGCATCGTCTGGAACGCGGACACGCTTTCCAAATTCCTCGCCAATCCGCAGGCGGACGTGCCGGGCACCAAGATGCCCTATATGGGCATGCCGAATGCGACGGACCGCGCCGATGTGGTCGCCTATCTCAAGACGCTGAGCGGCAAGTAGGGCGGTTGCGGCACGACCCGGCCCAGGCGGGCCGGGTTTTGCCGTGTTTCGTGAACCGGTCTTTCGGGCGGGCCTCATCCGGCGGGAGCGGATGAGGCCTTTTTCGTTGGCGTGGGCCGGCGGCGCGGGCCGGCGGCGCCGTCAGATCGTGCGGGTGCCGCGGGCGATGGCGGCGACGCCGGTGCGCGAGACCTCGGCGAGGCCGAGCGGGCGCATCAGTTCGAGGAACGCGTCGAGCTTGTCGGTCGCGCCGGTGAGTTCGAAGACGAAGCTTTCGGTCGTCGCGTCGATCACGCGGGCGCGGAACGCATCGGCGAGGCGCAGCGTTTCCAGCCGCTTCTCGCCGCCGCAGATCACCTTGATGAGGGCGAGTTCGCGGGCGATGTGCGGCCCTTCGGCGGAGAGGTCGGACACCCGGTAGACCGGCACGAGGCGATCGAGCTGCGCCTTGATCTGCTGGATCACCAGCTCGGTGCCGGAGGTGACGACGGTGATGCGGCTCTTGCGCCGGTCGTCCTCGACGGGGGCGACGGTCAGGCTGTCGATATTGTAGCCGCGACCTGAAAACAGGCCGATGACGCGCGCGAGAACGCCGGACTCGTTCTCGACCAGCACGGAGATCGTGGCGGCGCGCATGGGTTCCTGGACGATGGCGTTCATGTCGGCTCTTTCAGGTTCGGTGTCTCGGGATCTCGGCGGCGATGGCGGGGCTCAGACGAGCACGAGCCCCTCATCGGTGATGCCGGCGGCGCTCGCCTCGTGTTCCGGCCCGAGGATCATCTCGTTGTGCGCCGCCCCCGAGGGGATCATCGGGAAGCAGTTCTCCGCGCGGTCGACATGGATGTCCGCGATCACCGGGCGGTCGGTCGCCAGCATCTCGTCGATCACCCGGTCGAGATCGTCGATGCTCTCGGCGCGCAGGCCGACGGCGTGGAAGCTCTCGGCGAGGCGCACGAAATCGGGCAGGGCGGCGGAATAGCTCTCGGAATAGCGGCCGCCATGCAGCAATTCCTGCCACTGGCGGACCATGCCCATGTATTCGTTGTTGAGGATGAAGATCTTCACCGGCAGGCGGTATTGCGCGAGCGTGCCCATCTCCTGGATGTTCATCAGGATGCTGGCCTCGCCGGCGATGTCGATCACCAGCGCGTCGGGATGGGCGATCTGCACGCCCATCGCCGCGGGCAGGCCGTAGCCCATCGTGCCGAGGCCGCCCGAGGTCATCCAGCGGTTCGGCTTGTCGAAGCGGAAATGCTGGGCCGCCCACATCTGGTGCTGGCCCACCTCGGTCGTGACATAGGTTTCGCGGCCCTGGGTCTTTTCCCACAGCCGGCGGATGGCGTGCTGTGGCTTGATGATCGCGCCGGTCTCGAAGCTCTGGGTGAAGCGCAGCGAGTCCTTCTCGCGCCAGGTCTCGATCATGCGCCACCATTCGGCGAGCGCTGCACTGTCCTGCCGGGCGTCATCCTGCTTCCAGGCGGCGATGAGGGCGCGCAGCGCCTCGGTCGCGTCGGCGGCGATGGCGATGTCGACCACCACGTTCTTGTTGATGTTCGAGGGGTCGATGTCGATGTGGATTTTCTTCGAATGCGGGGCGAAGGCGTTGAGCCGGCCGGTCACGCGGTCGTCGAACCGGGCGCCGATGTTCAGCATCACGTCGCAGCCATGCATCGCGAGGTTGGCCTCGTAGGTGCCGTGCATGCCGAGCATGCCGAGAAAGGCCGGGTTCGAGGCCGGGAAGGCGCCGAGGCCCATCAGCGTCGAGGTGACGGGCGCGCCCGTCAGCTTCGCGAACGCGACGATCAGTTCGGCCGATTCGGGGCCGGCATTGATCAGCCCGCCGCCGGTGTAGATGATCGGCCGACGCGCGCCCTTGAGCAGCTTCACCGCCGCGGCGACGTGGGAAAGATCGGGCTCGGTGCGCGGGCGGTAGGAGCGGTGCGGGCCGTCCGGCGCCTCGGTATAGGGCGCCGGATTGATGAGGATGTCCTTCGGCAGGTCGATCAGCACGGGGCCGGGCCGGCCGGTCCGCGCGACGTGGAACGCCTCGTGCACGATGCGGGCGAGATCGTCCGAGCGCTTGACCAGATAATTGTGCTTGGTGGCCTGACGGGTGATGCCGGTGGTGTCGGCTTCCTGGAAGGCGTCGTTGCCGATCAGGTGGGTCGGCACCTGGCCGGTGAGGCAGACGACGGGAATGCTGTCCATCAGCGCGTCGACCAGGCCGGTGACGGCGTTGGTGGCGCCGGGGCCGGAGGTGACGAGGACGACGCCGACCTTGCCGGTCGAGCGGGCATAGCCTTCCGCCGCGTGAACCGCCGCCTGTTCGTGGCGGACCAGGATATGGCGGATCGCGTTCTGCTGGAACAGCGCATCGTAGATCGGCAGCACGGCACCGCCCGGATAGCCGAAAATGACCTCGACCCCCTGCGCCTTGAGCGCGCGGAGAAGGGTTTCGGCTCCGGAAGCGACGGAATTGTTCACGGCGTTCATATCCCCATCATGTGCGATCGCGGAGCAGGCCTAGCCCGGTCCGCTGCGCTGCGTCAACCCGGCCCATTAATAAATGAAATGATATTGCCGAGCGTGCTTTCGGAAAATTGCGCGGAATCGGTAAAACGTGAACTGATCGTATGCGTATCGCGCTGATCTGCCAGTTTCTGGTGGCGGAACCAGGTGGCCTGGCGTTTCGTGTAGGCGATGGTGGCGGCGATGGCGCGGGCGGCGGCCTCATCGAGGCCGATCTCGCCGGCGAGATGCGCCCGCAATTCCGGCACGCCGTGGGCGCGCAGGCCGGGCAGCGCGGGATCGGGGTGGCGGGCGGTGACGGCGGCGACTTCCGCCAGCGCGCCCGCGGCGAGCATCGCGGCGAAGCGCGCCGCGATCGCCTCGCGCAGCGCAAGGCGGGGCGGGTCGAGCAGCAGCAGCATGACGCGGTATCCGTTGAGACCGTCGCGCGGTGCGGCGTGCCAGGCGGCGAGGCCGCGCCCGGTGCCGAGCAGCACCTCGGCGGCGCGGGCGAGGCGCTGGGGGTCGCTCGGCCGCAGCTTCGCCGCCGTGGCCGGATCGCGCGACGCAAGCCAGGCGTGCAGCGCGGCCGGGCCATCCGCCGCGAGCATCTGCCGCGCCGCCGCCCGCGCCTGCGGCCCGGGATCGGGGATCGGGGCGATGCCGTTGACCAGCGCCGAGAGATACATGCCGGTGCCGCCGCACAGGATCGGCAGCGCCGCCGCCTCCAGCTCGGCCAGCGCCCGGCCGCGCCACCAGGCGGCATCGACCGCGTCTTCCAGCGCCCGCACGCCATAGAGGCGGTGCGGCGCCGCCGCCTCGTCCGCCGGCGAGGGGCGGGCGGTGATGATCCGCCAGTCGGCATAGCATTGCATCGCGTCGGCGTTGATGATCGTGCCGCCGAAGCGCTGTGCTGCGGCGAGGGCGAGGGCCGACTTGCCCGAGGCGGTGGGGCCGGCGACGATCAGCAGCGGCCTTGCCGGGGAGGCGGAACTTGCTCTAGGCGACTGGGTCATGAAATTCGTTCTGGTGCTGGTCGCGGCGCGCGACAAGGTGACGTTGACCGATACGATGGTGGCGCGGGTGCGCGAACTGGCCGCCGGCGGCGCGCCGGCCTGGCTTTCGCCCGGCGAGGCCGCCGAAATTCCGTGCATGAACCCGCCCGATTTCGCCCTGGTGCGCGCGGCGCTCGACAATGCGCCGGTGGATGTGATGTGCGTCAGGGATCGCGGGCGGCGCAAGGCGGTGCTGGTGGCCGACATGGACAGCACGATCGTCACCTCGGAAACGCTCGACGAGCTGGCGGCGGAGGCGGGGATTGGCGAGCGCGTTGCCGCGATCACCGCGCGCTCGATGGCGGGGGAGCTGGATTTCGCCGATGCGCTGCGCGAGCGCGTCGCCCTGCTGGAGGGGCTCGACGTGGCGGCGCTGGAGCGCACCTGGCGGCGCACCGCGATCATGCCGGGGGCGCGCGCGCTGGTCGCGACGATGCGCGCGCATGGCGCGGTGACGGCGCTGGTTTCGGGCGGGTTCACCTGGTTCACCAGCCGGGTGGCGGCGGAGGTCGGGTTCGACACGCATCGCGCCAACGAGCTGCTCGATGACGGTTCCCGGCTGATCGGCCGCGTCGCCGAGCCGGTGCTGGACCGCGACGCCAAGCGCGCGGCGCTGCACGAACTGGCGGCGACGCGCGGGGTGAAGCTGTCGGCGACGCTGGCGGTGGGCGACGGGGCGAACGATCTCGCGATGATCGCCGATGCCGGGCTGGGGGTGGCGTATCACGCGAAGCCGATCCTCGCCGAGGCGGCGGCGGTGCGCGTCGAGCATGGCGACCTGCGCGCGCTGCTCTTCGCCCAGGGCTATCCGGCCGCGTCGTTCAAGGAGTGAGGCCGAGCCGCGGGCGCTCGATCAGCGGGCAGCGGTTCATCACCACGACGAGCCCGGCGGCGCGGGCGAGGGCGGCGGCCTCCTCGTTCGCCACGCCGAGCTGCATCCAGATCGTCTTCGCGCCGAGGCGGATCGCGTCGCGCACCGCCGGCAGCACCCGTTCGGAGGCGCGGAACAGCTCGACCATGTCGAGCGGGGCGGCATCGTCGAGCGAGGCGGCGACCACTCGCCCGTGCAGCCTGGTGCCGGCGAGGCCGGGATTGACCGGGGTGACGTCGTAGCCGAGGCGGAGCAGCGCGCCGAGCACCTCGTTCGAGGGGCGGGACGGGTTGGCCGAGGCGCCGACCAGCGCGATCCGCCGCGTGTTCGTCAGGATGCGCGCGATCGTCGTGTCGTCGAGCCCGTCGATGCTCATGAGCCGCCTCTGGTCTGCCGGTGGAGCCTCCTGTAAGCGCACGGACCATGCGCACCGCAAGACCTTACGTGATCTTTCTGCTCGGCCTGCTGAGCGTCGCCGCGTGGTACCTGCCGAACCGGCCGCGTGCCGGCGGTGTCGCCATGCCCGATGCGCGGTTCAACTCGGTCTCCTACGCGCCGTTCCGCAATGGCCAGTCGCCGCTGACGAAAACCTTCGCCTCCGCCGCCGAGGTGGCGCAGGATCTGCGCCTGATCGCGCGCCATGCGCGCGGCATCCGCACCTATTCCTCGATCGAGGGGGATTTCGATATCGGCGCGCTGGCGAAGCGGGCGGGGCTGAAGGTCTGGGCCGGGATCTGGCTCGGGCCGAACGCGAAGGACAATGCGCGGGAGATGGCGGCGGGGATCGCCGCGGCGAACGCGCATCCGCACACGATCACCCGCGTCGTCGTCGGCAACGAGGTGCTGCTCCGGCGCGATCTGTCGGTGGGGGAACTGATCCGCGACATCGACCATGTGCGCGCCCGGGTGAAGCAGAAAGTGGCCTATGCGGATGTGGCGAGCTTCTGGTTCGAGTTTCCGCAAGTTGCCAGGCATGTCGATGTCGTGATGATCCATCTGCTGCCCTACTGGCAGAACCACCCGGTGGGGGTGAATGGCGCGATCGCGCGGATCGGGCGGACCATCCGCAAGGCCGAGCGTCTGTTTCCGGGCAAGACGATTTCGGTGGGCGAGACCGGCTGGCCGAGCCGGGGGCGATGGCGGGCGGATGCCGCCCCCTCGCGGGTCAACGAGGCGGTGTTCCTGCGGCGCTTCGTCAGCCTCGCCGATCGCGCGCATGTGGATTACAACCTGATCGAGGCGTTCGATCAGCATTGGAAATATCACGACGAGGGGATCGCCGGCGCGAACTGGGGTATCTGGTCCGCCGGGCGGGCGCCGAAATTCCCGCTCTCCGGGCCGGTGGTGGAGATGCCGCACTGGCCGCTTTATGCCGGAGCGGGGATCGCGCTGTCGGTGGTTTTCGCGCTGCTCGGCGGGATGGCGGCGGCATCCGGCCTCGCGCTCGCCTTCGGGCTTGGCAATGCGCTGGTCTATGCCTGGGCGATCACGCATCATGTTCTGTATGACGAATCCCTGCTGATCTGCGCCGCGGTGAACCTGCCGGCGCAGCTCGCCCTGGCGCTGGCCGCCCTGCGCCGGGCCTCGCGCGGCGCGGCGACGCCGGCGGCGGATGGGGCGGCGACGGTGCTGCTGCTGCGCGCGAGCCTGTTCGGCAAGGCGGGTCTGGCCGACTGGGGCCGGCGGCTGTTCGACCACCTCTGGTTCCTGTTCGTGGCGGCGGCGGTCATCGTGCAGGCGGGGCTGGTGTTCGATCCGCGCTATCGCGATGCGCCGTTCCCGGTGTTTGCGGTGCCGGTCGTGATCGCGGCCTGGCGGCTTGCCCGCGGCGACTGGCCGGCATCGCGGAGCTGGCGGGACTGGCTGCCAAGCGCGCTGCTGGCGGCCGGCGCGGTGGCCAGCGCCGTCATCTCCGGCGTGCTGAACCTGGAGTTCATGCTCTGGAACGCGCTGATGCTGGTTGTCGCGGCGCCAGGGCTGCTGGCGCTCCGGCTGGGCGGTGAGCGGCGGTAAGCGGCGCCGCCGCGAGGTCAGCGCATCGCCAGGCTTTCGTTGCCCGGCGGGATGATGAAGCAGGACTGGTGGGCGCGCTTGAGATCGTCGCAGACCATCCTCGCGCTCCGGTGGTCGAGCCCGGCGATCTGGGCGCGCCAGACGCGGCGGCGGTGGACGAGTGTGCTGCCGACGCGGGCGATGCCGACGCGATGCTGGCCGCGCACGAGCAGGGCCTGCCGCCGGGCGAGGCTGTAACTGTCATAGGCGCCGACCTGCGCGGTCCAGCCGGGGACGATGTCGCGCGTGACGCTGGCGCGGTGCGTGACGGGGGCGGCCGCGGCGAGGCGCAGGTGATTCGGGGCCGGCCGGGCGAGATGCGCGAGCCGGGGCGCGGCCGGCGCCGGGGCCGCGGCGGGATGACGGATGGCGGCGGGCGGGGCCGGCGACCTCGCCGGGGCGTTGGCGGCCACCACCATCGCCGGCGCGCCGCCTTCGGCCGCGAACCCGGCATCGAGCAGATGGGCCATGTTGTCATAGGCCACGATCCAGGATGGGGCGTGCATTTCCACGCCGATCAGCATGTGGCCGTTGCGCACCGCGGCGGTGACGAGATTGAACCGGGCGAGGTTGGTGAAGCCGGTTTTCATGCCGATCGCGCCGTCGTAGCGCTTGAGCATGCCATCGATATTGGGGATGGTGCGGCCTTCGAAGCGGAAGCTCGGAACCGAGAAGAGGTAGCGGTATTGCGGATAGTCGAGCAGCAGATGGCGGGCGAGGATCGCCATGTCGTAGGCGTCGGTCACCTGGCCGGGGTCGGGCAGGCCGGAGGGGTTGCGAAAGACGCTGCGCTGCATGCCGATGGCGTGGGCGTGCGCGGTCATTTCGGCGGCGACGCGGCGGATGCTGCCATTGCCGAGATACTGGCCGAGCGCGGTCGCCGCATCGTTGGCGGAGAGCGTGGTCATGCCGAGCATGGCCTGGCGGACGGTCACGGTCTGCCCGGCCACGAGATTGAGCTTCACCGGCTGGACCGCGGCCGCCGCGGCGCTGACCGGCAGCGCCGTGTTCATGCGCAGCCGCCCGTCCTTGAGCGCGGTGAAGGCGAGGTCGAGCGTCATCAGCTTGGTCAGGCTGGCGGGATAGCGGATGTTGTAGGCGTTGTTCTCGGAGATGATCTTGCCGGTCGCGGCGTCCATCACCACCCAGTCGATCCCCGGGGCGAGCGGGCCGGACCCGGTGGCCGCCGCCGCGATCGGGGTGATGTGCCGGTAGGGTCGGTGGTGATGCGCATACGCCTTCGCCGCCGGCGCGGCCAGCAGGGCGGCCGCGCCGGCGCCGCCAATGGCAATGCCCGCGCAGCGCTTCAGGACGCCTCCCGCGCGATCACGCAACCCGGCAAAACCCATATCGATCTCCCGAACATGAACGATACCTCATGCGTCGGATAGGATGATTTTTCCCGCCTGTCCAGTTGAAATAATGAAATTAATAAAAAAGCCAAAGGGTTAATGGTGGATGTTGCGTTGTCGGGCGCCGATCTCGGTGCCCGGCCCGGTCGTTCCGTCCCCGATTTGTCATTGTGCGATGCACAAAAAAAGTTTGACTCCGTCTTCGATAGCGCCTAGATCGGCGATGTTGCACTGCACTATCAACGTGCGTGCGGGACTTTTGGCCGTCGTGTTTCTTCCTGAGACGAAAGTGGCGACAGCCAAGATTGGGTGCCTGCGGGCGCCGGCAATCGTTGCAACGGACTGACAAGGAGTGGATAGCGATGACGACAAAGGCAAAAGCTGCCGATACCGCCCAGAACACCGCCGAGGCGGCTGTGGAGGCGACGAAGGCCCAGGTCGCGGCCGGGTTCGAGAAGACCCTGGCTTCGATGAAGGAGGGCATGGAAAACGCCGCCAAGGGTTTCGAGACCCAGCAGGCCAAGATGAAGGAGCAGGTTGTGAAGGCGATGAAGACCACCGAAGAGATGATGGCGTTCGGCCAGGGCAATTTCGAGGCGCTGGTGAAGGCGAGCCAGATCTTCGCTTCCGGCATGCAGGGCATCTCGAAGCAGATCGCCAGCACCACGCAGAATTCGGTTGAGGAAACCGTCGCGATGACCAAGGCGCTCGCCGGCGTGAAGTCGGTCAAGGAAGCGGTGGACCTGCAGACCGGTTTCGCCCGCTCGCTGATGGAGAAGGCGGTTGCCGAGACCGGCCGCATCACCGACGCCTCGCTGAAGCTGACCGAGCAGACCATCGCGCCGCTGACCGCGCGCGTGACGCTCGCCGTCGAGAAGTTCGGCGCGGCTCTCTGAGCCGATAAAGATGCCCCAGAAACCCTGACGGGTTTCGGGGGCATGACGACTGCCCGATACTGGCGACGCCAGTGTTTGCCTGAAGCCTGGAATCCTTCGGATTTCAGGCTTTTTGCGTTTGGAGCAGGTTCCGATCGGATGACCCGTCCGATCGGATGATGCTCACATTATCAACGTGCTCTGGTTATCAACGTGCTCTGGCAACGCTGTCAGGGCGCGCTGGCGCGGACCACCAGCACGCGGAAACTCCCCGGCTTGAACGCCCGCCTTGGGTAGGTTTTTCCCGGCGCCGGCGGCAGCACGGCCACCTGCCTCGCCGTGGAAAGGTAGGCCGTTCTCGTCGCGGCGTCGAAGGTCATGGTTCGGGCGCCCGGTTCGGTTCCAAGGCGCTGGACGATGCGATATCCACCTCTGGGCGACGCGCCGATGACGGTCAGCGTGCCGTCGATGCTCGGCGCCAGCGCCAGAGCGTCCCGCGCATCGTAGCGCACCGCGTCGGCAAAGCCTGGCAGTTGCAGCGAGGCGACCACTTTCCCGCCGCGCGCATCGACCACCGCCAGCACGTCGTTGCGGCAGGATACGAACAGGCGCGCCGCCGCGCGGTCGATCGCGAGGCCGGTCGGCCCCGTGCAGGCGTGCGAGACGTCGATCTCGCGCAGGATGCGCATGCGCCGCGGATCGATCACCGCGATCCGGTTGGCGGATTTGAGGTTGAGATACACGCGCCCGCGCCCGTCGGCGACGATGAATTCGGGATCGGCATGGAAGGGCAGGGAGCCGACGATCCCGCCATTTGCCGGGTCGATCGCGAACAGGGTCTGGCTGACTTCGTTGGGCACGAGAACCCGCCGCGACGAGGGATCATAGGCGATCGCATCCGGCCCCTTGCCGACATCGATGGTGCGGATCGTGCGCAAGGTCTTCAGGTCGAACATGGTCACGGTGCCGGCCATTCCGGCGGTGGCGAACCCGTGGCCGAAGCGCGGCGCGAGCGCGATGCCATGCGCCCCCCGCACGTTGGCGATCGTGCCGACGAGGCGATCGGTGCGCGTGTCGATCACGTCGACCTGGTCGCCCTGGGCGGCGAAGATGCGGTGCGCCGACGGCTCATCGGCGAGGTAATCCCATTTCACCGGGCCTGCGGGCAGGGCGATCTGGCCGGCGACATGGAAGCGGGGCGTTGCGGCGCGCGCGAAGGGCGCTGCGCACAGGCCGGGCAGCAGGGCGAGAGCGAGGAGGCGCGGCTTGATCATGAAGGGTCCGTTCCGGTTTGAGGGAGCATGGCCTTCACCGATCGGACGCGCGCGGGCAAGCCTCAGTCGCGGGAATTCATCGGAACGTCATGGCGCGGGCCGGGCGGCGAACGGGCGCATGCGGTGCCGGCGCCGTGATCGGGCTGGAATTAGCGCCGAAATCGGGATTCGGGAGGGGGAGAAGACATTGAAACCAGTGGTCGGAGCGGCGGGATTCGAACCCACGACCCCCAGTCCCCCAGACTGATGCGCTACCAGGCTGCGCTACGCTCCGACAGGGGGGTCTTAGCAACTGATTCAGGGTGAGGCAATCGACCCCGGGCGCTTATCTCGGGTCGAGGCTGGCGCGCAGGGTTTCCAGCTCGTCGAGCACCGCGCGGATGGCGGTGCGCAGCACCGTGGTGGTGGCCTGGGCGCGTTCGAGTCGCCGGTCCGGCGCGGCATCGACGGGCCGCCCCGGTTCCGGCCGGGATGCGGCGGCACCGGCGAGGATCGGCAGTTCGGGCGCGTCTTCGCTGGCCTCGGACGGCAGGCCGGCCTCGGCAGTTGCGCGCATGCGCTCGGCGGCGGAGGCGGCGCGTTCCTCTTCCGAGGCGGGCGGGATCTCCCCATGCAGCAGCCCACCGCCCTCGCGGAGCAACCGCTGGACTCCCTTGATCGTATAGCCCTGGGTATAGAGCAGGTCTGCGATGCGTTGCAGCAGCACGACATCGTCCGGACGGTAGTAGCGGCGGCCGCCGCCGCGCTTGAGGGGCTTGATGCGGGGAAACTTGGTTTCCCAGAAGCGCAGCACATGCTGGGGGACATGCAACTCGTCCGCCACCTCGCTGATGGTGCGGAACGCCTCGGCTGATTTGCGCACCCGGGCGCGGCCCTGCTCGTCCTGCCGCGGATCGTCCGGCGGCGCCTCGTCGGTCAAGACCGGCCCGCCGATGACGGGGATTTGCCGGTATCGACCGCTTCGCGCAGGATCTGGCTGGGGCGGAAGACCAGCACGCGGCGCGGCAGGATCGGCACCTCGTGGCCGGTTTTCGGGTTGCGGCCGATGCGACGGCCTTTCTGGCGCACGGAAAAGGTGCCGAAGCCGCTGATCTTGATCGACTCGCCTTCGGCAAGGGCGTGCTTCATGCGGTCCAGCACCGCTTCGAGCAGCGCCGCGGATTCGTTGCGCGACAGTCCAACTGCCGCATAGATCGACTCAGCCAGTCCGGCGCGTGTCAACGTGCTCATTTTTCAAGATTAGCAAGAAAGATCGCCGGGTCAACACGGAACCGGCATCGCCGCGGCGCGGGTGAGGTGCGGCGCCGGGTCAGAACCGGAACAGCGCCGAGCCCCAGGTCAGCCCGCCGCCCAGCGCCTCGATCAGCACGAGATGGCCCGGCTGGATCCGCCCGTCCCGCACCGCCTCGTCGAGTGCGAGCGGGATCGAGGCGGCGGAGGTGTTGGCGTGCCGGTCGACCGTGACGACGACCTGTTCGGGCGACAGGCCGAGCCGCTTGCCCATCGCATCGATGATGCGGCGGTTGGCCTGGTGGGGGACCAGCCAGTCGATATCCGACTGCGAGAGCCCGTTCGCGGCGAGCGCCTCGTCCACCGCGCCGGCGAGCTTGCTCACCGCGTGGCGGAACACCTCCGAGCCCTTCATCACCAGATGCTGGGGCCGGTCGGCCTGGCCGGTCGCGCCATCGATATAGAGGATGTCGCCGTAGCGGCCATCCGAATGGATATGGGTGGAGATCAGCCCGCGATCGGCGTCGTCCTGTGCCGCGCGCAGCAGCACCGCGCCGGCGCCGTCGCCGAACAGGACGCAGGTGCCGCGGTCTTCCCAGTTGAGGATGCGGGAATAGACCTCGGTGCCGATCACCAGCACGCTGGCGCACTGGCCGGAGCGGATGAAGGCATCGGCCACCGAGACGGCGTAGACGAAGCCCGAGCAGGCCGCCGAGAGGTCGAACGCGAAGCCGCGGGTGATGCCGAGGGCGGCCTGGATGCTGACCGCGGTTGCGGGAAAGCCCTGATCCGGCGTTGATGTCGCGACGATGATGGCATCGACCGTCTCGGGCGCGGCGCCGGCATAGGCAAGCGCGCGGCGCGCGGCCTCGGCGCCCATGAAGGTCGCGGTTTCGTGCGGGGCGGCGAGGTGCCGCTGGCCGATACCGGTGCGCTCGCGGATCCAGGTATCGGAGGTGTCGACCCGTGTGGCCAGTTCGTCGTTGGTGACGATGCGTTCCGGCAGGTAGCTGCCGACCCCTTCGAAAACGGTGCGTTTCATGTCGGTCAGCCGGATGTGACAGGTGTGGATGGCGTAACGCGGAAGGCGTCGCTGGCGAGGCGCTCGCGATCGACGTGCTGGGTCAGGTCGTCGCGGATGCGGTCGTTGAAGCGGTTGACGATCATGTCCATCGCGACGTCGACGGCATGGGCGAAGCCCTCGGCGTCGGCGCCGCCGTGGGATTTGACCACGACGCCGTTCAGCCCGAGCAGGACCGCGCCGTTGTAGCGCCGCGGGTCGAGCCATTCGCGCAGGCGCGACAGGCCGGGGCGGGCGAGGAGATAGGCAAGGCGGGCGGCGATGTTGGCGGTGAAGATCCGCCGCAGCAGGTCGCCGACCAGGCGCAGCGCGCCCTCGCCGGTCTTGAGCGCGACATTGCCGGTGAAACCGTCGGTCACGACGACATCGACGGTGCCGCCGGCGATGTCGTGGCCTTCGATGAAGCCGTGGAACTGCGGCCCGATCGGGCTTTCGCGGAGCGCCTCGGCGGCGCGGCGCAGGGTTTCGTCGCCCTTCATTTCCTCGGAGCCGACATTGAGCAGGCCGATCGTCGGGTGCGGCAGGCCGAGCACGGTGCGGGCGAACAACTCGCCCATGATGGCGAATTCGACGAGGTTGCGGGCATCGCAGACGACATTGGCGCCCAGATCGAGCATCACCACGTCGCCGCGCGCCGAGGGGCCGATGGCCGCCATCGCGGGGCGGTCGATCCCGCTCATTGTCTTGAGGACGATCTTGGCGAGCGCGAGCATCGCGCCGGTATTGCCGGCCGAGACCACACCGGCGGCCTCGCCATTGGCGACGGCGTCGATCGCCCGGCGCAGCGAGGCATCCCGAAGCCGCAGGGCGGCGGTGGGTTTCAGCTCGTTGGGGATGACTTCCGTCGTCGCGCGGATGGTGACGCGGTTGCGCAGGCGCTTGCTCAGCCGGATCAGCTCGTCGAGCCGCGGCGCGTCGCCGAACACCTCGAACCGGGCGCTCGGGTGGCGCTCGGCGGCGATGTCGAGCCCGGCAATGACCACATCCGGGGCATTGTCGCCGCCCATCGCATCGACAGCGAGCACCGGGGCTCCCGCGGCGGCAAGCGGGCGATCGGGGCCCTGCGGCGGATGCGGCACGGAGGAGGCGGAGTCGGGAGGGGATCCGGTCGTCATCGGCTGTGCGGAGGCACGGACGGTGGCGACAAGGTCACGGCCGGATCAGATCCGGACCGTGCCCTTGAGATCCTTGCCGGCCGCGACGACTTCACGCCCGTCATAATGGCCGCAATGGCCGCAGACGTGATGCGGACGCTTCAGCTCGCCGCAGTTGCTGCACTCGGCATGAGCCTGCTGGCCCACGGCGTGGTGGCTGCGGCGCATGCCTTGGCGGGAGGGGGAGGTCTTGCGCTTGGGTACGGCCATGGGTCGCTCTCGGTTCTGTACGTTTCGTCGCGAAAGGTCCGGGCGCGCCAGCAGGTGACGCCCCGCGGACCGGGGGGAACGGAAAGGGGCGCTCTAGCAGAGAGAGGGGCGGAGGGCAAGATTGGCGGTGGGGCGGACTGGGCTGGGCTCAGTCCGGCCGGCGGAGCTTGGCGAGGGCGGCGAACGGGTGCGCCTGCGGCGCCGCGCCGGCATCGGGTGCTGCGGGCGGTTCCGCGCCGGGCCGGCGGGGATAGGGATCGAGGGCGAGGGCGAGCTGCTCGACGAGCAGGGCGCCGAGATCGGCCATTGTGCTGTCCAGCGCGATCTGGTCTGGCGCGTCGGGGTCCAGCATGTCGTCGTCCTCCGCCGGCGCGCCGTTGGTGACGAGCAGCAGCGCGGCGGTTTCGGCGATCGACTGCTCCACCGGTTCGAGCGAGACGATGCAGGATTGCGTGACCTCGGCCGCGAGCTCCAGCCGCGCCGCGATCCGCGGTCCGCCGGCGCGGCGCAGGTGGAAACGGCCCGACAGCGCGGCGATCGCGGGGATGCCGAAGGCGGCGGCGATGGCGGCGCGCTCTGCCGGTGTGGACTCGATGGTCAGGGTTTCAGGCTCATCGCCGAGGCGGGCGAGATCGAGGCGCCGGATGAGCGGGGCGGGGGCTGCGTCAGTCATGTTAAAACAGTGCCGCATCTTGCACGGCGAGGGAAGCTCGCTCATAGAGCCTGAACCAGCCGCAACCCGAGGATCGAGCCGCGTGCGCAGATTGGCGATCAAGCTCCGCCCATTTCTCCCCTTGCTGATGCTGCCGGCGCTCGCCGGCTGTGCCGTGTTTTCGGCGCAACCGCGCTATCGGGGCACCGCGGTGACCGAGGCGCAGCTCAAGCAGCTCACTCCCGGCGTTTCGACCGAGGCGGACGCCACCGCCCTGCTCGGTTCGCCGACGCTGCGGGAATCGTTCAACGACCACGACTGGCTTTATGTGAGCCAGGTGACGCGGCCGCGCATCGGCCAGACCCTCGGCGTCGAGAAGCAGCAGGTCGTCGTGCTGGATTTCGGCGGCGGCGGGGTGCTGAAATCGATCCGCCGGGTTGGCAAGAAACAGGCGGTGAATGTGGCGATGGCGGGTGGCAGAACGCACGCGCCGGGCGGCCATGCAGGTTTCCTGCAGCAGCTTGTCGGCGGTGTCGGGCATTATAACCCGGGCCTTGGCGCCGGACAGTCCGGCGGCCTGGGCGGAGCGAGCGGATTCTGATCGCATGATCGGGCGGCGCGGCATTCTGGCCGGAACCGGGACCGTGGCGGCGCTGGCGATGGCCGGGACCGCCCGCGCCTCGACCTCGGTGCTCGGCATGGCTGAGCCCGTCACCAGCCTGCCGCCCGGATCGGAGGCGCCGCAGCTGAACGACGTGGTGGCGCCGGGGTGGCGGCGGGACGTGCTGATCCGCTGGGGCGATCCCGTGCTGCCCGGCGCGCCGCC
>NZ_CAJQZK010000026.1:0-46909 GCF_907164655.1 Acidocella sp. C78
TTGGCCACATGCCGCACATGGAGGCGGCGGCGCTGGTCAACGAGCAGCTCGCCGCGCATTTCGCCGCCGGCTGACCGGCTTAGAGCACTTTCCGATCCATCCGGATCGGATATCGTGCTCTACGATATTGATAAACAGAGCATCTTGGTCCGATCGGATGAGTCCATCTGATCGGACGCCGCCCTATGCCGCCGCCCCGGTCTCGATCATGCCGAGGAAGCGGCGCAGCACCGGGTTGTCGTTGTCCTGCCGCCAGGCGAGGACGTGGTCGACCGCCGGCGCGTCTTCCAGCGCGCGAAAGCAGACGCCGGCGGGGTTGAGCCTTCGCATCGAGGCCGGGACGATGCCGATGCCGAGTCCCTCGGCGGCGAGGCTGACGATGGTCATTTGCAGCTGCGTCTCGACGCGGATCGTGGGCGCGAAGCCGCCCTCGCGGCAATAGGTCTCGATCGCGCCGCGCAGCGCCGGCGCGGTTTCCGCCGGGGCGAGGATCAGCGGCTGGCCGGCGAGGTCGGCGCGGCGCACCACCGGATCGCGGGCGGGCGGTTGCGCGCTGTCCAGCGCGAGCGGATGGGCGTTGGACAGCACGATACAGAGATGCTCGCGGTAGACTTGGCGGAAGACGAGGCCGCGCACCGGCGGCGGTGGAAACATGATGCCGAGATCGAGCCGCCCGTCCGACAATTCATCGACCAACGCGTTCGGCATCACCTCGCGCAGGCGCAGGCTGGCGGCGGGAAACGCATCCATGAACCGGCGGGCGAGGCTCGGGACGATGGTTTGCGCCGCGTGCATCATGAAGCCGAGCGCGAGTTCGCCGATCTCGCCGGCGCCGGCGCGGCGGGCGTCGCGGCAGGCCCGCTCGAAGCGGGCGAGCACCTCGCGCGCATCGGCGAGGAAGCGCTGGCCGGCAGGGGTGAGGCTGACCTGGCGGGAATGCCGCTCCACCAGCCGCACGCCGAGCGCCGCCTCCAGCGCCATGATCTGCCGGCTCAGCGGCGGCTGCGAGAGGTGCAGCCGTGCGGCGGCGCGGCCGAAATGCAGCGTTTCGGCGAGGGTGACGAAGGCGCGAAGCTGGCGGAGATCCGGCATGATACCTTTTTTGCATCAATCGGGGTATCAAAAGGCATTAGACAGCATCGATCCGCCTGTCTACACGCGCGGCCATGCTGTCGATCCTCACCATCGTGACTCCGGTTTTCGCGCTGATCCTTGCCGGCTGGCTGGCGCGGCGCCTTGGCGTGCTCGGCCCGGGCGCGACCTCGGAGCTGAATCGCTTCGTGGTCTATCTCGCGCTGCCGGCGCTGCTGTTCGACATCATCGCCCATGCAAAATGGTCGCAGATCTGGCAGCCCGGCTTCATCGCCGTGTTCGCCATCGGCTGCATCGCGGTGTTCGGGCTGACCGTGCTGGTGCGGCTGCGCCGCGCGCCGCATCTCGCCGATGCGGCGATCGACGGGCTGAACGCCGGCTATGCGAATGTCGGCTTCATCGGGTTTCCGCTGGTGGTGGTCGCCATCGGGCGCGGGGCGCTGGGGCCCACACTGGTTGCGACGATCGTGACCGTGTGCGTGCTGTTCGGTGCCGCGATCGTGCTGATCGAGATCGGGTTGCAGACCGAGCGCGGGGCGGGGCGGGTGGCCCGGACCATCGCCCGGTCGCTGGCGCGCAACCCGCTGCTGGTCGCCCCGCTGCTCGGCGCGCTGGTGCCGCTGAGCGGGGTCGGGATTCCGGCGGCGATGGAGTCGTTCCTGAAGCTGCTGGGCGCGGCGGCCTCGCCCTGCGCGCTGGTCGCACTCGGCCTGTTCCTCGCCGAAACCCGCGAGGGGATGCTGGAGATCGGCCCCGCCTGCGCGCTGGTCGGCTGCAAGCTGGTGGTGCAGCCGGCGCTGACCTGGGCGCTGGCGAGCTTCGTGTTCGAGTTGCCGCTGCCGCTCGCGCATACCGCGACCTTGCTGGCGGCGCTGCCGACGGGCACCGGCCCGTTCATGCTGGCCGAGTATTACCGGCGCGAGGCGACGATGACCTCCAGCGTGATCCTCGCCTCGACCGTGCTCTCGCTGCTCAGCATCTCGGCATATCTCTACGTGACCGGCCCCGTGTAAGGCACCATGCGCGCCGAGGGGGCGGCTCAGCCGAAGCGGTCGCAGAACGCCGCGATATTCTCGTCGCGGAACGCCTCGATGCGGGCGAACAGCACCTCGTCCGGCCAGTTCCACCAGGCGATGGCGCGCAGCCGGGCGGCGATGTCGCGCGGGAAACGCTCGCGGATCGGCCGCGCCGGCACGCCGCCGACGACGACATAGGGCTCGACGTCGCGGCTGACCACAGCACCGGCGGCGATCACCGCGCCATCGCCGACATTCACCCCCGGCAGCACGATGGCGCCATGGCCGATCCAGACATCGTGGCCGATCGTCACGCGCGCGCCGCGCCGGGCGGCGAAGAAATCCGCATCCCGCCGTTGCCCCGGCTCGTAATATTCGGGGACATAGGTGAAGCGGTGCTGGCTCGGCCGGCCCATCGGGTGGTTCGGCGCGCCGATCCGCACCGCGTTGGCGATGGCGGCGAAGCGGCCGATCGTCGCGTCCGCCACCTCGCAATATTCGCCGAGATAGGAATAGTCGCCGATCGTCGCATATTCGATGCGCGCGCCGTGCAGCACCTCGCAGCGCCGCCCCACCGTCGCCTCGCGCAGGCGCGCCCCGGGGTCGATCACGGTTTCGGCGAGTTTCGGGCGCGATGGGTCCATGACGATGAGGCTTTCCGCGATGACGTGCATCACGATGCGCCGGAAAGACGCCGCCGCGCAAACCCCGCGGCGTGTCAGGCCGATGAATTTCGCGGCCTGCGCGGCGGCGGCGGCGGCGACAGGCGCGGGATTTTGCGGCATTGACGGGGCATGACAATCGAACGCAAGCCCGGCAAGGCGCTGTGGAGCCAGATCGCCGAGGCGCTGGCCGGCGAGATCGCGGCCGGCACCTATCGGGACGATCCGCGCCTGCCCACCGAAACCCTGCTCGCCGCGCGCTTCGGGGTGAACCGCCACACCATCCGCCGCGCCCTGCTGGAACTGGCCAATGCCGGGCTGATCCGCACCGAGCACGGCCGCGGCTCCTTCGCCGCCGATGCGGTGCTGGACTACCGGATCGGCCAGCGGCCGCGCTTTTCCGAATGGGTGCGCGGCCATCGCCGCACGCCGCTCGGGCGTATCCTGCGGCTTGAGGATGTCGAGCTTGCGGCGCTGGAGGGCGAGGCCGCCGCCGTGGCCGCGGCGCTGGAGATCGAGGCCGGGGCGCGCGTGATCGTATTCGAGCGCGTCGGCACCGCCGATGCGCTGGCGGTTTCGCTCTCGCGCCACATCTTCCCGGCGGACCGCGTCGCCGGGCTGCTGGCGGCGCTGCGGGCGCATGGGTCGGTCACCGCTTCGCTCGCCTCCATCGGCGTCGCCGACTATACGCGGACATGGACGCGGGTGAGCGCCCGCCTGCCCGATGCGCGCGAGGCCGGGCTGCTGCGGATGGCGCGGACCGCGCCGCTGCTGGCCACCGAATCGCTCAATATCGCAGCGGGGCGGCCGGTGGAATACGGGATCGCGCGCTATCCGGCCGCGCGCGTGCAACTCGTGTTCGACAGCTGAGCGACCGGCGTCAGGCGCCGCGGGACGCGCAGCGGCGCAGGATCGCGGCGAGGCGGGCGCCGGCGGCTTCGGGCGTGGTTTCGTTGACGATGGTTTCATCGGCGCCGGATGCGGCGGCGGCGCGGGCGAGGCGGGCGGCGATGGCGGCGGGCGCCTCGCGGCCGCGCCCGGCGAGGCGGGCCGCCAGCACCGGAGCCGATGCGGTGATCTCGACGACATGGCAACGGAAGCGCCGCCGCGCCTCGGCCACCACGGCGCGGGAGACGTTCGCCACCACCACGCCGCCTTCGCCGAGGGCCGGCACGATCGTGGCGGGAATGCCGTAGCTCAGCCCGTGCGCCTGCCATCTGAGCGCGAAGGCGTGCGCGGCGAATTCGGCCGGTGTGGCCGGCAGGTGATCCTCGGTGGCGTCCGCCGGGCGGGTGATGATCCGACGGGGGAACAGGAAGCCGGGGCTGCCGGCCAGGGCGTCGCGCGCGGCGCGCATCACCGTGTCCTTGCCGGCGCCAGAGGGGCCGACGATCAGCACGAGGCAGCCGGGCATCGCGGTCATCCGCCGAAGGGCAGGCGGCGGAGCAGGCGCATCGGCGCGCCCGGCGCGGCCTCGGTGAACACCGCGATCGAGGCGACGCGCCGCGGGACGGCGAGGCTGCCGGCGAAATGCGCGCCCGCCACCGCGGCGAGCGCGGCGGCGTGCGGCCGTTCGCTCAGCGTCATGTGGAAGCGGAACGCGCCGAACACCAGCGGGTAGCCCCAGCGGGCGATGTTCTCGCGCTCTTCCGCGCTGCGCCCGGCGGCGCGGCGGGCCTGCGCCTCGGCACTCTCGGGGCGGCGGTGATGGTCGAGCGCCGCGACGCAGCGATCGGCGAGGTCGTGCAGTGGCGGGCAGGGGGCGGCGAGGGTGAGGGCGAGAAACCCGTCGAGATCGGCGATGGCGAGCGGCGGCAGGTCGAAGCTGCGCAGCGATGCCGCGAGGGACGCGGCATCGGCGAGGAAGGCATCGAGCCCGGCGGCGAGCGCCATTGGCGGTTTCAGCGTCGCGTGGAAGCCGTAGCGCCGGGGCGCGCCGGTGACGGCGGCGAGGCGCGGCACCGCGGGCTGATCGAGCGCGGTCTCCCGCTCCGGGTCGCGGCCGAGCCAGGCGCAGCCGAGCGCCCAGAGCGGATCGTCCGCCGCCGGGGCGTAGTAGATCGCGGCGCGGTGCGGTTCAGCCAACGCGCACCCCGCCGCGCCAGACCGCGCGCACCACCGGCAGGCCCTCATGCAGCCGCACCTGCACGAGATCGGCCCTGAGGCCGGGGGCGATGCGGCCGCGATCGGCCAGACCCGCGATCGCCGCGGGGCCGGAGGTGATCAGGCCGATCGCCGCCGGCAGCGCGATCGCGCCCTCGGCGGCGGCGATGAAGGCGGCTTCCAGCATCGCGCCCGGCACATAGTCCGAGGCGAGCGCGTCGAGCAGGTTCTCGCGCACCAGGTCGATCACCGCGACATTGCCCGAATGCGACCCGCCGCGCACGAGGTTCGGCGCCCCGGCGATGCTGCGCATGCCCCGCGCCCGCGCCGCCCGTGCCGCTTGCAGCGAGACCGGGAATTCGGTGATGCCGATGCCTTCGGCCGCGTTGCGGGCGATTTCCGTCTCGGTCGCGTCGTCATGCGAGGCGAGGGGAATGAAGCGGGCCCGCGCCGCGGCGATCACCAGCGCGCGGTTGGCGGCGTGGAAGGCGTGGTGGTTGCCCTGCAACTCGGCGATCACGGTTTCGACCTCGGCCGGCGCCAGCCCCTCGGCGCGGCGCATCTCGCGGTAGCGGACGAGATCGCCATACTGGCCGCTGAGCCCGGGCGTGTGGTCCATCAGCGAGACCAGGCGGACATGGGTGTCCTCGATCGCGCGGGCGAGCATCTCGGGCATTTCCTCGGCCGGCAGCTCGCAGCGCAGGTGCAGGAAATGCTCGGCGCGCAGCGCGCCCTGCCGGCGCAGCGCCGCGATGTCGATCACCGCGTCCTCGAAGGTCTGGTTGCGCGCCTTGCCGAAGCCGATATCGCCGAGGCAGAGCGCGTCGAACACGGTGGTGATGCCGGCGGCGATGCATTGCGCGTCGTGCGCGACGAGGGCGGAGCGGGAGGGCCAGCGGGCATTGGCGCGCGGCTGGGTCTGGCGTTCGAGATTGTCGGTGTGCAGGTCGATGATGCCGGGGATCAGGTAATCGCCCTCCAGATCGAGGCCATCGCCGCCCGGGCCGATCTCGCCGATGTCGCCGATCAGGCCGCCGGCGAAGACGACGCCGCCCGGGCGGATCTCGTTGTCGAGGACGAGGCGGGCATTGCCGAGGCGGGTCATGCTTGTTCCTTCAGCGGTTCGAGGCGCAGCTCGGCATCGGCGATCGCGTCGCGCACGAGCGGGTCATGGAATATCCCGAGCAGCGCCGCGCCGCGAGACCTGGCCGCGCGCAGCAGCGCGATCACGCGGTCACGATTGGCGGCATCGAGCGAGGCGGTCGGCTCGTCGAGCAGCAGGATCGGCCAGTCGCCGGCGAAGCCGCGGGCGAGATTGACCCGCTGCTGCTCGCCGCCGGAGAAGGTGACCGGCGGCAGGGTGTGCAGGGCCTTTGGAATGCCGAGGGCATCGAGCATCGCCTCGGCCCGCGCCCGCGCCGCCGCCTCGTCCATTCCGCGTTCGAGCAGGGGGGCGGCGACGATGTCGCGCGCGGGAACCCGGGGCATGGCGCGGAGGAACTGCGAGACATGGCCGATCGTCTCGCGGCGGATCTCGATCACCCGTTCGGCGGCGGCGCCGGCCAGCTCGACCATGGCGCCGCGATGGCGCACCCGGATCGAGCCGGCATCGGCCCGGTAATTGCCGTAGAGGGCGCGCAGCAGCGTCGATTTTCCCGCGCCGGAGGGGCCGGTGAGGGCGACGCATTCGCCGGCGCGCAGGGTGAGCCCGGCATCGCGCAGCACGCCGAGGCGGACGCCGCGCTGGAGGTGCAGCACGAAGCTCTTGGCGATGCCGCTGGCCTCGAGCGCGATCATGCCGGCAGCACCGAGGCGACGAGGAGCTGGGTGTATTCGTGCTGCGGATCGTCCAGCACCTGGTCGGCGAGGCCGGTTTCGACGATGCGGCCCTGGCGCATCACCACGATGCGGTCGGCCAGCAGCCGGGCGACGCCGATATCGTGGGTGACGAGCAGCACGGCGACGCCGAGCCGGCGCACCAGCCCGCGCACGAGATCGAGAATGCGGGCCTGCACCGAGACGTCGAGCCCGCCGGTCGGCTCGTCCATGAACACCAGCTCGGGTTCGGTGACGAGGGTGGCGGCGATCTGCAGGCGCTGGAGCATGCCGCCGGAGAAGCCGCGCGGCAGTTCGTCGATCCGGGCGGGATCGATCTCGACGGTTTCGAGCCAGCGCGCGGCGGCGGCGCGGATGGCGCCGTAGTTGCGCGCCCCGGCGACCATCAGCCGCTCGCCGATATTCCCGCCTGCCGAGACGTTCATGCGCAGGGCAAGGCGCGGCTCCTGCGCCACGAAGCCCCAGCGGCGGCGTTGCAGGTCGAGCAGCGCGGCCTCGCCGCCGGCGGCGATCGGCGCGAGGCCGGCGCCGCTGTCGTACATGACGCGGCCCGCATCCGGCGCGAGCCGCCCGCTCATGACGTTGAGCAGGGTGGACTTGCCCGAGCCGCTCTCGCCGACGATGGCGACGATCTCGCGCCGGCCGATCGCGAGGGAGACATCCTCCAGCGCCGCCACCGCGCCGAAGCGCCTTGTGACGCGCTCCGCCGCCATCAGCGTCATGCGCCGGTCTCCTCGCGGCGGGAGTCGCAGCTGTCGGTATCCGAGCAGATGAAGCGGCGCCGGCCGGTGTCATCGGCGATCAGCTCGTCGAGATAGGTGTCCGCCGCGCCGCAGAGAGCGCAGGCAGCATCGGCGCGATGCGGGTCGAACGGATGGTCCTCGAAATCGAGCGGGCGGACTTCGGTGTAGGGCGGCAGGGCGTAGAGCCGCTTCTCGCGCCCGGCGCCGAAGAGTTGCAGGGCGGGGTTCATGTGCAGTTTCGGATTGTCGTAGGCGGGGATCGGCGAGGGCGACATCAGGTAGCGGCCATTGACCATCACCGGATAGTCGTAGGCCAGCGCAACCCGGCCGTGCCGCGCGATATCCTCGTAGAGCCGCACATGCATGGCGCCGTAATCGGCCAGCGCGTGCATCCGCGCCGCGTCGGCGCGCGAGGGGGTGAGGCGGTAGAGCGGCTCGGGGATCGGCACCTGATAGACGATGATCTGCCCGGCGCGCAGCGCGGTTTCGGGAATCCGGTGGCGGGTCTGGATCACCGAGGCCTCCGGCGTGCGCGTGGTCGTGCGGATGGAGCTGGTGCGGGCGAAGAAGCGGCGGATCGAGACGGCGTTGGTGGTGTCGTCCGCCCCCTGGTCGATCACCTTCAGCACGTCGTCGGGGCCGAGGATCGCGGCGGTGACCTGGATGCCGCCGGTGCCCCAGCCATAGGGCAGCGGCATCTCGCGGCTGGCGAAGGGGATCTGGTGGCCCGGAATCGCCACCGCCTTGAGGATGGCGCGGCGGATCATCCGCTTGGTGTGTTCGTCGAGATAGGCGAAGTTATAAAGTTGCATCGTCGTCTCCCGCGGCGGCGCGCAGGGCGCGGATGGTTTCCAGCTCGCTCTGGAAATCGACGTGGTGCGGCAGCTTGAGATGCTCGACGAAGCCGGTCGCCTCGATATTGTCGCAATGCGACAGCACGAATTCGACCTGCTGCGCCGGGGCGGTGACGTCCTCGCCCAGCTCGCCGGCGCGCATCGCCCGGTCGACCAGCGCCATCGCGATCGCCTTGCGGTCGGCATGGCCGAAACAGAGCCCGTAGCCGCGGGTGAACTGCGCCGGCACGTTGCGGCTGCCGGCGAACTGGTTGACCATTTCGCATTCGGTGAGCGTGATCTCGCCGATCTCGATCGCGAAGCCGAGTTCGGGCGGGACGAGGCTGACCGCGACTTCGCCCACCCGCAGCTCGCCGACGAAGGGTGGTTGTTGCCGTAGCCGCGCTGGGTGGAATAGCCGAGCGCGAGCAGGAAGCCTTCGTCGCCGCGCGCCAGCGCCTGGAGCCGCAAGGGGCGCGGGGCGGGAAAGCCGAGTGGCGCGGTGGTCAGATCGGCCGCCGCCGGCGCGGGATCGCCATCCGGCTCGATCAGCGCATCGGCGCCGAGCATCGCCATGACCCGTGGCAGGGCGGCGGGCGAGGGCGGTTCGGCTGGCGCGGGTTCGCCTGGCGGGGGTTCGGGTGGCGCGGGTTCGGGTGCTGCGGGGCCGGTGGCATCGGGGTCGAGCAGGCGGTGGGTGTAGTCCATTGTCGGGCCGAGCCGCTGGCCGCCGGGGAGATCCTTGAAGACCGCCGAAATCCGCCGCTTCGCCCGCATCGCCCCGGTATCGACCGGCTCGGAATCGACGAGGCGCGGCAGTGTCGCGCGGTAGGCCCGCAGCAGGAACGCGGCCTCGATCAGGTCGCCCTGGGCCTGGCGGATCGCCCGCGCGGCGAGCGCTCGGTCGTAGAGCGCGCCCTCCGCCATCACCCGGTCGACCGCGCGGCCGAGCTGTTCAGAAATTTGCGCCGGGGTGATTTCCGGCAGCGCCGGATCGCCGCGCCGCTCTTCCGCCATCCAGCGATGGGCGGCGTCGATCGCCTGTTCGCCGCCCTTGACCGCGACATACATCTCAGGCGGGCTCGATGGCGAGGCTGCGCGGCAGGGCGAGCAGCCGGCGCCCGGCGCAGAGCAGCACATCGACGCCGCGCGGCACCTGCCGGCGCTGTTCGGCCCAGTCGGCGAGGAAGGATGCGGGCAGCGGCAGGGTCGTCTCGCGCGGGGCGGCGAGTCCCGGGCCGCTGAGGCGGCAGCGCCGCCCGGAGACGAGATCCGGCAGGTCGAGAATGAGAGTCGCTCCGTGTTCCGGCGCGGTTTCGCTGCCCTGGCGGAGGCTGGAGAGCGGCGGCGCGCTGCCGGCGAGGCAGAATTCGGCCGTCTCCGGCGTGGTGAAGGGGGCGCCGGTGTGAAAGCCGAGCCAGTGCAGTGCGGGCGCCGGCAGGTCGGCGGCGAGCGGCGTGGTTGCGTCGGCCAGTGTCAGCAGCACCGCCGCCGCCGCGCTCGACAGGCCGGCGGGCGGGGCGAGGCCATCGGCCAGGGTGACGGCGCGGCCGGGATCGCCGAACGCGGTGAGCAGGGCGCGGAAACAGGCCTGGGCGTCGAGCGGCGAGGCGAAGCCGGGGGTGAGGGAGGTCATCGGGGCCTCATCGCATCGTCGCGAGGGTGAAGAAGCGGACTTCGGTACCGGCGGCCCTGGCTTCGTCCGCCGCGCGGCGCGTCGCCTCGGCCGCGGCGAGCGGCGCGAGCACCGCCGCGTGCAGCGATGCGTGGCGCGCCGCATTTTGCAGCGCGGCGTCGAGCCGGGCGATCAGCTCGGCCAGCGCGCCGTCGCGCCCGGCGACGTAGCCGTGGCCGACGAACCCGTCCTCATCGCGGATCGAGCAGCGGGCGATCGTCATTTCGCCGAGATTGAAGGCGGCGCCACCGCCGCCGGCGCGGCCGCGCACCATCGACATGCCGATTTCCGGGCCACGCAGCCGGATGAAGCCGGGCAGGGCGGGAGCTTCGGCGAGCAGCGGCTCGATCGCGCCGCGCGGGGCGCGGGCGAGGAGGCCGAGCCAGGCGGGGCGAGCTGGCGAGGGCGCGTTCATGATATAGATGTCTATACGAATTTGAGGCTTTGGAAAAGGCGCGCCGGGGGATGTCCGGCGCGCCCCGATGGGTCAGGCGGTTTGCGGGTGGGCGACCGCGTCGAGATCGTCGTTGTTGATCTCTTCGAGGGAGACGCCGGCGGTTTCCGGCACCAGCAGCCGGGTGAGCACCGCGCCGAGGAGGGCGACGATCGCGAGCAGGGCGATCACGCCGACTTCGCCGAGGCGGGTGAACAGCAGCGGGAACAGGAAGGCGCTGATCGACGCGCCGGTGCGCCCGCCGATGACGGTGATCGCCTGGCCGAAGGTGCGCACCCTGGTGGGGCTGAGTTCGACGCCGAGAATGCCGGCGCCGCTCACCGTTGCCGGACCGTTGATCGCGACCGTGTAGAGCCCGTAGACGATCAGGCCGAGCAGTGGCAGCGAGGCGAGGTTCTGCTTGAGCACGGCGAAGAGCACCAGCATCGCCGCGGCGCCGACGAAGCCCCAGACCTGCAAGGGCTTGCGGCCCACCCGGTCGAGCACGCGGAAGGCGTAGAACAGCGCGCTCGGGATGCCGAAGGCCGCCTGCATCACCAGGCTGAACTCGATCGGTCCCATGCCGAGACTCTTGGCGATCAGCGAGGGGCCGAACAGGATGCCGGAATAGATCACGATGTCGAACACCAGCCAGAGCAGGGCGGCGGAGAGGATTACCCGCGCATGGGCGGCGAAGACCTGGCCGAAGGGGCGGCTGTCGGCCGCGGGGCGCGGACGGTCTGCCCGCTGATCTGGCGGATGACATCGACCGCAGCCCCGGGGTCGGCGGCGAGGCGGGCGAGGTAGCGGGCGGTTTCGGGCATCGCGCGGCGGAGATAGAGCACCGAGAAGGCGGGGATTGCGCCGGCGGCGAGAACGAGGCGCCATTGCAGGTCGTGCGAGACGCCGAGCCCGGCGAGCAGCAGGTTGAGCAGGCCGGCGACGAAGGCGCCGAGCGGCCACATCACCGCGAAGCCGACGCCGATGGAGCGGCCGCGATCGGCGCGGTTGGCGTGTTCGGCCATGATGGTGGGCGAGAGAACGTAGTCGGCGCCGATGCCGATGCCGAGCACGAAGCGGATGGCGATCAGCCAGGTGAGGTCGGGGGCGAAGGCCTGGGCCACGGCCATGACGCCCATCAGCAGCACGTCGAGCCCGTAGAAGCGTTTGCGGCCGTTCTGGCCGAGCAGGCCGAAGATCAGCGCACCGACCGCGGCCCCCACCAGGGCGGAGGCGGCGAGCATGGCGGCTTCGAGGCCGCCCATTTTCGCGATGCCGAAGGAGCCGAGCACCAGCGGCAGGACGATGCCGATCGAGGAGAGGTCGTACCCGTCGCAGAAGACCCCGAGGCCCGTTGTCACGATCGCTCGCCAGTGGAACGACTTGAAGCGCTCCTCGTCGAGCGAGGAAAAACTGGTCGCCATGGTCATGTTCTCCCGTTGAAGTTCGGGACTCGTCTAGACGAAGTGCATGACAGCTTTGTGGACCTCGCGGGAAGGATTGATGAAAAGGCGCGTCGGGCCCGGCCCTTCGGGGTGTGCCGTCATGTGCGCGCGGCGTTGTTGCCCGGTGTCCGGGGGTTGCTTTCCGCGAACCGGGCATCGAGCGCGTTCACGAGTTCGTCCCTGTCGCCGATGAATGCATAGCCGATGCCGTTGAAGCATTTGATGTCGTTCCTGTAGACGCCGAGCCGCTTCAGCTTGGCGCGGATCCGGGACAGCAGGTTGTCGGCCGACCTGTCGCGTGACGTGCTGTTGTGGTTTGGGGCCCGGCCTCTGACCAGGAGCGAGAGATCCTCACGCGTGACGATTTCGCCGGGATTCTCGATGAGGGTTGTCAATGCCATAAATTCATGGGGTGTAAAGTAATTGCTCCATGCCTTTTCCTGAATTCCAGAATTATTTTGAATAATATCCGGCATTGAAAGCTGAGTCTTGCGCGGCGTTTTACTGGAATTTCTGAAAAATTTCTCGGTTCTTATCTGAAATATTTCCCTTGAATTGACCGAACTCCAATAGTCATCAGCGCCGAGTCTGAGGACTGAAATTTCAAGCGTACTATCGTGATGATTCGAAATGACAATCACAGGTGTGCTGTTAATTTTCTTGATTTCAACAATACGTGAAAGTAAATCTATATCTATATATTCCATGTATAATATATACATATCCACGGTTTGCTTCATAAATTCGCCATTTTCAAAAAATGAATTTGAATATATTTTAAAAATTATGTTCAATCCGGAAAGGTTATTTTTAATAGATTCAATATCAATATTTTCAGAATATATGAATATGAATAATCGCTCTTCGGAACCGACAGGCTGTTTACTCATTGAATATTGTAAAGGCATCTTATTGTCCCATTATCAGAACGAAATAATCTATTTCATTTCATATCATTATTTATTTGTAACGCCATCGTGAATCAATATATATTTCTCTTATGAGATACAATATATTGTTTTTAACTATATTTAAATAAAATAATTCAAAAACAACTTCAAATAAATATTTTAAACATTAGCCTGGCGCCGTTGTTTTTGATTTCACAGATGGCGTTTGTTCAGTTGGACAAAATGAGTCGTCAAACAACATATTGTATTCAAACGTGAAGATCGGCCCACATGAAGCCTTGTCGGTTTCATTTGGGCGCGTCGGCGGAGGTAGCAGCCGCGGCCGCGCTGGGCAGGGGCGGATGGCGGCGAGGCGGGGCTGCATTCCTCCCGCCTTCATGACGCGCGCCAAGCGGCCGGGGGATGTGGTGGATTTCCCCCACGCCGATGGCGGCCCGGCGGTGCGGGCCGCGATGCCGCCGGAGGTTACCGGGGTTGGTGGTTGGCGTTAGAGCGTCATCCGATCAGATAGAGTCATCTGATCGGATAAAGATGCTCTGAATATCATTATCATAGAGCACTACATCCGATCCGGATGGATCGGAAAGTGCTCTATCTCGCCACGGCGTAGGCCGGGTTGGGAACCGGACGGCTGGAGGCAAAGGGGGCTGCGAGACCGGTGGGCGTGGCGTGCGGCGCGGGGCCTGCCGTGCGGAAGTCGGCGACACGGCCGGCGAGGCGGCCGATTTCCTCGCGCAGGGAATGGGTGGCGGCGGAGGTTTGCTCGACCATCGCGGCGTTCTGCTGCACCGCCTGGTTCATCTGGCTGGTGGCGGTGTTGATTTCGGCGAGGCTGCCGGACTGCTCGGCGGCGGCGCTGGCCATTTCGCCGACCAGGCCGTGCAGGTCGGTGACATGGCTCAGGATGGTATCGAGCGCGGTGCCGGTTTCGCCGACGAGGTGGACACCGGCGTTGACCTGTTCGGAGGAGCGGGCGATGAGCTGCTTGATCGATTTCGCCGCATCCGCCGAACGGTGGGCAAGCGCGCGGACCTCGGTGGCGACGACGGCGAAGCCGCGCCCGGCCTCGCCGGCGCGCGCGGCCTCGACCCCGGCGTTCAGCGCCAGCAGGTTGGTCTGGAACGCCACTTCGTCGATCAGGCCGATGATCTGGTCGATCTCGCGCGAGGAGGCCTCGATCCGGTTCATCGCCGCCACCGCCTCGCCGACGACGGCGTGGGATTTGCGGGCGGCTTCGCTGGTGGCATCGACCGCCCTGGCGGCGCGGGCGGCGGTGTCCGCGGTGCGGCGGATGCCGGTGGTCACACTGTCGAGCACGGCGGCGGTTTCCTCGAGCGTCGACGCCTGCTGCTCGGTGCGGCGGGCGAGATCGTCGGCGGCGGTGGCGATTTCGCTGACGCCGAGATTGATCTCGTCGGTGCTCTGGCGCACGCCGGCGATGCTTTCCGACAGGCGGATGGTGGCAGTGTTGACATCGACGCGCAGCTTGTCGAGCGAGGGGATCAGCTCGCGATCGACCGAGGCGGTGAGATCGCCCTGGGCGATGCGCGCGAGGGCCGCGCCGACGCGGCCGACATCCGCCATTTTCGCGGTGAGATCGACGGCGACCTTGACCACTTTCACCACCCTGCCGGCGGCGTCGAGCACGGGGTTGTAGGTGGCCTGGAACCAGACGGGACGGCCGCCCTTGCCGATGCGCTCGAAATCGCCGGTGACGAATTCACCCTGGCGCAGCCGGTCCCAGAACGTGGCGTAGGCCGGGGTCGCGGCATAGGCCGGGGTGGCGAACATCGCGTGTTTGCGGCCGATCACTTCGTCCCGCGCATAGCCCATCACGCGGAGGAAATTCTCGTTGGCGTCGAGAATCGTGCCATCGGGCGCGAAGGCGATGACCGACTGCGCGCGGCCGATGGCGGCGAGCAGGCTTTCATTCGCGGCGGCAGCCTGCTTCTCGGCGGTGACATCGAGCGCGAGCTTGACGATTTGCGTGACGGTGCCCCTGCGGTCGTGCACGGGGACATAGGAGGCGCGGAGCCAGACATCGGTGCCGCCCTTGCCAGTGCGGCGGAATTCGCCGCTGCGGAAGCGGCCGGCGCGCAGGTCTTGCCAGAATTCGCAATAGTCGGCGCTGTCACGCTCGGCCGGGGCGACGAGCAGGCGGTGATGGCTGCCGGAGAGCTCGGCGAGGCTGTAGCCGGTGAGATCGAGGAAGCGTTCGTTGGCATCGAGGATCGTGCCGTCGGGAGTAAAGCTGATGAAGCAGAATGCATCTAAAATTGAATTTACTCAGCAGTCGGTAATATAGGCGACAGTTGGTGCTTTGAAGAATGATTGCACGAGACGTGGTTTGCGCTTGATGGCGGCGAGTTGGGCTTCGATTTTGTCCTGAAGCTTTTCGCCTTGGCGTAGCGGAGTCCGGGCGACGCCCGTCCGCTTCATGTGGCTCCAGACCAGTTCATCTGGGTTCAGGTCAGGGGCGTAGCCTGGCAGAAAATGCAACGTCAGCATTCCATTGGTCGACGCCACGTAGGCTTTCACCAGCGCTGTTTTGTGGGCAGGCAGCCCGTCGAGGACCAGGTGCACCGGCCTCGTGCGGTGCCGCATCATCCGGCGTAGCAGCGCTACGAACAACTCAGCATTCAGGCCGCCTTCATAAGTGCAATACCAGAACCCGCCGCGGGCTGTCACCGCCGAGGCGGCGCTGATCGATTGCCGTTGGCCCGGACGCTCGACGATCGGCGTCTGTCCCTTCACGCCCCAGGTCTTGCCATGCACGGCGTCGGCCCGAAAGCCGGACTCGTCCCAGAAAAAGACCTCGCCGCCACAGGACTTGGCCTGCCTGGCGATTTCAGGAAACCGCTCACGTCGCCATGCCTCGATCGCCTCCGGATCGCGCTGATAGGCACGCTGCAACGGCTTTTGCGGCGTCAGGCCCAGTTTCGACAGCAGTTCGCCCACAGCCGTCACACCGAGTTTGATACCAAACTTGCGCTCGATCAGTTCGGCCACAACGTGCCGGGTCCACAGCCCGAAATCCAGGCCGTATTGGCGCGGATCGCGGCCATTGATCCAACGCAACACCTGCTGCTCCTGGCGCGGCGTCAGACGCCGCGGCCGGCCGGTTGCCGGCCGTGACCGCAAGGCTTTCACCCCGACCCCAGGCTTCGATGCCGCGCTGAGCCATTTATAGATTGTTGTGCGGCTGAACCCGTATGAGGCAATCACCAAAGAGGCCGCTTCGCCCTCGCGCACCCGCTCTACAGCCATCAGCCGGATGGTTTCCAGGGTGCGATGATCAAATCTGCGACCGTCCCGTTTCATGCCAGAATTATATCATCCCCGCAAACATACGACTAGCAAAATGTCGTCTTAATTACCGACTGGTGAGTAATATATTGTTTTTTTCGACAATGCGATGGAGACCGAAATGCACCTGCGTTCATCCTGCCTGAAGGTTATGGCTTGAAAAGCAGGCATTTTTTTACGTGAGGTTTCTGAAGGATTGTTTAACAGCGAAGATTTGTTTCACTCTGTAATACTAATAAGATATGTCTAAAAAATATTCCTTATTTTCCCGGGCGGGTCGTATCTGCTGGGTGCGCCGCGCGGGGATCGGCACCGCGGACTGGATTTGCGGCCGACGCCTCCCATATCGTGGCGGAACGGGACAGCGCCTGGACAGGAGACATTCGATGCCTCAAGCCCATCCGCAACATGCGAAATCCGCGAAGCGGTCCGAACTGGTCATGGTGATGCTCATGGGATGCACCAGCGTGATCGGTCTGCTGCTGTTCGCCTTGTTCCGGCTGCATCGCGGCTGATTATCAATATCATTGAGCACTACATCCGATCCGGATGGATCGGGTGGCGCTTCAGGCGCCGAAGGTGATGCCCTTGAGCTGGTAGAGCTGCCGAAGCAGGCGGAGGATCAGGTCGACCTCGGACGAGGGATCGTGCCGGCGGGTGCTCATGATGATCGGCGAGACGGCGGCCGGGGCATCCAGCGGGCGATAGGCGACGTTGTCGCGCCGCAGATGCTGGACGCAGGCGGGGACGATGCACACGCCGCTTTCCGCCGCGACGAGGCCGAGCGCCGTCTGCAGTTCGCGGACCTCGTGCAGGGCGGCGGGGCGCAGCGCGGCATCGCGGAACAGGGCGAGAACCTGGTCGGCATAGCTCGGCCGCGGCGCCTTGGGGTAGACGATCAGCGGCTCGGCCTGCAACTGCGCGAGGGTGAGCGCGGTTGACCCGCGGCCGAGCGGGCCGGAGCGCGGCACCGCGACGATGAGATTTTCGTTGCGCAGCAGCCGGCGTTCGAGGGCGGGGTCTTCGAACGGGATGCGGCCGAAGCCGACATCGATCCGGCCTTCGCGCAGCGCCTCCATCTGTTCGAGCGAGGTAAGTTCCTGCAGCGTCAGCACCACGCCGGGCCGCGCCTCGCGAAAGCGGCGGATGACCTCGGGCAGGTAGCCATAGAGCGTCGAGGCGACGAAGCCGACGCGCAGGTGGCGCCGCTCGGTCTCGGCGAGGCGCTGCGCCATGGTGCGGATGCCGTCGATCCGTTCGAGCACGTCCACCGCCTGGTCGAACACCAGCCTGCCGGCCTCGGTGAGGCGGATCGGCCGGCTGCCACGCTCGATCAGCGCGATGCCGAGCTCGTCCTCGAGCTGCTGGATCTGCCGGCTCAGCGGCGGTTGGGCGATGTTCAGCCGCGCGGCGGCGCGGGTGAAGTTCCGCTCGCGCGCGACTTCGACGAAATAGCGCAGCTGCCGCATCTCCATCGATACCTCCAGGGTATTGAAGCGACCAATTCAGTCTTGGACGCGCTAGTTATGGCGGGTTTACGCCTTTGCTCAAGAGAAAACCGACCCGCCGGGTATTGCCCAGATCGATCCGGGCGCCGGCTGCAGCGAGGGACTGGAAATGCACGACAGAGTGATGCGCGCGATCGAGACGGCGCTCGATGACCGGCCGGCGGACGGGGTGTTCAGGGTCAGCCGCGACATCTTCACCGATCCCGAGATCTTCGAGCTGGAGATGAAGCACATCTTCGAGGGCAACTGGATCTATCTTGCCCATGAAAGCCAGATCCCGCAGCCGAACGACTATCTGACGCTGCATATGGGCCGCACGCCGGTGGTGATCGCGCGGGACCGCAAGGGCGAGCTGCGCGCCTTCATCAATGCGTGCAGCCATCGCGGCGCCATGCTCTGCCGGCACAAGCGGGCCAGCAAGGCGACCTTCACCTGCCCGTTCCATGGCTGGACCTTCAGCAATACCGGCCGCCTGCTCAAGGTGAAGGACCCCGAGAACGCCGGCTATCCCGAAGGGTTCAACACCGAGGGCTCGCACGATCTCACCCCGGTCGCGCGGTTCGAGTCGTATCGCGGCTTCCTGTTCGGCAGCCTGAACCCGGACGTGCAGCCGCTGGCCGTGCATCTCGGCGACGCGGCGCGGATGATCGACCTGATCGTCGACCAGTCGCCGCAGGGGCTGGAGGTGCTGCGCGGCAGCTCGACCTATGTCTATGACGGCAACTGGAAGCTCCAGACCGAGAACGGCGCGGATGGCTATCATGTCAGCGCCGTGCACTGGAATTACGCCGCCACCACCAGCCGGCGGAAGACCGAGGCGCGGGTGGACAATGTGCGCGCCATGAGCGCGGGCGGCTGGGCGCGGCAGGGCGGCGGGTTCTACTCGTTCGAGAACGGCCATCTGCTGCTGTGGTCGCAATGGGAAAACCCCGAGGACCGGCCGAACTGGGACCGGCGCGAGGAACTCGCCGCGACAATGGGTGCTGCGCGGGCCGACTGGATGGTGCAGCGCTCGCGCAATCTCTGCCTGTATCCGAATGTTTACCTGATGGACCAGTTCGGCTCGCAGATCCGCCAGTTCCGCCCGCTCTCGGTCGATCGCACCGAGGTGACGATCTACTGCATCGCCCCGGTGGGCGAGGCGCCGGAGGCGCGGGCGCGGCGCATTCGTCAATATGAGGATTTCTTCAACGCGAGCGGGATGGCGACACCCGACGACCTTGAGGAATTCCGCTCGTGCCAGATGGCCTATCAGGGCCGGGCCGCGCGCTGGAACGACATGTCCCGCGGGGCGGCGCACTGGGTCGAGGGGCCGGACGAGGCGGCGCGCGCGATCGGCATCGCGCCGCGGCTCAGCGGCCGGCGCACCGAGGATGAGGGGCTGTTCGTGATCCAGCACGCGTTCTGGCGGGACGCCATGCGCCGCGCGCTCGGGCGCGAGGCCGCAACCGGAGACGCGTCATGAGCGCCGCTCTCGACAGCGCCGCCGCGCTGCATCGGCGGATCGCCGATTTCCTGCATCACGAGGCGCGCTGCCTCGATGACCGGGAGTGGGACGCCTGGCTCGCCTGCTATGCGCCGGATGCCGAATTCTGGATGCCCGCCTGGGACGATGACGACCGGCTCACCGAGGACCCGCAGACCGAGATCTCGCTGATCTGGTACGGCGATCGCGGCGGGCTGGAGGACCGGGTGTTCCGCATCCGCACCGACCGATCGAGCGCGACCAGCCTGCCCGAGCCGCGCACCTCGCACAATATCAGCAATATCGAGATCGTCGCGCGCGAGGGCGACGCCGTCGAGATCCGGTTCAACTGGCTGACACTGAGTTATCGCTACCGGACGACCGACCTTTATTTCGGCACCTCGTTCTACACGCTCGATCTCGCCGGGACGGCGCCGCTGATCCGGCGCAAGCGGGTCGTGCTCAAGAACGACTGCATTCATCAGGTCGTCGACATCTATCACATCTGAGCCGGAGGCCAGGCCATGACCGCGAGAATCGCGCTGAATTTCGAGGACGGCGTCACCCGGTTCATCGAGTGCCGGGAGGAGGAGACCGTCGCCGATGCCGCCTATCGCGCCGGGATCAACATTCCGCTCGACTGCCGCGACGGGGCCTGCGGCACCTGCAAGTGCCGCGTGCAGTCCGGCGCGTTCGACGCCGGATCGTATATCGAGGAGGCGCTCGATGCGGACGAGGCGGCGGCGGGTTTCGCGCTCGCCTGCCAGATGCGGCCGCGCTCGGATCTTGCGATCGACATTCTCGCCACCAGCGCGGCCTGCCGCACGGCGCCGCAGACGATCGAGGCGACGCTTTCCGCCGTCGAGATGCTGTCGCCGAGTGCGATCGGCTTCAGCGTCGAGACTGCGGCACCGCTCGGCTTCCTGCCGGGACAATATGTCAATGTCGGGATTCCCGGCACCGCGGAAACCCGCGCCTATTCCTTTGCCTCGGCGCCGGGGCGCACGCGGGCGACGTTTCTCGTCCGCAACATCGAGGAGGGGCGGATGAGCTTGTTCCTGCGCGGAGCAACACCGGGGGTGCTTCTGTCGCTCACCGGGCCGTCCGGCAGTTTCTACCTCCGCGATGTGTCCCGGCCACTGCTGTTCCTCGCCGGCGGCACCGGCCTGGCGCCGTTTCTCGCCATGCTGGAGCAGCTCGCCGGCGAGGGATGCGCGCAGCCGGTCCGCCTCGTCTATGGGGTGACCCGCGACGAGGATCTGGTCGGCTGCGACCGGCTCGATGCGCTTGCCGCCCGCCTGCCGGGCTTTTGCTACCGCACCGTGGTCGCCGCCGAGGCAAGCGCGCATCCGCGGCGCGGCTATGTCACCGGACATATCGAGCCCGACTGGCTCAATGGCGGCGATGTCGATGTCTATCTCTGCGGGCCGCCGCCGATGGTCGATGCCGTGCGCGGCTGGCTCGGCGATGCCAGGGTGGCACCCGCCGCCTTCCATTACGAGAAATTCGCGCCAGCAATCGCGCCGCGGGTGGCGGCCTGAGATGGACGGCTTGGTGCATCCGGGCCGCTTTGCCGGCAAGGTCGCGGTGGTGACCGGGGCGGCGCAGGGGATTGGCCGCGCGGTGGCGCTGCGGCTGGCCGCCGAGGGGGCGGCGCTCGCGCTGATCGATCGCGCGGCGTTGGTCGATCAGGTGCGCGACGAGGTGGAGGGCGGCGCCGGGGCCATCGCGCTGCATGAGGATCTCGAAACCTGGGAAGGGGCCGAGGCGGCGATGGCCGGCGCGCTCGCGCGATTCGGGCGGATCGACGTGCTGGTCAACAATGTCGGCGGCACGATCTGGGCGATGCCCTATGAGCGCTACGACGCGCCGCGCATCGAGGCGGAAATCCGCCGCTCGCTGTTTCCCACGCTCTGGTGCTGCCGCGCGGCGCTGCCGGCGATGCTCGCCGCACGGCAGGGGGCGATCGTCAACGTGTCGTCGGTGGCGACGCGGGGCATCAACCGGGTGCCTTATGCCGCGGCGAAGGGCGGGGTGAACGCCATCACCACGTCGCTCGCCTTCGAATGCGCCGAGCGCGGGGTGCGGGTCAACGCGGTCGCGCCGGGCGGGACCGAGGCGCCGCCGCGCCTCGTGCCGCGCAACCCGGCCGAGCCCGCGCCCTCCAGCGCCGAGAGCCGCTTCTGGTGGGAGCAGGTGGTCGAGCAGACCCGCGCGACGAGCCTGATGCACCGCTACGGCACGGCCGACGAGCAGGCCGCGGCGATCCTGTTCCTCGCCTCCGACGAGGCGTCCTACATCACCGGCGTCACGCTTCCCGTCGCCGGTGGCGATCCAGGCTGAACCGAAGGCGGCCGGCAGGTGCCGGGACCGTCGCAACGCCGGAGCGATCCGGCACAGGAGGAAACGATGACCACTTCCCTTATGCAAACCCCCCATGTGACCGAGTTGCTGGCCCGCGCTTCCGGCCTTGACCAGCCGGGCGGCGATGCGCGGCTGAAGCGCATCGTCGGGCGGATCGTCGCCGACATCTGCCGCACGGTCGAAGAGTTCGACGTGAGCCCCAGCGAGTTCTGGACCGCGGTGGGGTATCTCACCCGGCTCGGCCAGGCGAACGAGGGCGGGCTGCTGGTGGCCGGCCTCGGCATCGAGCATTTTCTCGACCTCGTGCTGGACGCGCGCGAGCAGGCGGCGGGGCTTGCCGGCGGGACGCCGCGCACGATCGAGGGGCCGCTCTGGGTTCCCGGCGCGCCGCTCTGCAAGGGCGAGGCGCGGCTCGACCAGGACCCGGAAGCCGGCGAGGCGCTGTTCATGGAAGGCCAGGTGAGGGATATCGAGGGGCGGCCGGTTGCCGGCGCCATCGTTGATGTCTGGCACGCCAACACCAAGGGCGGCTACTCGCATTTCGACCCCTCGCAGAGCCGCTACAACCTGCGCCGGCGGATCGAGACCGACGCCGAGGGCCGCTATCGCTTCCGCTCGATCCTGCCGGCCGGCTATGGCTGCCCGCCGGAGGGGCCGACGCAACAGCTGCTCGACCGGATGGGCCGCCACGGTCGGCGGCCGGCGCATATCCATTTCTTCGTCACCGCGCCGGGCTTCCGCAAGCTGACCACGCAGATCAACATCGAGGGCGACGAATACCTGCATGATGATTTTGCCTTCGCCACCCGCGACGGGCTGATCCCGCCGGTGATCCGCCACGACGATCCGGCCGAGATCAACGCGCGCGGCCTCAACGAGCCGTTCGCGACCATCGCCTTCGACTTCGTGCTGAACCGCGAGGCGGCGGATCTGCCCGGCGTCGAGGTTGTCCGCGCCCACGCCGAAGCGGCCTGACTCACAAGGGCGCCGCACGCTCGCGGCGGCGCCCGCCCCCTTTGCGGAGTTTCCATGCCCGATTCACTTCCCTTCGACCTCGCCGCGCGCGATGTGGCGATCCGCGCCATCGGCGCCACGATCGTCGACGTTCCGACCCGTCGCCGGCACAAGCTGGCGCAGACCGCGGTTTCGGCGCAGAGCTACGTGATCGTCCGCGTGCGGCTGGAGAATGGCGCGGAGGGGATCGGCGAGGCCGCGACCCTTGGCGGGCCGCGCTGGAGCGAGGAGAGCGTGGAGGCGATGAAGGCGAATATCGACGCCTATCTCGCCCCCGCGCTGCTCGGCCATCCGGCCGACCGGATCGCGCAGGCGCGGAGCCGGCTCGACGCGGCGGCGAAGCGCAACAACGCCGCCAAGGCGGCCATCGAAGCCGCGCTGTTCGATGCGCTGGGACAGACGCTTGGCGTTCCCGTCGCGGTGCTGCTCGGCGGCATCGTGCGCGACCGTTTCCCGGTATTGTGGACGCTCGCCTCCGGCGATGCGGGCCAGGAGATCGAGGAGGCGGAGCAGAAGCTCGAAGCCCGCGAGCATCGGGTTTTCAAGGTGAAGCTGGGCGCGCAGGCGCCGGAGGCGGATCTCGCGCGGATGCAGCGGATTGCCGCGGCGCTTGGCGAGCGGGCCGAGCTGATCGCCGACATCAACCAGGCCTGGGACGAGACGACGGCGCGGCGCTGGCTGCCGGCGCTGCACGCGCTCGGCCTGCGTCTTGCCGAACAGCCGCTGCCGGCCTGGAACATTGCCGGCATGGCGCGGCTGCGCGGGCAGGCGGGCATGCCGCCGCTGCTGGCCGATGAGAGCGTGTTCGACCCGCACGACATGCTGGCGGTGGCGCAGGCGGGCGCGGCGGATGCGGTCTCGCTCAAGCTGGTCAAGCATGGCGGGCTGCTCGGCCTGCATCGCGTCGCCTCCGTGGCCGGGGCGGCGGGGATCGGGCTGTATGGTGGCTGCCTGCTCGAAAGCTCGGTGGGGGCGGCGGCGCATCTGCACGCTTTCGCAGCACTTCCGGCGCTGGAATGGGGCTGCGAGCATTTCGGACCCCGCATCCTGACCACCGATCTTGCCGAAACCCCGTTGGTTTACGAGGATTTCAACGTTCTGCTGCCGCCCGGACCCGGCCTCGGCGTCCGGCTCGACGAGGCGGCGTTCGCCCGCTTTGCCCGCACCTGATCAGGAGACAGACCAATGCTCTATCATGTCCGCATGGACGTCCACCCGCCGCGCGACCTGCCGCAGGCGGAGTTCGACCGCCTGAAGGCCGCCGAGAAGGCGCGCGCGATCGAGCTTCAGCGCGATGGCGTGTGGCGGCATCTCTGGCGCATCGCCGGGGCGTACGCCAATTTTTCGGTCTTCGACGTGCCGGATCACGACACGCTGCACGACATTCTCAGCACCCTGCCGCTGTTTCCGTTCATGACGATCGAGGTGACGCCGCTGGCGCGGCATCCTTCGGCGATCGGCTGATTGCGGCGCCGCGTCAGTCGCCCTTGCTGGCGCGGCGCGCCCTGCTGGCGGGGGATGCGAGCTCGGGATAGCGTTCGGCCAGGATGCGGGCGAAATCGGCTTGCAGCCAGCCCGCCAGCGCGTCCAGCATTTCGAGGAATTGCCGGCGTTTGGCGGCGGGAAGCACCGAGAGGACCAGCGCTTCGATGTCGGCGGTCAGCGGGTCGGCGCGCTCGCGCAGGGCGCGCGCCTTCGCCGTTGCGGTGAGCTGGAACTGGCGCGCATCCCGCGCGTCGTTCTTCCGCCGGACATAGCCTGCCTTGATCAGGCGGGTGACGATCCGCGAGGTGGCGCTGCGCTCGATTTTCGTTTGCGTCGCGAGCGCGGTGAAGGTCACGCCGGGCTGGTCGTCGATCAGGCGCAGCACGCGGAGGTCGTGGACATGCAGGCCGAAGCGCTGCTTGAACATCCGGTCCGCCAGGCCGACGGCGTCTTCGGAGATCGACGCGAGTTGGTAGGTCAAACTCTGGCGCGCCACGTTTTTGCTCCTCCCTCCGCCATGCGCCGTGCGCATGGCCGGCGGCAGCGGTGCATACCGCGACCGGGCGCGTAGCGAAAGCGGGCGGGTGCGGGGGCGGCGATCGTCCGGTCAGGCGGGAATGTCTGCCGCGCCCGCATCCCGGCGGAGGCGGGATTCGGCCAGTGCTGCCCAGTAGGCGGCGCCGATGGCGAGGTTGCGGTCGTCGAACCGGTAGCCGGGGTGGTGGACCATCGGCGTGTCGCCATTGCCGATGAAGCCGTAGCAGCAGGGCACGGCCCCGGCGAAGAAGGCGAAATCCTCGCTGCCCATGAAGGTGGGGCCGGGGGTGACGACGTTGTCCGCGCCCGCCACCCGCCGGGCCACCTCGGCGCAGAAGGCGGTTTCGGCCTCGTGGTTGACCAGCACGGCGCCGGGCTCGCCCTCGTTGATCGCGCAGGCGACCTCGTAGCTTTCGCATTGTGCGCGGGCGATGGCGCGGATGCGATCGAGCACGAAGACGCGGGCTTCCGGCGTGGTGGTGCGGACGCTGAGGCGCAGTGTCGCGGAATGCGCGATGACGTTGCCGGCCTCGCCGGCGCGGAAGGCGCCGATGGTGACGACCGCCTGCTCCTTCGCCGCGATGTTGCGCGAGACGATGGTTTGCAGCGCCATTACCAGCGACGCGCCCGCCACCACGGCATCGCGGGTGGCTTCGGGCATCGAGCCGTGGCCGCCCTTGCCGGTGATGACGATCTCCCAGTTGTCCACCGCCGCCATCACCGGGCCGGCGGTGAAGAACAGCGTGCCCTGTTTCAGGCCGGGCATGTTGTGCAGGCCGAACATCGCCTGCATCGGAAAGCGTTCGAACAATCCATCGCGCATCATGGCCCGCGCGCCGCCCATGACTTCCTCGGCCGGCTGGAAGACGAGGCGCACGGTGCCGTCGAACCGCCTCGTGCGGGCGAGGTGGCGCGCCGCACCGAGCAGCATCGCCGAATGCCCGTCATGGCCGCACATGTGCGACACGCCGGGGACAAGGCTGCGATGAGCGGCGTCGGTATCCTCATCCATCGGGAGTGCGTCCATGTCGGCGCGCAGGCCGATCGCCCGGCCGGAGCTGCCGCTGGAGAGCGAGGCGACGATGCCGGTTCCGCCCACGCAATCGGCGACGTCGTATCCCCAGTCGCGCAGCAGGCCGGCGATGAAGGCGGCGGTGCCGGCCTCCTGGAAGGCGAGTTCGGGGTGGCGGTGGATGTGATGGCGCCAGCCGCGGATATCCTCCGCCGTCGCCGTCAGTTCGTCGAGAAGGGTGGGCATTCGTCGCCTCCGGTGCAGGGCGCCGGGACGGTGGAGGTCTCCGTTCGGCCGGCGCCTGTTCGATGCATAGAAAATATGATTGCAGTTTTCAACTGCATGGAATGTTGGCGGCATGCAGCAGAAAATCAAAGGGGGACGAAAAAATAGTTGCAGATAGCAACTGTATATGTGATAGGTTTCCACTAACGATAATCCAGGTCTCCGGCACATCTCCGGGGCCTCGCCAGGAGGAAACCATGTCCGCAATCACCGCGGGAGACAGTGCGCTGACGCATCCGGGCAGGACCCGGCTGATCGCGGCTTGCACGATCGGCAACGCGCTCGAATTCTATGATTTCGTCGTTTTCAGTTTCTTCGCCGGCACGATCGGCGCGCTGTTCTTTCCCACCCATGACCGCACGGTGCAGCTGCTGCTGTCCTTCGCGACCTATGGCGTCGGGTTTTTTCTCCGCCCGCTCGGCGGCGTGGTGTTCGGCGCCTTCGCCGACCGCCGGGGCCGCAAGATCGCGACGATCGTCGCACTGTTCTCGATGGCGCTGGGCACGGCGGCGATCGGCCTCGCGCCGACATATGGTCAGGTCGGGCTCGCGGGCCCGGTCATCATCGTGCTGGCGCGGCTGCTCCAGGGATTTTCGGCTGGCGGGGAGGTCGGCGCGTCGACGACGCTGCTCGCCGAATACGCGCCGGCGGAAGAGAGAGGGTTTTTCGGCAGCTGGCAGCTTGCGAGCCAGGGCGTTGCCGTGCTGTTCGCCGCCATGCTGGCCTTCGGGATTCACGCGGCGCTGCCGGCGGCGGCGGTGCTGGGCTGGGGCTGGCGGATTCCCTTCCTGCTCGGAATCCTCATCGTGCCGATCGGGCTGTGGCTGCTGCGCGCGCTGAGGGAGACGCACGCGAACGACAGCGACCCCAGAACCCGCGAGGTGAGCGCGCTTTCGCTGGTGTTCAGCCGGCATTTCGGCACGATCGTCGCCGGTGTCGCCCTGATCATCGGCGGGACCGCGACCAACGCCATCGTGGTGCTCTACATGTCGACCTATGCGGTGCGCCAGCTCGGCATGTCGCCGACGACGGGGCTGCTCGCGGGGGTGGCGGCCGGCGCGGTGACGCTGGTTGCAGCACCGATCGGCGGCTGGCTGTCGGACCGGTACGGGCGCAGGCCGGTGGCCGGGAGCGCCTATGTCCTGATCGCGCTGACGATCTATCCCGCCTTTCTCTGGCTGAACGCGGCGCCGACGCTGGGCGTGCTGCTCTCGGCGGTGATCGGGCTCGGGGCGCTGAACGCGGTGGGCGGGGCGACGATCATCATCACCACGGCGGAGATTTTTCCCATCGAGGTGCGGGCGACCGGGATGTCGCTCGTCTACGCGCTCGGGGTCGCGATTTTTGGCGGGTTCGGGCAGTTCATCGTGACGGGGTTGATCGCCGCGACGCACGATGCCGCATCGCCGGCTTGGTATGTGATGGCGTGCAGCGTCGCGACGCTGGCGGGGCTGCGGGCGATTCCGGAGATGGCGCGCCGTGCCATCTGAACGGGCGGGGATGCCGGGGATCGGGAATGGCTTCACTTTGGCGGTGGCGTTGCTACGATCAGGTCCGCCGGGTGCGGGCGGATGCCGCGCGCCGGCGCAAAGAGGCCGCCTGTCGCGCACATATCGGTGGATGGACCTGCCATGACCTATCAGGAAACGCCCTACGAGCCCTATGACTTTGCCAATCGCCGCCATATCGGCCCCTCGCCGGGCGAGATGGCGGCGATGCTGGAGACGGTCGGGGCGGCGAGCCTCGATGAGCTGATCGATGGCATCGTGCCCGAGGCGATCCGGCTACGCACGGCGCTTGATTGGGGCAAGCCGCTCTCCGAGCAGGGCGTGCTCAACCGGCTGCGCGAGGTCGCGGCGAAGAACCGGGTGATGACGTCGCTGATCGGCCAAGGCTATCACGGCACCGTCACGCCGCCGGCGATCCAGCGCAACATTTTCGAAAACCCGGCCTGGTATACCGCCTACACGCCATACCAGCCGGAGATTTCGCAAGGGCGGCTGGAGGCGCTGCTCAACTTCCAGACGATGGTTTGCGATCTGACGGCGCTCGACATCGCCAACGCGTCGCTGCTCGACGAGGGGACGGCGGCGGCCGAGGCGATGGCGGTGTGCCAGCGCGCGACCAGGGCGAAGGGGGCTGCGTTTTTCGTCGATCACCATTGCCACCCGCAGACCATCGCCGTGATCGAAACGCGGGCGGCAGCGCTCGGCTGGCGGGTGATCGTCGGCGATCCGCTCGCCGATCTCGATCCGGGGCAGGTGTTCGGCGCGCTGTTCCAGTATCCCGGCACCCATGGCGATGTGCGCGACTTCACCCCGGCGATCGCGGCGCTGCATGGCGCGGGGGCGCTGGCCTGCGTCGCGGCGGATCTGCTCGCGCTCACCGTGCTGAAGCCGCCGGGCGAGATGGGGGCGGATATCGCCATCGGCTCCGCCCAGCGCTTCGGCGTGCCGATGGGGTTCGGCGGGCCGCACGCCGCCTACATGGCGGTGCGCGACGCGCTGAAGCGCGGCATGCCTGGCCGCATCGTCGGCGTCAGCATCGATGCGCGCGGCAACCGGGCCTATCGGCTGTCGTTGCAGACCCGCGAGCAGCATATCCGCCGCGAGCACGCGACCTCGAATGTCTGCACGGCGCAGGCGCTGCTCGCGGTCATGGCGTCGATGTATGCGGTGTTTCACGGCCCCGAGGGGCTGCGGGCGATCGCCGAGCGCATCCATCGCAAGCTCGTGCGGCTGGTGAAGGGGCTGGAGGCGCAGGGCTACCGGGTGGCGCCGGCGCGGTTCTTCGACACCATCACCATCGAGGTGGGCGCCGTGCAGGGCGCGATCCTCAAATCGGCCGAGGCCGAGGGGATCAACCTGCGCAGGGTGGGGACGGGGCAGATCGGCATCGCCTTCGACGAGCGGACCACGAGCGGGCATATCGAGGCGATCTGGCGCGCCTTCGGCATCGAGCGGCGGGATGACGACCTTGCCCACGACTATCGCCTGCCGGAGGGGCTGCTGCGGACATCGCCCTATCTGACGCACCCGATCTTTCACATGAACCGCGCCGAGGCGGAGATGACGCGCTACATGCGCCGCCTCGCCGATCGCGACCTCGCGCTCGACCGGGCGATGATCCCGCTCGGCTCGTGCACCATGAAGCTCAACGGCGCGGCCGAGATGATGGCGCTGAGCTGGCCGGCCTTCGCGGATGTCCATCCTTTCGCACCGGCGTCGCAGACCGCGGGATATGCCGAGATGATCGCGGATCTGGAGGCGAAGCTGTGCCTGATCACCGGCTATGACGCCTTCTCGATGCAGCCGAATTCGGGCGCGCAGGGCGAATATGCCGGGCTGCTGACGATCAAGGCCTATCATCGCGCCCGCGGCGATGCGCGGCGGGATGTCTGCTTGATTCCGACCTCGGCGCATGGCACCAATCCGGCCTCGGCGCAGATGGCGGGGATGCGGGTTGTCATTGTCGGCGTCGCGCCGGATGGCGATATCGACATCGCGGATTTCCGCGCCAAGGCGGCGCTGCATGCGGACCGGCTGGCCGCCTGCATGATCACCTATCCCTCGACGCATGGCGTGTTCGAGGAAACCGTGCGCGAGATCTGCGCGATCACGCATGAGCATGGCGGGCAGGTCTATCTCGACGGCGCGAACATGAACGCGATGGTCGGCCTGTCCCGCCCCGGCGATATCGGCGCCGATGTGAGCCATCTGAACCTGCACAAGACCTTCGCCATTCCGCATGGCGGCGGCGGGCCGGGCATGGGGCCGATCGGGGTGAAGGCGCATCTGGCGCCGTTCCTGCCGGGAGATCCGCTGGTGGCGGAGGGCGGCGCGGTGTCGTCCGCGCCCTATGGCTCGGGCTCGATCCTGCTGATCTCCTGGGCCTATTGCCTGCTGATGGGCGGCGAGGGGCTGACACAGGCGACCAAGGTCGCCATTCTCAACGCCAACTACATCGCCAGCCGGCTGTCGGCTTCCTATCCCATTCTCTACGCATCCGCGCGGGGCCGGGTGGCGCATGAATGCATCCTCGACACGCGGCCGATGAAGGAGCGCGCCGGGGTGACGGTCGATGACGTCGCCAAGCGGCTGATCGACAGCGGCTTCCATGCGCCGACGATGAGCTGGCCGGTTGCCGGCACGCTGATGGTGGAGCCGACCGAGAGCGAGCCGAAGGCGGAGCTGGACCGGTTCATCGCCGCGATGCTCGGGATCGCCGCCGAGGCGGAGGCGATCGCCGCGGGCGGGCTCGACCGGGAGAACAATCCGCTGAAGCGGGCGCCGCACACGGTCGAGGACCTGGTGGGGGACTGGGACCGGCCCTATAGCCGCGAGGCGGCCTGTTTCCCGCCGGGGGCGTTCCGGGTCGACAAATACTGGTCGCCGGTCAACCGCGTCGATAATGTGTATGGCGACAGAAACCTGATCTGCTCCTGCCCGCCGCCGGAGGCCTATGCCAGCGCGGCCGAGTAGAGAGGCGACCCTTCGGGCGGCTTGCCGCCCCCCCCTTGCGAACCGGAGCCGGTATGTTCCTGTCGGTATTCGATATCTTCAAGATCGGCATTGGCCCTTCATCGTCGCACACGATCGGGCCGATGGTCGCCGCCGCGCGGTTTCTGGAAGAGCTGCGCGGCGCCTGCGGGCGGACGCAATGCGAGAGCCTGCATCTGACGGCGCGGCTGCATGGATCGCTGGCCTTCACCGGCCGCGGGCACGCCACCGACCGCGCGGTCTGTCTCGGGCTGCTCGGCTTCCAGCCCGCCACGATCGACCCGGACAGCGCCGATGCCGAGGAGGCGCGGCTGAAGCGCGCCGGGGTGATCGACGCCGCCGGGCTGCCGCCGTTGATCTTCGCGCCGGAGGCGGACCTGATCTTCGATTATGGCCCGCCGCTGCCCGGCCACGCCAACGGGCTGGTGCTGGACGCCCGCGCGCCGGATGGAACGCTTTTGCTCTCGCGCACGTATTATTCCATCGGCGGCGGGTTCGTGCAGACCGAGGAGGAGCTTGCCGCCGCGCGGGAGGGCGAGGGGCGGCTCGCGGAGCGGACGGCGGCGAGGGGGTATCCCTATCCGTTCGGCAGCGCCGCCGACATGCTGGCGATGGGGGCGGCCTCGGGCCTGAGCATCGCGGCGATGAAACGCGCCAATGAGCGCGTTGACGCGGGCGATGCGCTCGATGCGCGGCTCGATGCGATCTGGTCGGCGATGGATGAGTGCATCGCGCGCGGGCTGCGCCAGGAGGGCGTGTTGCCCGGCGGCCTTTCGGTGCGGCGCCGGGCGCGCGGCATTCATCAGCAGCTGCTCGCCGAGGCGGGGCGCAACGCCTTGCAGCCGCATGTGGTGAACGACTGGATCTCGGTTTACGCGATGGCGGTGAACGAGGAGAACGCGGCGGGCGGGCGCGTCGTGACCTCGCCGACCAACGGCGCGGCCGGCGTCGTGCCGGCGGTGATCCGCTATTATCGCGACCATTGCCACGGCGCGACGGCGGAGGGCATCAGGAATTTCCTGCTGACGGCGGCGGCGATCGGCGGGCTGATCAAGCACAACGCCTCGATCTCGGGGGCGGAGGTGGGCTGCCAGGGCGAGGTCGGCTCGGCGGCGGCGATGGCGGCGGCGGGGCTTTGCGCGGCACTCGGCGGCACCAACGCGCAGGTCGAGAACGCCGCCGAGATCGCGCTGGAGCATCATCTCGGGATTACCTGCGATCCGGCCAGAGGGCTCGTGCAGGTGCCCTGCATCGAGCGCAACGGGTTGGGCGCGATCAAGGCGGTCGCGGCGGCGAGCATGGCGCTGCGCGGCGATGGCCGGCACTTCATGCCGCTCGACAACTGCATCGAGACCATGCGGCAGACCGGCATCGACATGAACACCAAATACAAGGAGACCTCGACCGGCGGCCTCGCGGTCAACCTGCCGGAGTGCTGAGCCCGCCGCCCTTCCAGAACGCCACCCTGCCGGCGATGCGGCGCGCAGCGCTTTCAGGCCCGGGATAGAACGAGGCGGCGTCGGGGTTGGTCTGGCCGCCGACGGTGATCGTTATAATACCGCGAGGTGCCCTTCCACGGGCAGGGCCGATTGCAGGGGCGAGGTGGACGCCGGCATGGCGGATGCCGCGCGGGGCCGCGCATTCAGCATCGATTTCGCATAAGTCTAAGTCGGTGGCGGGACTAACTCGCGGTTGCGGGGGCGAATACGTGTCACTGGTCATGAGCGCCCTTCGTTTTTCACCCGCCGGCGCGCGCTTGCGCGGCACCGCGTCCGCCCTGCTGCGCGACCTGCCCGCGGATGCGGCTTTCGCGCTGCGCACGTCGGCGGCGGCGCTGCTCGCGCTCTATCTCGCGATGGCGCTGCATCTCGACACGCCGCGATGGGCGGCGTGGACGGTGCTGACCGTCAGCGTTCCCTCGCTCGACCATGCCTTCGTCAAATCGGCCTATCGGATGATCGGCACGATCGTCGGGGCGGCGGCCGGCATCGTCATCGTCGCGCTGTTCGCGCAGAGGCCGCTGGAATTCGACCTCGCGATGGCGCTGTGGGCGGGAGGCTGCGCCTTCATCGGCACCCGGGTCCGGCAGTACCAGACCTACGCGCTCGCGCTGACCTGGCTGACCACGGGGATCGTTTCATATGGCAGCGTGGCGGACCCGAACGGGGCCTTCATCGTCGCGGCGAGCCGCACCGCCGAGGTGGCGCTTGGCATTGTCTGCGCCGGCGGCGCGGCGATTTTGTTCGAGGGGCACCGGGCGGCGACGCTTGTTCATGCAGCCTCGCCGGTGCCGGGCCAGGCCCGGCGCAATGGCGTGCGGGCGGGGCTCGCGGTGATGCTGGCCAGCGCGTTCTGGTATGTCTCGCAATGGCGGGACGGGCCGTTCTTCGTGCTGATGTCCGGGGCCGCGGCGCTGCTGTTCGCGGCGCATCCATCGAAGGTCGCCGCGACGCTCGGCATGCTGCGCGGGTTTCTGCTGGGGACGCTGCTGGGCCTGTTCGTCCGGTTTGCGCTGTTCACGCGCAGCGCGGAGTTCGGCGAAGAGGCCCTCGTGCTGCTGCCCTTCCTGATGCTCGGCGGGATCGGGCTTGCCGATTCCCGGACCCAGGGCCCGGCGACCGGCTACAACCTCGCCTTCATGCTCGCGGCCGATCCGGCCAATACGCTGTCATTCGATCTCGGCGCCGCGCTCAACGAGGCGATGGCGATGATTTTCGGCGTGCTCGTCTCGATCGGCGCGTTTCTCGGCCTGGTGCCGATCCGCGCCCTGCTGCACCGGGACGGCGCCTGAGATGATGCCTGTACTCGCCGAAATGTCGATGTTCGGGATCGGCATCGAGCCGGCGGTGCCGATGCTGCTGCTCGCGGTGGTGCTGACCGACATCCTCCGCCGGGGGCTGACCCGTTTGCGGATCGACCGGGCGGTGTGGAACTGGCCGCTGTTCATGCTGTCCATTTACGTCTGTATTGCTGCCGGTCTTGTTCTGGGGATGCGGCAGCTGTGATCTCCGGAGACGACATGCTCGATTCCATCGCGGGGCGGACCTCGCCCCGCCCGGCCCCGCCCGCGGCATCGCCGGCGCGGCTCTACCGGCCGGTTTTTTCCGGGCTGGCGACGCTCATCGTCGTGGCCGCGGCGCTCTGGCTCGGCTTTGCCGCCTGGCATCGCTACGACGCGACGCCCTGGACGCGGGATGCGCGCGTTCGCGCCTTTGCCGTGACGGTGGCGCCGGAGATTTCGGGCCGGATCGTCGCGGTCGCGGTTCACGACAATGAGCGCGTGCGCAAGGGTCAGGTCCTGTTCAGGATCGATCCGGCGGATTTCGCCAACCGGCTCGCGGTCGCACGGGCGACGCTCGCCGCCGATCGGGCGATTGCGGGGATGAAGGCGGCGGATGCGGCGCGCCGCGCGCGGCTGCCCGCGATCGCGGTTTCGGCGGAAACCCGGGGCAATGCCGCCGCCGCCGCGCGCGCCGCCGCGGCCCGCGTGCAGGCGGACGAGGCGCGGGTTGCGCAGGCAGCACTCGACCTCGCGCGCACGGTGGTCCGCGCGCCGGTGAGCGGCACGATCACCAACCTGACCGCCCATGAGGGCGATTACGCCCATGCCGGCAGCGGCGCGATCACGATGGTCGATACCGGCGAGCTCTGGGTGACCGCGTATTTCGAGGAGACCGAGCTTGACCGGATCAGGCCGGGCGCGCCGGCCCGGATCGAGCTGATGTCCGACCCCGGCAGGGTGCTGGATGGCCATGTGCAGGGGATCGGGCGCGGCATTGCCGATGCGAACGCGCAGGAGGCGCGCAGCGGGCTGCCGCGGGTTGATCCGGTGTATTCATGGGTGCGGCTGTCGCAGCGGATTCCGGTGCATGTCACGCTCGACCATGTGCCGCCGGGCCTGTTCCTCGCCGCCGGCATGACCGCGACGGTGCGGATCGCAACGCCGGCCGCGGGCGGGCGCTGAGCGCGGGGGCGGGGCGGTCTTTCAGGGGCGGCGCGGCATTGGCGCCGGCGGCGGCTCCGATCACGAGACGTTTATTCGCGCGACGGATTGCGGCCCTTGCGATCGCGGGCGCGGCTGCCCATTCGAGCCTGATGCGAACACAGCAGGGGACGGGTGCGTTGGGACTTGCAAGAACCTTCATGCGACTGGACGAAGACCGCTATTACGGGGCCAAGGTGCCCGAGATCACCGTGTCGTTCTGGGTCGCGAAGATCATCTCGACCGCGATGGGTGAGGCGACGTCGGATTTTCTGGTGTTCCACACCAACCCGTATCTGGCGGTCGCGGCGGGAGGGCTCGGGTTTGCGCTGGCGCTCGCGTTGCAGTTCGCCACGCGCAGGCATGTGCCGGCGGCCTATTGGCTGCTGGTGGTGATGGTCGCGATTTTCGGCACCATGGTGGCGGATGTGATCCATGTCGTTCTGGGCGTTCCCTATGCGATATCGACTGTCCTGTTCGCGGCGGGCCTGCTCCTGATCCTGTGGGGGTGGAGGGCGAGCGAGCGGAGCCTTTCGATCCACACCGTGGTGACGCCGCGGCGCGAGGCGTTCTACTGGGCGACCGTGAGCGCCACCTTCGCGCTCGGCACCGCGGCCGGCGACCTGACCGCGGCGACGTTCGGCATGGGTTACCTGAATTCGGCCATCCTGTTTTCCATCCTGTTCGCGCTGCCGGGGCTTGCCTATGTCGCGTTCGGCCTGAACGAGGTCGCCGCGTTCTGGACCGCTTATATCATGACCCGGCCGATGGGGCCTCCTTCGCCGACTGGTTCGACAAGCCGGTGCAGAGCAGCGGGCTTGGCTATGGCACGCCGGCTGTCGCGCTCGTGCTCACCGCCGGCGTGGGGATCGCGATTTTGTATGTCTGCGTGCGGCATCGGTGGCAGCGCGCGGCCATCGCCACGCGCGGGGCATGAGGGTGGGCCGGCTGGGCGCGGGCCGGTGCGGGGCCGTCAGAACCGGAGCTTGACGCCGGCGTCGAGCGCGTTCGAGGCGAGGCCCTGGCCGTCGATCGTCGCGGTCCAGCCGGCCTGCCAGCGCCAGCCGCCGGCGAGGTCGCCGGCGAGCGCGAGGCCCGCGATCCCCTCGTTCGCCGGCATGCTCTGGCCATAGCTGCGGAAGGCGGCGCCGGGCGTGGCGTTGAAGCTGGCGGTCATGAACCGGGCATTGGCGATGGCATGGCGCCAGGCGAGTGTCGCGTGCAGCGCGATGACCCGCCCCAGGGCGATGACATCGTCGCTGACCCGCAGCCCGACGGTGGTGAGGGCGTAGCTTGCCGACTGCCCGCCGAGGCGGAGGCCGAACCCGTTGCCGCCGGTTTCGCTGGTGGCGCCGCTGTCGTATCTGATATCGGCGATCGAGAGGAACGGGTTGAGCCCGCCCGCGTCGTAGCCAAGCTCGCCCGCCCCGGCGATCATGGTGTCGGCGATCGTGCCGGCGACGCCGAGGGTTGAACTGGCGGTGTAGATCGAGCGGCGGATGCGGCCGTTGACCCGGGACCAGGCGAGCTGTGCCGTGGCGTAGGGGCCGGTGTTGCCGCCATAGCGGGCGTAGAGATCGGCCGTGTTCAGATCGTCGTTGCCGCTGCCGCCGACGCCGGAAAGGGTGCCGGACGAGGAGATGTGGCTGATCGCGCCGCCCAGCGAGAGGGCGCCGCCGACAGGCGTGTCGAAGCCGGCGGTGAAGCCGTTGCTGCCGAACCGCGCGCTGTCGGCGCCTTTCGCGGCGAGGCGGCCGAAATCGCCGTCATATTGCAGCCAGGTGGTCGTTTTGCCGGGTGTGCCGGACAGGGCGATGTGCCGGGCGGTGGTATCGAGCAGCGACATTTCGGCCGTGGCGGAGACCGTTCTCATGGTTGGGTAGGCTTCGCCGGACACGCTGGTCAGGGAGGTCTGGGCCTGTTGGGTCGTTGTCGCGGCGAGGATCTGGCCGGCGGTTCTGATGAACTGGGCCGCGCCCGGCGTGCCGGCGGCGGCGGTCGAGGTGGCGTATTGGAGGCCGCTCTGGATGGCGGCGCCGCCGGCGACCGAGGCGGTGGTCGCGCCCGGCATCACGCTGGCGACCTGGGCGACATTGGAGGCCGCGACGGTGGCGGAGACCGTCGTCGGGCCATAGGTGAACTGGCCGACGGTGTAGAAGACGCCGGCGCCGTAGGTCTGGCTGCCAAATGTTCCCGCGATTGAGCCGGCAGCGATGAAGATTTCGGTGGCTTTGGGGGTGTAGGTGGTGGGCGGGGCCAGCACCTGCGCGTTGCCGGCGAGTGTCGCCTTGCCGCTCACCGTGAGCGGCGTGCCGATGGCGATCGCGGTATTGGCGCCGGATTGCGCGGTGTAGTTACCGTTGATGGTCAGGCCGGGCGCGCCGCCGACATTGCCCTGGCTGATGACGGTGCCGCCGCTAGCCACGACATTGCCGGTGACGGTTCCCGACCCGCCGAAGGTGCCGCCGGTGACGGTGACGCCCGATGCGAGGCTGCCGGTGAGGTTCAGGTTGCCGCTGCTGACCGTGGTGCCGCCGGTATAGGTGTTGGCGGCGGTGAGCGTGAGGGTTCCGGTCGTGCCCGAGAGCGCAAGGCCGCCCGATCCGGAAATCGGGTTGGCGAAGGTCGACTGGTCGGCGCCGATATTGGCGGCGAAGGTGCCGAAGGCGAAGGCGGCCGGCCCGTTGACCGCGGCGGCGGCGTTGATCAGCCCCCAGCCATAGGTGCTGTTCGGCCCGGTGCCGCTGCCGAGATGGGTGGCCGTGGTCAGGATGGTGTCGGTGATGTTGGCGGGCGTGAACCAGGGGTATTTCTGCCAGACCAGCGCGGCCGTGCCGGTCACGATCGGGGTGGCGAAGGAGGTGCCGATTCCGTAGCCGGTGACGAAGGCGGTGCCGGCGACGATCGGGATCTGGACGTTACCGGGTGCCGCCACGCACCATTGCGCGGCGACGCCGCAGGCATCCGACGAGGGATCGAGGCCCGAGACCTTGCCATCGGTGCCGATATCGACATTCACGGCGACGAGCCATTGCGGCTGGAGCGCTTGGGTATAGACCGGGACCTCGGCCTCGACGCTGATATCGCCGGGGTTTGCCGGGTTGTTTCCCGCCGCCCAGACATAGAGGTTGTTCGCGGGCAGGGACGCGAACAGGGAGCCGACCGCCTGGGCGGTGGATTGTGCCGCCGCCGCGCTGCTGTAGGTGCTGATGTTCTCGCCGACGGAGTTGTTGAAGAGGTGGACGCCCTGGGCCTGAAGATCCTGATACGGCTTCGTGAAAAGCTGGCAGGCGCCGGTGGAGTCGCAGATCTGGGCGGCATAGACGGTCGCGCCGGGGGCGACGCCGCCGGGGAAGAAATTCGTCGGGCCGGAATTGTTGCCGTAGGTCCCCTGCTGGTCGCCGGCGAGAAGAGCGGTGACGACGGTGCCGTGGCCGAAGGGATCGTTGGCGGAGGCGAGGTTGTTGGCCGAGACCGTGGCGTTCCCCTGCGCGATGTAGGAATTGAACCAGGCGATGCGACCGCCCAGCGAGGGCACGGCGGTGTTCACCCCGCTGTCCAGCACGCCGATTTTCACGCCCGCACCGGTAATGCCCGCTTGCAGGACGGGCAGCACGTTGGTCGGCGTATACTGGTTGAAGGTTGGATAGACATTGGTGCTCTGGGGGCCGAGATAGACCGAGATCCCGCCGATATTCGTCGCCGTTGGCGCAACGCCGGCGGCCCCGCCGCCGGTCGTGTTGCTCGCGGGTGGAGCCGTTTGGGCCGAGACGGGCGCGGAACCGCCGCCGCCGCCGGAACAGGCGGTCAGGCTGAGCGCGGTCGCGGCAAGCAGCAGGGAACGCCGGGAGAGCATCATGGACGAAAGTCTAGCCAAGGAGTCTTAATGATTTCTGAGTTCGGGCGACGGCGCGTGGCGAAAACACAGGGCCGGGAAATGAGCGCAGACCGGCTGCTGCGGGCGCTGCCCTTTGAAATGCGGGCGCTGGACGCGCGGGGAACATGTCATGTCGAAAAATATCGTCATTTGCTGCGATGGGACCGGCGACCGCATCGAATCGACGCAGACGAATGTACTGAAGCTCTTCCGGGTTCTTGAGAAGGATCGGGGCCAACTCGTCCGCTACAGCCCCGGTGTCGGCACCGTCGGCGATTTCGACACGTGGCAGCGGCTGAAATCCGACGTGACGGAATTCCTCGGCGTGGTTGCGGGCTATGGCCTCGACGAGAAGGTGCTCGCCGCGTACCGGTTTCTGTGCACGCAATATGAGGAGGGCGACGCGATCTGGCTCTTCGGCTTCAGCCGTGGCGCCTACGAGGTGCGGGTGCTTGCCGCGTTCATCTACGTGATCGGGCTGCTGCCGGCAGCGCAGCTCAACCTCGCCGGCTACGCCTTCACCGCCTACAAGAAGGCGAGTCGCGACAGCCACAGGAGCCGGCGGGTTGCCGATCGGGCGGCGCTGCGCGCGGCCGCGCCGGAGGCGGAGGTCGCGACCGGTCTGCCGGCGGCATGGGCGTTCGGGCGCGTTGCCGGCGGCCGGCGGGTCACGATCAGGTTCATCGGGGTCTGGGATACGGTGTCGTCGGTGATCGTGCCGCGCCGCGACCGGCTGCTGCCGGATTTTCAGACGCTGCGCTTCACGCGGACGGACCCGGGTGTCGAGATGTTCCGCCAGGCGATCTCGATCGATGAGCGCAGGCGGATGTTCCGGCTGCTGCCCTGGTGCGAGCCGCAGCGTTTCAAGCCGGGACGTTGCGGCGATGGCGGCTGGACGGCGCAGGACATCCGGCAGGTATGGTTCGCCGGCGTGCATGGGGATATCGGCGGCGGCTATCCGGAGCCGCAGAGCGGGCTGTCGAAATACCCGCTATTGTGGATGATCGGGCAGGCGCGGGCGGCCGGGTTGAGGATGGATGCCGCCCTGATCGACGAACTCGCGCGTGGCGAGGGGCGGGCGGGCGGGCGGCTTGTCTACGCCGCGCCGTCGCCGGAGGCGAAGCTGCACAGCTCGCTCAAGGGTTTCTGGTGGGTGCTGGAAATCATTCCGAAACGCGTGAAATGGCGGGAGTGGCCGGGACGGCCGGCGTTTCTCGGCGTCTACCTGCCGCTGGGCGAACCCCGGCTGATCCCCGCGGACGGGCTGATCCACCGCTCGGTGGCCGAGCGCATGGCGTGCGTGCCGGCGTATCGGCCCGAGAATCTGCCGGCAAAACCCAACTGGACGGACTGACGCCGCCCGGGGTCATGCGGGCCGCCCCACGAGCAGCGCGCGCGTCTTCGGGTGCGCGGGCTGTTCGAACAGGGCGGCAGGCGGGCCGTCCTCGACGATGCGGCCGCGATCCATCACGATGATCCGGTCGGCCACGTTGCGGGCAAAGCCCATTTCGTGCGTGACGATCATCATCGTCATGCCGTCCTGCGCGAGGTCGCGCATCACCGCGAGCACCTCGCCCACCATTTCGGGGTCGAGCGCGGAGGTGGGTTCGTCGAAGAGCATGACCGCCGGCTGCATCGCCAGCGCGCGGGCGATGGCGACGCGCTGCTGCTGGCCGCCGGAGAGCGAGGCGGGCATCGCCCTTGCCTTGTGCGCGAGGCCGACGCGCGCGAGCAGCGCCTCGGCCTGCGCCACCGCCTCGGCGCGGGGCCGGCCGCGCACCTTCACCGGTGCGAGGGTGATGTTGTCGATCACGTTGAGGTTCGCGAACAGGTTGAAGCGCTGGAACACCATGCCGACATCCCGCCGCTGGCGCGCGATGTTGATCTCGCGGTCTTCGACCAGTTTTCCATTCTGCTCGCGAAAGCCGATGAGCCCGCCATTGACCACGATGCGGCCGTTGTCGATCGTTTCCAGATGGTTGATGCAGCGGAGCAGGGTGGTCTTGCCCGAGCCGGAGGAGCCGATCAGCACCACGGTCTCGCCGCGGCGGACGCCGAAGCTGACGCGATCGAGCACTTTCGTATTGCCGAACCGCTTTTCGACGTCTTCGGCTTCGATCAGGAGGGGCTGCATCAGGCGGACTCCGGCAGGGGGTGAGGGATGGTTTCCACCGCGTCGTCGCCGGGCGCATGGTCCATCCGGCGCTCGATCGCGGCCATCACCAGGCCCCAGATCGTCGTCAGCGCGAGGAAGTAGAGGGCGAGCACCGAATAAAGCTCGAAGGTGCGGAACGTGGCCGAATTGATCGTCTCGGTGACGAGCAGCATTTCGGAGACGCCGATCACGCTGACGAGCGTCGAGTTCTTCAGCATGATGTTGAACTGGTTGCCGATCGGCAGCAGAACCACGCGCAGGGCCTGGGGCAGCACCACATGACGCAGGATTTGCCGGGGCACCATGCCGAGGGATTTCGCGGCTTCGGTCTGGCCGCGATCGATCGCGTCGATGCCGGCGCGGAAGATCTCGGCCATGTAGGCGCCCTCGTTCAGGCCGAGCGCGAGGATGCCGGCCTGCACGTTGCCGGCGAGGATCATTCCGCCGAGATGGAGGTCGTGGAAGCGGAGAATGCCGGCGGCGGCGAGGCCCGTGTAGATGAAGACGATCTGCACCAGCAAGGGCGTGCCGCGCATCAGGAAAATGTAGGCGCGCGCCGGCCATTGCAGGGCGCGGGTGGTGGAGCGCCGGGCGAGGGCGGCGGGCAGGCCGATCGCAAGCCCGATCGCCTGCCCGCCGATGCTGATCATGATCGTCAGCCAGAGCCCCTGCAGGAACGCGCCGTTCGGCTCCAGCAGCTGATGCCAGAAATAGGCCCAGTCGAAATGCACCTCGATGCTCCGTGCTCAACCGGGCTTCAGCATGTCGATGCCGAGAGACCATTTGCGAAAGAGCGCCGCGTAGCTGCCATCCTTCATCATGCCGGCGAGGGTTGAGCCGATCGCCTTGTTGAGGACTGCCTCGTTCTTGCGGATGCCGATGCCGGTGGCGATCGTGTAGTAGGGCGGGCCACCCATCGCGAATTGCCCGGGCGCCTTGTGGATGTAGTAGCGCGCGGTTTCATAGGCGACGCCATAGGCCGCGACCTGGCCGAACTGGAGCTGCTGCAATGCCTGGGTGTTTTCGGGGAACATCACGATGTCGATCGGCGGCTTGCCGGCCGCGTGCAGTTTGGCGTTCGCGGCGTTCAGCAGCACCGTTGCGGTGGTGCCGGTGACGGTGGCGACCTTCTTGCCGGAGAGGTTTTCGAGCGAGGGAACCGGCTTCGCGCCCGGTTTCACCAGAACGGCTTCGTGCGAGACCATGTAGGGGATTTCGTCGATCACCTTCAGCCGGCCCGGCTTGATGAAGAGCTGCGACATGATGATGTCGCAATGCGAGGCGAGCAGGGCGGGGATCAACCCGGCGAAGGGCATGTTGATCCAGTCGGTCTTGACGCCGAGACGCTTCGCGATGGCATCGCCGAGATCGATGTCGAGGCCGGTCGGCCGCGTCGCGGCGTTCATGAACTCCATGGGCGGCAGGTTGACGGCGCTGCAGATGCGCAGGGTGCCCGATTTCGCGATGTTCGGCGGCAAGGCGGGGGAGGCCGCATGTGCAGTGGCCAGGCCTGCGAGCCCGACACCCGCAAGCGCCCCAACGGCACGAAGCAGCGTTTTCATTCGGATCATGCGCGGTCTCCATTTGAAAAGGGCGGGCCGGATGACGGAATTGCCAGATCCGGCCTGAATGGAGAAAAAATAGGCCATTCGATCTGGTGCAACAACGGGCAAATAACAAAAAATATGCAGAATAAGACTGGGTCAGGGTTGTTTTTGGTCAGTAATAGAGTATAAAATCATCATATGATTAAAATATAGACTAATTGACCGGGTAGGGCTCATCTCCCGCCTGCGTAACGAGGGCGGCGCGCGCATCGGCCGGCCGTCTGCAGGCCGGATCGACACGGGCGCGTTGAAGATCGGGATACATTTCGAGGACAATAAATAATACGGGCCGCTCAGGCGGCCGCGCGCGGAGATCGTTGCAATTGCCGAGCGGGTGGCGATCCGCATTGCCGCGCGCGGGGCGTTCGCGCTCACGGCATATTTACGAATCATGAGTATTGACCGCGCCGCCGCTATGGTAATAACGACGCCTCGTTTTTTACAACTGGCCTTGACTGGCTTTTTCATTAAGGAAAGTAATCATGCGGGCACAATTCAAACGCGCCTTGGGTGCTTGCGCGGCGGGAATTCTCGCCTCGGGCCTGGCGCTGGCCGGCATCGGCCAGGCCGCCGCGGCGACGGCGCCGTCGGTTCTGAAGATCGGCACCCTCTATGCGAGCAGCGGGTCTTTCGCGGTGGCGTCCGAGGGGCAGTATCACGGGCTCGAATACTGGGCGGATACCGTGAACAAGTCCGGCGGCGTCTTCGTCAAGGCGTTCAACAAGAAGATTCCGGTCAAGATCGTCGCCTATGACGACCAGAGCTCGACCTCGACCGCGACGACGCTCTACAACCAGCTCATCACCCAGGACCATGTGAACCTGCTGGTCGCCGATTTCGGCTCGGTGCTGACCTCGGTCGCGATTCCGCTGGCCGCCGAGCACCACATGCTGCTGATCGACCCGACCGGCTCGGGGGCGAACTTCTTCACCAAGAAGACCGATTATCTCGCCGATGTCAGCATTCCCGCCTCCACGGTGTGGCCGCTGCCGCTCGGCCATTTCCTGCTCGATCACAAGATCAAGCGCATCGCCGTCATCTACGATTCGAACGATTTCGACGCGTCGCAGGCCGAAACCCTGAAGGCGACGCTGAAGCAGGGCGGCGTCACGCCGGTTTATTATCACGGCGTGCCGACCAGCGAGTCCAACTACACCGTGCTGCTGCACACGATCGCGGCGCACCGGCCGGACGCGGTGATCGAGTTCGGCTATCCGCCGAACGACATCGCCTTCCTGCACACGCTGGCCGGCAGCGGCCTGCATTTCAAGATGACGTTCACCATTTTCCCCGGCCAGCTTCTCGCCCTGATGACGAAGAATGTCGGCGCGAAAACCCTCGCCTACACCTACACCTATCCGACGCCGCCGCTGGTGAGCTTCGCCAAGACCACCTATGGCCCGAACACCGCGACCTTCGTGAAGGATTTCACCGCGGCGACGCATAACGCGCCGAATTTCCTCGACGCCGCCGGCTACAACACCGGCCTGATCATGCAGGACATGCTCGGCACCGCGCCGAAATTCTCGCAGCTCGCGTTCCATCAGGCGCTGATGGACATGTCCGGCAAGACGACGACGGTGCTCGGCAAGTTCAAGATCAACGCGAACGGCGCCCAGCTCGGCGAGCTGCTGCCGGTCGCGCAGCTCGTTCCCTCCGGCAAGAGCAACAAGATCGTCGTGGTCTATCCGCAGGACAAGGCGACCGGCACGATGGTCTACCCCGCGCCGCGCCACTGAGCGGCCCGGTATGAAACGCCGGATCCCGGCCCGTGACGGGCCGGGATCTTTCGTCTATCCGGACCACTGGTTTCCACCTTCCCTGCAAGAAAGGGCGCGCCGTTGGCACTTCTCGAATACGCGCTGATCGGCGGCATTCTCTACGGCATCTTCTTCAGCCTCGTCGGCATCGGTCTCAATCTCGTCTTCGGCGTGATGCGGATGATCAACCTCGCCCATGGCCAGTTCATCATGCTGGGCGGGTTCGGCGCGTGGCTGCTGGTGCACGAGCTTCACCTCAACCCGATCTTCGGCATTCCGCTGGCGGTTCTGGGCGGAATTCTGATCGGGTATCCGCTGTATTACGGCGTGGTGCCGCGGTTGCAGCGCAGCCAGGACCCGGAGATGCTGTCGTTCATCTTGTTCTTCGGCATCGCCCAGATGATCGAGGCGGTGATGCTCTTCATTTTCGGCGCGGACCAGCGCTCGTTGCCCGGCGAGGCGCTGGGGTCGGGGAATATCGGCGTGTTCGGCCAGGAATTTCCGGATAGCTGGTGGGTCGCGGCGGCGGTGAGCATTCTCTGCATCGGCGGGCTCTGGCTCTATTTCACCCGCACGCGGCTCGGCTTCGCGACGCGCGCGATCATGGCCGACCGCGACGAGGCGCGCGCCACCGGCATCGATGTCGACCGGGTTTCGGCGATCGCCTTCATGATCGGCCTGTCGCTGGCCGGGATCGCCGGCGTGTTCGTGCCCTACATGGTCGGCTCGGTGTCGCCCTCGATCGGCGACAGCCTGACCACGACGTCGTTCGCCATCATCATCATCGGCTCGCTCGGCAATCCGCTCGGCACAGTGGTCGGCGGCCTCGTGTTCGGCGTGGGAACGATGCTGATGCAGACCTATTACGCCTCGTGGTCGAATCTCGTGCCCTATGCGCTGCTGCTCGTCATCGTGCTGATCCGGCCCTCCGGCCTGCTCGGCAAGGCGGTGCGCAGTGCGTAAGCAGGACAATACTGTGCGTTATCCGGCCGCGGTGCTGGCCATTCTCGCCGCCATGTTTCTGGTGCTGCCGCATGTCTATGGCAACCAGTCCGTGCTGTTCACCATGATGACCTTCATGGCGCTCGCCCAGGGGCTGAACCTGCTTTACGGGTTCACCGGGTATCTGCCGTTCGGCTATGTCGGCTTCTTCGGCACCGGCGCCTACGCCACCTCGCTGCTGGTGACGTTCACCGGAATGCCGGTGCTGGTCTGTGTGCTCGGTGGCGGGCTGGCGGCGGTCGTGGTCGGGCTCATTCTCGGGCCGCTGCTGCGGCTCTCGGGCGCATATTTCTCGATCGCCAATCTCGCCGCCTCGCAGATCATCTATTACGTGGTGGCGAACGAGGCGCTGAAGCATGTGACCGGCGGGCCTTATGGCGTGAAGATCGAGCAGGTCTACGCGCCGACGGCGAGCTATGCGACGATGTTGGCGGTGCTGCTGCTCGCCACCGGGCTTGCCGCGTATTTCCGGCGTTCGCGCTTCGGGCTCGGGCTGCGGGCGATGCATCAGGACCCGATCAGCGCGGGGCTCGCGGGTGTGGATATCGTGCGCGAGCGCCTCATCGTGTGGCTGGCTTCTGCCGGCATCGCCGGGCTGGCCGGCGGCGCCTATGCGTGGAACCTTTCGGTCTTCTATCCCGATGCGGTGTTCACGTTGCAGATTTCGGTCTTCGCCATCGTCTTCGCCCTGTTCGGCGGGGTTGGTACGGTGATCGGGCCGCTGCTCGGCGCTGCCTTGCTCTATGCGTTCTACGCGGTGATCGGCGTTTCGGCGCCGCAATATTTCGAGCTGCTCTACGGGCTGCTGATCGTGCTGCTGGTGCTGTTCCTGCCCAATGGCCTGATGTCGCTGCTGATCCGGAGAAATGTCGATGTCCTCTGAACCGCTGCTGCGGCTGGAAGGGGTGAGCAAGCGCTTCGGCGGGCTCACCGTGCTCGACCGGCAGAGTTTCTCGGTGTCCGCGGGCGAGATTGTCGGGCTCGTCGGGCCCAACGGCTCGGGCAAGACGACGACGATCAACGTCATCTCCGGCGTGCACCAGGCCGATGCCGGGCGCATCCTGTTCGAGGGGCGGGAAATCCAGCGCCTGAAGCTGTTTCGCATCGCCCGGCTCGGCATCAACCGCAGCTTCCAGGTGCCGAAATGTTTTCGGGCGATGCGGGTGCGCGAGAATATCGAGGTTGCCGCGACCTTCGCCGGGCGCGGCGCGGTTGATATCGACGAGATTCTCGCCGGCATCGGGCTCGCCGACCAGGCCGACGCGATCGCCGGGGCGCTGACCGTCAACCAGCAGAAGATGCTCGATCTCGGCCGCGCGCTGGCGACCAATCCGCGGCTGCTGCTGATCGACGAGATCGGCGCCGGGCTCAATCCGGCGGAACTCGGGGGCATCGCCGAGCTGCTGAAATCGCTCGCCGCGCAGGGCATCGCGCTCATCGTCGTCGAGCATCTGCTCGATTTCCTCAACCGCATCACCGACCGGGTGATCGTGCTGGGCGCGGGGCGGATGCTGTTCGAGGGCTCGCTCAAGGCGGCATCGCAGGACCCGGACGTGGTTGCCGCGTTCATCGGAGGCTGACGGCATGACCCTTCTCGCACTCAAGGGCGTCGAGTCCGGATATGGCCCGATGCAGGTTCTCTGGGGCATCGACCTCGCGGTGGACGCGGGCGAGACGGTGATCCTGCTTGGCGCCAACAGCGCCGGCAAGACCACGCTGCTGCGCACGATCATCGGGCTGCTGCCCTGCACCGGCGGGACGATCACGTTCGATGGCGAGCCGGTCGGCGCGCTGCCGCCGGACCAGCGCATCCGCCGCGGCATCGCCTTCATGTCCGAACTCGGCGTGTTTCCCGGCCTGACCATCGAGGAGAATATCCGCCTCGGCGGCTATTTCCTCTCGGCCGCCGAGGTGCGGCGGCGCAGCGGCCGGCTCTACGAACTGTTTCCCGCGCTCGCCGGCAAGCGGCGCGATCTCGCCTCCAGCTTGTCGGGCGGGCAGCGCAAGATGCTCGGCATCGCCAAGGTGCTGGTCTCCGAGCCGAAACTGCTGCTGATGGACGAGCCCTCGTCCGGCCTTGCGCCGGTCTTCGTCAAGCAGGTGGTCGATGTTCTGAAGACCGCGATCACCGGCGGGATGACGCTGCTGATCGCCGAACAGAACGTCGCTTTCCTGCCGCTGGCCGATCGGGGCTACCTGATCGATGGCGGGCGGGTGCGGCTTTCCGGCACGCGCGCCGAGCTGGAGGCGAGCGACGCCGTGCACGAGGCCTATTTCGGCCTCTGAGCGCCGCCGCCGCTCC